>JAUIIS010000388.1 GCA_030431575.1 Acidimicrobiia bacterium | reverse complement strand
AGCGCGAGGAGTAGTTCTTCGCTGCCTTTGCGGACCTGGGAGGAGTTAGCCACAAGCTCAAACGGGGTTTCGCATGGCTCGCCCCACATGGCGCCCACCGGCTCCAGTGAACGAATGCGAATGGGAGCTTCGGAAAGTTCTTCTGGCAGGCCGACGCCATAGCCCTGCACGTGGGTGGCGCCCAAAGAGAGGGCGAGTTCGCGATCTTCGGGCGTCTCGACGCCTTGGCAGACCACGGCACAGCCGGTGCGTTCGGATTGCCCGCGCACTACTCGGAGCAGCAAGCCAAGGTCGGCATCTGGCCGGGCGGCAAGAGTGCCTCGCGCCAGCTTGATGACGTCGGGTTCAATGAGGGGCAGCATGGCTAGGTTTTTGGTCCCCACTGCCACGTCGTCGAGAGCCACACGAAAGCCTTGGGCTCTGGTCCACATCGTGACCGCAAGAAGATCTGCGGGACTGTCATAGATGTGACGATCGCTAATCTCCAGCACCACCGGGCAGGCCGAGGTCACGTTGCGGAGCAGCGAAGAAACGTGTTCTGCAGCATCGAGGTCGCGGCCAAGCGCAGCATCGACCAGAACGTTGGGTTCAACGTTGACAAAGAGTGCGTGACCGCTTTTGAGAAGCACATCGCGTGCTTGTACAACGGCCTGGTTCTGGCACAAAACGTCTAGTTCTTGCACCCGCCCAGCGTCTTCGGCGGCAGCAAACATGGCCGCAGGGGTAGCAAGGGGTGAGCCTTCGGGCCCACGCGCAAGGGCTTCGTAGCCCACCACCGAGTCGTCCAGCAACGAAGAAATGGGCTGATACATCATCGTGACCAAGTGGTCATTGAGGATGCGGTCAAGCTCAGCACCAGTTGTTGGTGCATCGATTTGAGTCGACACGAGGTTGTCGACGTCCATGTCAGTCAACGCAGCGGTCCCTTCTAGAGATCACAATCACCGGGACCTATCGGCACCGATGGACAGAGTTCAATGGATCCCCAGAAATAGGTAGCGCTTCGCAGAAGCGGCGCTAGACTCGGCTCTCGGCCGCAAGGCCAAGAGCGCTCGTGGCTCAATTGGATAGAGCATCTGACTACGGATCAGAAGGTTGGGGGTTCGAGTCCCTCCGAGCGCGCAAACCAAATGCAGTTCAGAGCCACCTTTCGGGGTGGCTCTTCTGTTGTCAGACCCTCCTGAGAAGATCTTGAGAAGATCAAGCGGTGGAGGTCCAAGTGGACGGCCGGCTGCCACGGCTACGGATCCGGAGTCTGAGCCTTGGCTCCTGGCATTTTGGGGAGCGTTACGACGAAGCGGGCACCAGTGGTCGACTGCGCGTCGTAACGCACAGTCCCTCCGTGCTCTTCGACGATGTCTTTGGTGATTGCGAGTCCAAGGCCGGTACCGCCGTCCGTACGGGTTCGGGCATCGTCGACGCGTGCGAACCGCTCGAAGATCCGGTCGTGATGCCCGGCAGGAACACCGGGGCCGTCATCGGTAACAGCGAGTTCGATCGTGTCGGATCGTTCGCTCAGCGTGACGGTCACGAGGTCTTCGGCGTGGCGGAGGGCGTTCGAGAGCAGGTTCCGGAAGGCGCGGGACAGGTGGTCGGGGTTCCCGTCCAGATGCGCGGCGGACACCCCGGACGCGTCGATGTTGGTGTTGGTGAGGGCACGCTGCGAGCGGATCTCGGCCAGGACGATGTCGTCGAGATCGATCGGGCGACGTTTGGCGACGGAGTGGCCAGCATCAGCGCGGGCGAGATGGAGTAGGTCATCGATCAAGTGCTGGAGGCCCACGACCTCGTCACGGACCTCTGTGTTGGTGGCGTTCGGGTCGGCCGAGTCGGGTTGGGCCAGGTCGACCTCGACGTCGGTGCGGATGCGGGTGAGGGGTGTGCGGAGTTCGTGGGCCGCGTCGGCGACGAAGCGGCGTTGTCGATCGGCGGCGTCGTCGAGGCGATCGAGCATGCGGTTCATCGTTGTGGCGAGGCGACTGATCTCGTCGTGATGGCCGGGGACCGGCACTCGGTGGTGGGAGTTGGCGGCGGAGATGGCGTCGACCTCTGAGCGGATGGCATCAACGGGCGCCAGGGTGCGCCCGGTGAGCCACCAGGTCAGCGCAGCGAGCAGCGCCACGACGAGCGGGAGCGCGACGGCGAGTGTGGCGATGAGCCTGGTGATGGCCTCGTTGAGGTCATCGCTGTTTTCCGCGACATGCAAAGTCGCCGAGCCGGCTGGTGTGTCGATGCGCCGTGAGAGGACTCGATAGGTGTCGTCTTCGAGCGGCAGATCGTCGCGGGTCGCGACCATCTCGATCGTGTTGGGCGATACGAGCCCGGTCAGGGCGGATTCGCCGACGAGGTTGGAGCTTGCGGCGAGGATGCTGCCATCGACTGCGACGAGCTGTACGGCGCGATCCTCGTCGTTGGTGTTCAGCGGTGCGTCTGGCAGTTCGTCGTCGAACTGTGCGGCGAGCGTGTCGGCTCGTTGTTCGAGCGAGGCGTCGAGGTTTTCGGTCAACTGGCGCTCCTGGGTCGTGACCAGCGCAACTGCGGTCGTGGCGAGCACGATCGCAACGACCGCAGTTGCGATAGCGGTGAGCCGAAACCGCAATGACCCGAACCGATGTCGTCGTGGCATAGAGGCGACCGGTCAGCCGCCGTCCGTGGCGAGCCGGTAGCCCGCACCGCGGACCGTTTCGATGGCCGCCCGGCCGAATGGTTCGTCGATGCGGGTCCGGAGGCGGCGCACATACACCTCGACGATGTTCGGGTCGCCATCGAAGTCGTATTCCCAAACTCCGGCCAGGATCTCGTCCTTGCCCAACACTTGGCCGGCCCGGCGCACCAAGAACTCGAGCACGTCGAACTGGCGAGCGGTCAACTCGATCTCGACATCGCCCCGCCACGCCTTGCGTTGCCCAGGGTCGATGCGAAGATCACCCGCCGAGAGCGGGCTGGGGTTGCTGCCAGAGGTGCGACGCAGCAAGGCGCGGAGCCGGGCGACGAGGATCGGGAACGAGAAGGGCTTCGTGAGGTAGTCGTCGGCGCCGGTGTCGAGTGCTTCGGTCTCGTCGTACTCACCGTCTTTGGCGGTGAGCACGAGGATCGGCGTCCAGTTGTTGTCCTCACGAAGCTGGGCGCAGATCTTGAACCCATTGAGGCCAGGGAGCATCAGATCGACGATCAAAGCGTCGTAGGCACCCTCGCGCGCCTGCCAGAGCCCATCGGTGCCATCGAACGCGATGTCGACGGTGAAGCCCTCCCCCTCAAGGCCGCGCTTGACCGTAGTGGCGATCTTCTTGTCGTCTTCGATGATCAGGAGCTTCATGAGGGTGCCGATCGGGCCGTCATCACCGAGTCTATGTCCGGTCAGTGGCCGGGATCGGTTCGCA
>JAUIIS010000387.1 GCA_030431575.1 Acidimicrobiia bacterium | reverse complement strand
CGCGCAGCCGAAGAGCGCGACACACCTCGCCTCTATCAACTGGGCGAGCTCACCATTGGCCACCTGTCCTACACCTACGGTCTGAACGGCTTTGTGTTGCCCCAGGATCAGCCGTTCCTTGTGAATGTCACCGAAGTCGATGCAGTGCTGGCCGATGCTGCGGCGGCGAAGGCCGCGGGTGCAGACCTGGTGGTGCTGAGTATTCAATGGGGCAACGAGTATCAAGTCGACCCTTCAGCGGTCCAGATCGAACAAGCTGAAGCCTTTACGGCATCACCAGACATTGATCTCATCGTTGGCGCGCACGTGCACGTGGTGCAGCCAGTCGATGTGGTCAACGGCAAATACGTCATCTACGGCCTGGGCAACTTCTTGTCCAACCAGTCTGCCAACTGCTGTCCCGCAGCCTCACAGAACGGCATCATCGCCGCAGTCGATGTTGAGTTAGTGGCTGACACCTGGCAGGTGGTGGGGCTGTCGGTGGTGCCCACTCGGGCCGACCGCTCGGATTACACCATCGTGCCGCTACCCCAGGCGCTTGAGGCTGGCAGCGGCGATGAACTTGGCGACGACGTTGCCTCGCTGTACCAGAGCGTCATCGACGACACGATGGAAGTGGTGCAACGACGGGGCGTCGAGGTTCCCATGTGGCGGCCGCTCCTCGAGCAAGCGGACGGCTAGCTCGCCTCAAGCGGTCTCAGCTGTCGATGCCGGGGTTGGCGGCGCGAGCCTTCTTCATGGCGCGACGTACCGAGAAGAACGCGATGGCCATGAAGCCCAGCATCAGCCCAAGTATGAGGAACTGGAGCGCTCCGCCTCGGTCTCCTGGGTTCTGTGGAGCAACGCCAGAGTTGGGGCGCGGGATGATTTCACCCACGGGGCTATCGGCGTCGCGTATCTCGACTGGGGCCTCGGTTGGTTGCTCTTGTGCAAAGGCGTTGGCTGTCAGCGGCTCTGGTGTCGTCGTCGCAAGGCCTACGGTGCCCACAAGGCCCAGGGCGAGAGCACACAGAACAAGCTTCCTGGCTACGCGCACACCAATCATGGGGCCTAGTCTGCCAGCCGTGGAGCCGATTTCTCTGCCTCAGCCCAACCAAATCTCGGCGCTCACCGGGCCGCTGCATCTTGGCGGCTGTCCAACGCCGCTCGAAGCAGGGCAGACGCCGTGGAGCTGAGCGAGTTACAACACGACCTGCTGGCGTGGGCCGAGCAGAATCGCCGGGACTTGCCTTGGCGTTCCACCCGGGATCCATGGGCCATTCTGGTCTCCGAGCTGATGCTTCAGCAAACCCAGGTCGACCGTGTAGTCCCTAAGTATCTGGCGTTCCTCGAGCGATTTCCCGACCCCGCTGCGTGCGCCGGCGCCTCTGCGGGAGCGGTGGTCGAGGCCTGGGCTGGGCTCGGATACAACCGGCGCGCCATCAATCTCCATCGTTCGGCACAGCTGATTGTGGAACGCCTCGGCGGCGAGCTCCCGACGACTGTCGATGCATGGCTGGCCCTGCCCGGTATTGGCCCCTACACGGCTCGCGCCATCATGGTGTTTGCCTATGAACAAGACTGTGGTGTCGTAGATACCAACGTGGCACGCATTCTGGCCCGGTGGCAGGCAAGGTCGATGAGTCCCGCCGAACAGCAAGAAGCTGCCGACAACTTCGTGCCCGAGGGCCAGGCGTGGGCCTGGACGCAGGGGTTGTTTGACTTGGGGTCCAGTGTCTGTGGATCTCGGTCGGTGCAGTGCGCGCAGTGTCCGGTGGAGACGCACTGTGGTTGGGCCGGCGTTGGGCCAGACCCGGCCACACCACCAGCGCGTCAGTCGCGTTTCGCTGGTTCTGACCGTCAGGGCAGAGGCCTCCTGGTTGCTGCGCTCCGCCAAGGCAGCCTCGACCCGGCGGAGCTGGCAGCGGCCGCTGGTTGGCCCGACGACCCAGAGCGAGCGAACCGGGTGGCGCAAACCCTGGTCGCCGATGGGCTGGCCGTGGTGGCACCTGACGGCTCCTTGGCTCTGCCGTAGGGTCTTCGGGGTGAACGAGCTTTCGCTGAATCAGGCCCGCCGAATTGCCTTAGGAGCGCAAGGTTTCGCCGACTCGCGGCCGCCCGGGCGCGTCGACCGCCGACACATGCGCAAGGTCATGGACCGTCTCAAACTCATTCAGCTCGATTCGGTGCCGGTGGTGATGCGGACCCAGTACATGCCGTTCTTCTCGCGCCTGGGCCCGTACCGGGCCGAGCTGTTCGACGAAACCGGCTACGGCCACGGCGAGTGGTTCGAGGCATGGGCGCATGAGGCATCGCTGCTACCGGTCGCCACCGAGCCGCTGTTGCGGTGGCACAAAGAACGCGCTCGGCAAGGCAAGACCTGGCAAGGGCTTGTCAAGGTGGCTAAGAAGGAGCCCGGGTACGTGCAGGCCGTACTCGACCAGGTGGCCGAAAAGGGCCCGATGCTGACATCTGAGCTCGAAGACGCCCGCCCTCGCGACGGCGAATGGTGGGGTTCTCGTTCCCTGGGGCAGCTGGCGCTGGACTGGCTGTTTCGGATCGGCGCTATCGGGGTTCGGCGCACCTTGTCGTTTGAGAAAGAGTTCGACCTATTCGAGCGGATCGTGCCGCCTGCGGTGCTGGCACAACCAACCCCCACCGACGCAGACGCGATGAAGGCCTTGTTGGTGCAAAGCGCAGCGGCGCATGGTGTGGGCACCGCCGACTGCCTTGTCGACTACTTCAGGCTGCCCAAAGTGGAGGCAAAGGCGCTGATCCCCGAACTGGTCGAAGACGGCCAGCTCGTCCCCACACAGATTGAGGGGTGGAAGAAACCCGCGTTCATGCACCCCGATGCGAAGATGCCGCGAAAGATCTCGGCCCAGGCGCTGCTGTCACCCTTTGATCCGGTCTGCTGGAACCGGGACCGGGCGCTGGCGTTGTTCGATTTCTACTACCGCATCGAGATCTACGTGCCCAAGGACAAGAGAGTCTTTGGGTACTACGTGTTGCCATTCCTCATGGACGACACGCTCGTTGGCCGGTTCGACATCAAAACCAATCGGGCGGACGGCGTGCTTGAAGTGCGAGGCTCATTTGTGGAAGACAGCGCCGACCCAGCCGAAGTTGCCGAACGTGCCAGTCAAGAGCTTCGCGGCCTTGCCACGCTTGCCGGTGTGGGCAACGTGGTGGTCGCCAATAACGGCAACCTTGCGCCAGCGCTCAAAGCGGCAATGCGCTAGAACCGCACCGGCACCAGTGGTGCGGGCTAGCGCTAGTTGTCTTCTTCCTCGTCGGCGCCGCCATCGACCTCTCTGAGATCGGCGGAGATTTCGCCAATGGTCTGGCGCACTGTGTCGATGTTGGCGTCCCAGTCCGATGAGCCGTAGCGATCGAGGCGTTCGGCGATCTGC
>JAUIIS010000386.1 GCA_030431575.1 Acidimicrobiia bacterium | reverse complement strand
ACGTGTTGCCTTGGCCCGGGCGCTGGCCCCAGAACCTGCCCTTCTCCTGCTAGACGAGCCGCTCGGATCCCTCGACCGAGCATTGCGCGAGCATCTGCTCGGCGAAATCCGCAGCATTATCGCCACCCTCGGCATAACCGCAATCCATGTCACCCACGACCACGACGAAGCCATCAGCATTGCCGATCGCCTCGTCCTGATGTCATACGGCCGCCTCGTTGCCGATGGCATGGTGCCAGACCTCCTGCAATCGCCGGGCAACGTCCAGACCGCTGAAGCCCTTGGCATCGAGACGGTGCTGTTGGGACCGGCAGATCACAACCAACAACTCCTAACCCCGTTTGGGGCAGTCACCGTTGGCGTTTCGGGCGGTAGCCGGGCAGCGGTTCTCGTTCGCCCGAGCGACTTCGAGCTGGCCGAAGGGGGAGTCGCGGCCACCGTGATTGCATCCCGCTACCGCGGTGACACCTGGCTGTTGACCTGCCGACTCGACGACGGCACAGAGGTAGCGCTAGAACATCGCACGCGTCTGCAAGACGGCGACGAGGTCTCGGTTGTGGCCAATCTCAGCCATGCCATTGAGCTGGAAGTCCGACCCAAATGAGCACCACAGGAGGCGCCGAAACCGAGTCAGCGCCATGGCACTAGGTGTACCAGCCCTCAGTTGCCATCGAGCACCTCGGCCAACAGCTCGTAGGACCTGACCCGCGCCGCGTGGTCGTGGCAGATGGACACCACAACGGCTTCGTCGGCCTCGTAGCTCTCGACGACGGCATCCAGCTTGCGTTTTACTGTGCTGGGGTCTCCGACGATCATGGGTGACTCGGGTCGGGTCATGTCGGTCACCGGGAACCGGCTTGGGTCGGTGTCGCCAGGCCGGGGGATGCCACCTCGACGACCCGTGGACCGCCAGATCTTCAGACTGGTGGCCAGTTGCTCGGCGGCCTCGTTGGTCTCGGCGCACAAGATGGCAACACCCACAGATAGCTGCGGTTCACGGACTTTTTCGCTGGGCTTGAACTGTTCGCGATAGGCGGTACAGATAGGCGCGCCCTCTGCGTTGATGAAGTGCGCCCAGCTCAGCGGCAATCCGAAGTGTGCTGCGATTGCGGCAGAGTCTTGGCTAGAAGCCAGAAGCCAGAGCTCGGGCGCCAGGTCGGTGTAAGGCCGGGCGTTGATACCCGACAGGGGCCCGTCTTGAGGCACGGTTCTATGGAGCAGCTGGCGGAGCTCTTGCACCATGGTGGGGTAGTACTCAACGCTGAGCTGTTGGCCACCTCGAGCCAACGCTCGGGCTGTGGCCTGGTCCGAGCCTGGGGCACGCCCCAGTCCGAGGTCGATTCGCCCCGGGTGCAGGGCCTGGAGCACTTGGAAGTTCTCGGCAACCTTCAGGGGCGCATAGTGGGTAAGCATCACACCGCCGCTGCCCACGCGTATGCGTTCGGTGTTCTCGGCGATGTGCCCGATGAGGATCTCGGGACTCGAGCCGGCGAGCCCCTCCATGTTGTGGTGTTCGGCCACCCAGTACCGATGGAAGCCCATCCGATCGCAGGCGCGGGCAAGGTCGATGCTGTTCCGCAGCGCGTCACCGGGCGAGTAGCCAGCAGGCACTGGTGTTTGGTCCAATACAGAAAGCTTGAACGTCATAGTCGAAGTCTTACACACCCAAACCGGTGTCTATTCTCGGCGTTGGTTGAGTGGTTGTTTTCGGGTCCATGTGGCTTGGTTGGTGACCGGGTCTGTTGTGGTGTGGTAGTTGTCTTTGACTCGGTTGTGCCAGCGGCATTTGGCTTCGAGTTCGTCGCCGTTGGTTTGGCCGAGGTATTGCCAGTCGATGATGTGGTCGGTGTCGCATTCCCAGGCGGGGGTGTCGCATCCGGGTGCTTGGCATTCACGGTCTCGGGCTTCGATCATTTCTTTGAGCGCCTGGGGTGCGAAGCGTTTGGTGCGCCCGTATTGGGTGCGAATGCCGGGCCCGTCGTAGATGAGGCGCCGGATTTCGCCCTCAACCGCTAAGGCGAGTGCTTCGCCGGGGCTGATGGGGGTGCCATCGTCGAGTTCGGCGGTGAAATGTGGCGGGTAGCTGAAGTCGGCGCCGACGCGTCGTTTGAGTTCTGCTTCGAACACGTCGTGCGCGATATGGATAACAACCATAGGGGCCGGTTTGCGGGCCCCTGCGGGCACAGCTGCAGCCCGGGCCGCCATTTCGACCAGGGCGTCGGCTCGGCGTTGGGTAGCGGTGCGGCCAAGCCGGGCCAAGGTGACGTTACCTTCACCGTATTTTGCGGTGGCGTCGGCCCAATCGGCGTCGAACAGTTCGCGTTCGATAGTTCGCAGGACCTTATGGAACGCACTGAATCCGACGGGGTCGAAGGTGGCATTGAGGGTGCCGCCGCCGCGTTCGCGTCGGGACCGGCGCATTTCGGCGCTGCGTTTAGCGTGTTCGCGTTTCGCGGCGTCTTCGATGTCGGGTTCACACCCCAACTCGAAATGGGCCACCACGTTACAGAACTTGGTAAACGGCAGCCGCAACGCGGCCTCAACCAACCACGTTTCAGCCTGAACGAACAGGTGCAAGCGCCCGCTACCCGCGGCGCTACACAAGCGTTCGACATGAGCTTTGCTGATCGAGCCTTCGGCCCACGCCGCACGAGTCAACGGCATATCCCCAACCCGGGTGGCGGCCCCCACCAGGCCCGAGGCTTGGCCGTGCGGGGCCTTACAAATCGTTTTCACCGCGGACGTCGGGTTACGAAACCCCGCATTCACGTCAGCCCTCGTGCGCAACAGATGCTGCACAGCTGCAGCCTCAGCGGCTTCGGCCATAGCCCTGATCTGCGCCACCCAACCCAACACCTGAGCCGCATCGCCACCACAACCCAACGCAAGCAACCCCTGAAGCTCATCCAACGCGCGCACGGCCGACCCAACCTCAACCGGCACCTCCCGCCCGGCCGCTAGCGGGTCAGGATCGGGTTCAGCGGTCCGGCGGCGCACACCGCCACGACGGCTGGCCTGATGCACAAACCGCTCCAACTCACCCAACAACCCCGCACGCAACTCCGACACCACAACCCCATCACCATGCCCATCACCATGCCCGGCGCCGCCGTCACCACGCTCGCCAACATCACCCTGACCCTGACCCTGACCCTGACCCTCGGCCTCGCTCAGGTCGTCTACCGCTGCCCCGAATCCCATACCAACATCATCCCACCAGGGTGTGACATTCCCGATCCCACCCCGACCAAACCAGCCACAAACCCCTGACTTCTTCAGCCAAAACAGCCCATGGAAGCTTGCACCCGAGACAACGTAGGAGCGGAGCCCCACAAAGCGGCGCCATCCGAAGAACGGCGACAGGTGTGGTGGCTAGGCTCAAGCCCATGCGATCGATGTCGA
>JAUIIS010000385.1 GCA_030431575.1 Acidimicrobiia bacterium | reverse complement strand
ACGGAAGCGGAGTTGAGGTTTGGATTGGACTCGGCCTGTTGCCAACCCGCATCACTTTGGATCAGTTCGGCACCACCGATGATCAGCGGCTCGCCTGGGTCCCCTGGGTCCGCCACCGCTGTCCCAATGCCACTAAGACCCAGCGCGACGACTAGGGCACCGCACACTAGCCCCCTGGCCACACGGTTGCGCTTCGATGGCCGAAAGATAATTGACATCACTGATCCTTTGTTCGCTCACAAGCATAGGACGCGACCAAAACTGGATCTGTTCAAGATTCCTCGTCGTAAGCCCCGACACGCTGGCTCGCGACGCGGCGGGAGCGGTCTAGCGTGTCAGGTGGGGTTCTCACCCCGCAAGATTCCCGGGAGATGTTCCACTGACTGCAAACCGTGCACCACTGAATGGCCGCCGACGATGACCGAGCTCCAGCTCTATGTGGCTGTGCTGCCACCAGCCGAGGTCATCCATCTCATCGACGAACTCCCAACGAAGGCCCAGCGAGGTGTGCGCTACACCAAGCGGGACCAATGGCACATCACACTGAAGTTCCTTGGACTCACCGAGCCCAATGCAGCGCTTGCCGCACTGGAGGGCGTTGACGCTTCGGAGGCCGAGGTCCATTTGGGGCCAGAGGTGTCGTTGCTTGGGCCGCGAGTGGTCATGATTCCGGCCACAGGGTTAGACGGTCTCGCTGCCACCACTGCCGCTGCTTTCGCTGGGGTCGGTGAGCCTCAGCCCGAGCGAGACTTCGAGGGCCATCTCACATTGGCGCGTCTCAAGGGCGCACCGCTACGCGACCCGGCCATCGTGCCAGTTCTTGGCGCCCCCATCTCGACCAGCTTCCAGGCGCGGAGCATCGTGCTGGTCCAAACCGAAGTAACCCCTGAGGGCACACAGCGCACGGTTATTGGCGAAAGAGATCTCGCTTCGTAGGCCGCTGGGCCCCCAAATGATTGCAGGGTCTCACGAGCCAGCGGTTAGTGCAGCTTGGCGTCGGTCTCTTTGAGACGGCGAGCCAGGTCTCGGGCCATTTCCATGCCGATCTCGGGGGCCTCGCGTGCAACCTGATCGAAACGGTTGTGCGGGATGACGAGCACCGACATGTCGGTCTTCGCTCGCACGGTTGCCGATGACACGTCACGGGTGAGCAGCGACACCTCGCCCACAAGCTCACCAGCAGGGATCTCGGCCACGATTTCGTCGCCAACAAGTACTTCGGCGACGCCTTCCTCGATGAGGTAGGCCTCGTGGCTGACAGCGCGTTCACGAATAAGCGTGCGGCCAGCCTCGACGGTCACGCCGTCGACGGCACTGGCCAAAGCGCTGAGCGCCTTGTCGCTGCACCCCGAAAACAGCGGAGCCCTACGTAGTCGTTCTATCTTCCCGTCGGTCGCCATGGACCCTCCTGTAGACAGGCGACGCACTAGTGAACGCGCCGCGCATGTCGAAACGTAGCTCACATGTTGGCGTGGTGCTTAACGAACACCACCTGTGCAGCCGTGGTGGCTTAGGCTTTGGAGACTCGGTTTCACTCGACCCTCCAGGGGATGCCATGACCGGTGTGGGAAAACAACTGGCTTTACTAGGCGTAGCGCTCATTATCGGCGCCGCGTTGTTGCAGTTTGGCTATGACAGCCCCAGCATCAGCGCCGGCGACGAACCCACCCAAAATACCCCTACCCCGCAGCCCACGGTTGACCCAGAAGCCATCCCAACCGCCGTTCCCACAGCAACACCGATTGGTGGCCGGGACCCGGCAACGGTGCAGGTGCGTGTCGCCAACAGCACTGGGGTTGTGGGGCTGGCTGGTTCGGTCACCGCGCAGATCGAAACTGCCTTTGGGTATTCGATGCTTCAGCCGGTGGATAGCACCGGCCCGCCTCTGGACACCACAGCCATCTTTGCGGCGTTGGGGTCTGAGCCTCAGGCGGCGCTCATCGCTGCCGAACTTGGCCTTCCGGGCGCAGGAATTCTGTTGATGCCCACCGACCCCCCGGTCGAGGACCTTGGAGCTGCCGAGATCCTGGTAGTGGTTGGCTTCGACCTTGCCCCTGCCGAATAGATCTGCCCCCGCCGAGTAGTTCGCCGGGTCAGAATCCGGTTTTGACGAGGGTCTATCTTGTGAGGCCCCACCGCGGCTAGAGTTTCTGCGGGGTCGGGCACCTCTGTCTCTTTTGACGTGGTTCCGCGGGTTCTTGTTCACCCGCCCGCGCCGGAGCTTTCGTGAGTTCACACCCTCGGACCCCCCAATCCCCTACTGCCAAACCATCCTCCACACCTGACTTGGCTGAACAGTCACGCTTTGGCCGTTCCCGACTCTCGAGCGCCGTCGCGCTGGCGCTCACCTTGGGTCTGGTTGGCGTTGGGGGCACCCAGGTGACCGCGCAGACCCAAGCAGAGGTCGATGCCGCACGCGCCGAGCGAGAATCGGTCCGCGAAGACGCAGACGCCGTGGCCAGCCGCATCGACGCGCTCAATGGCGAGGCCGATGAGCTAGTCAGCCAGCTGGACGTCTTGAACGTCACGATTTCGGTGGTCACCTCACGCCTCGAAACCGCCGAGGGCACGGTGGCCTCCACCGAATACGAGCTCGGCTTGCTAAGCGAACGCATCAGCGAACTCGAGGCGGAACAGGATGCTTTACAGGACGCCCTGGTAGCCGGCGTTGTTGATCACTACATCGGGGGGATGGAAGCTCGACAAGGCTCGATTCTGACCGCCGAAGACCCCGTGGGCTGGTCGATGCAGCAAGGTTTGGTCGAGTTTGTCAGCAGAGACATTGCTTCGCTTCAAGACCAGCTGCGAGTAGTCGAAGCAGACCTCACCGACGCCTACCGGCGCTCTGCCGACCTGGCCGCAGCGGCAACCGCGGAACGAGACAACGTTGCCGAACTCGCGCTCGCTGCCGAGCAAGCATTGGACACCCAGGCCGAGGTACTGGGCAAGGTGTCACAGCGTCTTGATCGACGCCTCGCAGAAGCCGAGGCGTTGGCAGCAATTGACATGCAGCTCTCTGAAGAAATCCGGCGCGGCGAAGAAGAGATCGCTCGCCGGGTGGCTCTGGCGCAAGCCAAGGCTCGAGTCGATGACAGCCACCAAGGCGGCGGCAGCGCCAAGGACAACATTGCCCGTCCCGAAGACATCGTGAATGTGCGCGGCATCGAGATCCACCGGTCCATCGCCGGCAATCTCGAGGCATTGATGGCTGCGGCCGAAGCCGACGGCATTGTCTTGGGCGGCTCGGGGTGGCGCAGCACCGAGTATCAGATCGAGCTACGCATGCAGAACTGCGGCACCACCGACTACCTCATCTTCGACGCACCGTCAGAGGCTTGCTGGCCCCCCACCGCTCGCCCAGCTAGCTCCAACCACGAAGCAGGCAAAGCGGTGGATTTCACCGCCGGTGGT
>JAUIIS010000036.1 GCA_030431575.1 Acidimicrobiia bacterium | reverse complement strand
GATGTCACGGGTAAGGCCGTCATGACCTGCCTCGACTAGTGTCCTGTCCGGTTAGAGCGCTGGATAATTCGGTGGAGAATGGTCTGGTCAACAAGGCATGGCTTCGAAGGCGCACTGCCACCCGTGCGTCGAGAAGGCACAACGCAGATGGCCTGGGCAGGCGACAGCGAATTATGTGGCGAAATGTCCGGACAGGACACTAGTGCTGTATCAGGAAACGTTTGTGCTGTTCGAACGAGCCTTCTCCGCCACCGGCTGCGTACGCACAACCTCCATTCCGGACACCGAGTCCACGGCTGCTCGCGCCTTACCGGACGTCACAGCATCTCCGCCCCAACACCACCTACGTTCCCAGACACGGCACTAGCTGACGGGAGATCGCTGTCTTAGCTGTCACAGCTCGTCACTAGTTTGGCCAAATGATCAAAAACGGCGAGAAAATCGAGAGCAGAACCAACGAGGGCAAGACCGCGAGAACTCGCACTGGCGTGGGCATGCACAACAAGGCACTTGGTGCCTGGGGCGAAGCCCAAGTCGAGCAGTGGTACCTCAAGCGCGGGTACGACATCCTCGACACGAACTGGCGTTGTCGTGACGGCGAACTAGACCTGATCGTGGCTCGGGGCAAGGATCTCGTGTTTTGCGAGGTAAAGACCCGTTCCAGCATGCGCTTTGGTCACCCGGCCGAACATGTCGACCACAACAAACAGCGGCGCATTCGGGGTTTGGCGGTGCAATGGATGCACGAACACAGCACCCGCGGCCATGTTCGCTTCGATGTCGCGGCGGTTTGTGGGTCAGAGATCGATGTGTGCAAAGACGCGTTCTGAGGTTGCGACCGGAGCCCGGTGTTTGCCGAAGGGGCGGCCTAGCTCAGCGGCCGGCGGCGCTTGCGGGCATCCCAACAACCTCGATGCCAGTGCCGGCGCAGGTCTTCGGCGCCGTGGGGGACAGCAACGATGTGCCCGGTTCCGGGCATGATGTCGCGGTTGCAGCCCGGGCAGAGGTAGGTCTTTGTGGCTTGGTACGGCTGCAAGAACCGCGTGTCGCAGGTGTCGTCGTCCCAGAGGTCCATCACGTCACCTACCCGAACAAGGCCCAGAGCAGCAGCAGAACAACCACAACAACGCCAGCCGCGACATACCAGTAGTCAAAGCGGCTTCGGCGGTGAATTCGGTTCGGATCGAACCCCAAGGTGTCCTCCTACTAACGTGCAACGCATGGATGAAGAACTACTGGTTGCAGAGGCCGACGGTATCGCCACCGTCACCATCAATCGACCCCAGGTCAAGAACGCGGTGCCTGGCCCTATGTGGGCCGAGCTTGGTGAGGTGTTCACTAGCCTAGGTTTGCGAGATGACATTCGCTGCGTCGTTGTCACCGGTGCTGGCAACGATTTCTGCTCAGGTGCCGATGTCGGTGGCGGCGGCAAGCGGGCCGAGGGCCCGCCCCAACACCAGTTGCAGTCGATGCGTGTGGTGGGGGCTGCCTGCCAGGCGCTCTACGACATGCCCAAGGTCACCATCGCTCGCGTCGACGGTGTTGCTGCTGGAGCGGGCCTCAACATGGCGTTGGCGTGCGACCTCGTTTTGGCTTCAGACCGCTCTCGCTTCAGCGAGATCTTTGCCCGACGCGGCCTCAACATAGACTTCGGCGGCTCATTCCTGCTCCCACGCATTGTGGGTATGCAACGGGCCAAGGAACTCGTGTTGCTTGCCGACATCATCGATGCCGCAACGGCCAAGGAAATGGGGCTTGTTAACCGGGTAGTGCCTCAAGACCAGCTGGACGACCTAGTGGCGGAATGGGCCGCAAAGGCTGCTGCTGGGCCACCTCGTGCCATTGCAGTTAGCAAGGCGCTGCTCAACAAGTCGTTCACCTCAACGCTCGCCGAGGCGCTGGACAACGAAGGGCTAGGTCAGACCTTCCAGTTCACCACCAAAGATGTCCCCGAAGCCATGGCTGCTTTTGTCGAAAAGCGCGATCCGGAGTTCACAGGCTGGTGAGCTTGCCGAACAAACCGGGGGAACAAACATCACCGCACTCCGAGGCCGCAATGGCGATTGGATCCAAAGACGACAAGTCGCCGCGTCGGGGGGCGTTGCGTTGGAAACATGGGCTTAGCGTCCTGGTTGGTGTCGTTGTGATCGCTCTGGCCAGCGCTGGCTGCTCCGACTCACCGGAAGTGCCGCTTGGTCCCGACGGTGAGCCCGACAGCGAACTGGTTGTTGGCCGAGACGTCTACATGGGCAAGTGCTCAAGCTGCCATGGTGCCGAAGGCCAAGGTGGTCGAGGCAAGCGGCTCAACAACGGCCAAGCCGTCGCCCAGTATCCCGACCCTGTCGACATGGAAGCAGTGGTGGCTGGTGGAAAGGGTTCGGGGATGCCGGCATTTGGCGACGACCTCACCGACGCCGAGATTGCCGCTGTTGTCCGCTACATCCGAGAGGTCTTGTAGCGACGAACGCCGTCGCTGGGCGTGGGACTGTCTCTGCGGCGCCCTATGGTGTGTCGTAGCGTCTCGCAAGTCAACGCATGGCTCGCCTCCTGATGATCAACACTTCCAGGAGTGCGCCATGTTGGCCACTATCTCATCGGCTACGTTGCTTGGCATCGATGGCTGCGCCATCTCGGTGGAGGTGCATGTAGGCGACGGACTGCCGGGCCTGTCGGTTGTTGGACTACCCGATGCCTCTGTTCGCGAGGCGCGCGATCGTGTTCGGGCGGCCGTGCAATCAAGCGGCTTCGACTGGCCGCGACGCAAGATCACGGTCAACTTGGCGCCGTCGGGTGTCCCCAAGACGGGTGCTGGCCTCGACCTTGCGATAGCGATCGGCGTGCTGGTTGCTGGTGGCGAGCTTGAGCCTCAGGAGGTTGAGAACATTGCCTTTATTGGCGAGCTTGGCCTCAACGGTGCGCTGCGTCCGGTTCCCGGGGCCTTGCCGTTAACCGCTGCCACCACGGCATGTCATGTGGTGGTTCCAGAAGGAAATGCTGCGGAGGCGGCGCTGGTGAGCGACCGCACGGTGTCTACCGCCATCGACCTTCGAGAGCTGGTGTCGGTGTTGCATGGCAACGAGCCGTGGGCTCGCATAGTCGACGAATTCACTCCGCTGCGGCAAAAGCCCCTGGTGGACTTTGCTCATGTCCAAGGCCAGGCGGCGGCAAGACGAGCAGCCGAAATTGCTGCCGCTGGCGGTCACCACATCCTCATGGTCGGCCCACCTGGCGCAGGCAAGACCATGATCGCCAAGGCGCTGCCGGGGCTCCTCCCGCAGCTCGATGGCGCAGAAGCGCTCGAAGTGACCACCGTGCATTCAGCGGCCGGGATCCGACTCCCCGCTGGTGGGTTGGTCCGAATGCCCCCGTTTCGGGCTCCGCATCACACCAGCTCGATGGTGTCGCTCATTGGTGGCGGAACACGCAGCTTGCGTCCCGGAGAAATCAGCTGCGCCCATGGCGGAGTCCTGTTTCTTGACGAACTCGGCGAGTTCCCCGCTCAGGTCCTCGATTCGCTGCGCCAACCTCTGGAGGAAGGCGTTGTTCGTGTTGCTCGCGCCTATGGGACAGCGACGTTCCCGGCTCGCTTCATCTTGGTGGGGGCAACCAACCCGTGCCCGTGTGGCGAGGCCACGCCAGACCGTCGATCGTGCCGATGTACCGATGCGGCCTTGGCTCGTTACATGCGACGGCTATCTGGGCCGTTGCTTGACCGGTTCGACCTTCGGGTGCACGTGCGAAGGCCGCTGGCCGAAGAACTATTTGCCACCGACTTGGCCGAGGCCACCAGCGAGGTTGCTAAGCGCGTGGCTGTCGCTCGCGAGATTGCGGCAGCTAGGGGAGTGGCTAGCAACGTGGCTATTGCTGCGGACAACGCAGATGTGCTTGCGCCCCTTAGCCGCGAGGCCCGCAAGATCTTGGTGCGCGCTGTGGAAGAAGGGCGTCTCAGCGCTCGAGGTGTGCACCGCACAAGGTGTGTTGGCAGGACTGTGGCCGACCTCCAAGAGCACGAGGGCGAACTCTCAGGCCGACACGTTGCCACCGCGTTGGCGCTGCGCGCTCAGACCGTCGACTACGCGGCAGCGGTGTGACCTTGTCCGATCAACGAGCGAACCCCGACCTACCCGATACTGCTTGGCTAGCAGCGCTGGCTGGCCTTCCCGGTGTGGGTCCAGCGCGGCTTGCCAAGCTGCTGTTGCTGGGCGACCCCAGCGAAGTATGGCACCGCGCAGCGCATCACACTTCAGCCACCGCTGCGGCTATCGGCTCGCCAGCTCTGGCGTCCCGATGGTCTGGGGTTTTGCCCAATATTGATGTCGATGAGCTTTGGGCCCTCTACCGACGCAGCGGTGTTGGCGCGCTGTGCCCCAGCTCGCCCGCGTACCCGCAGGCGCTGGCCGACGACCCCGATCCACCGGCGGTGTTGTTTTGCGACGGAAAACCCGACGCGCTGGCTCCGTTGCGAGTCGGCATCGTGGGTACCCGCAAGTGCACCCGTTATGGGATCGACTTGGCCAGAGAGCTGGGATCCTTGCTGGCCGCAGAAGGCGTGACCGTGGTGTCGGGCCTTGCCGCAGGGATAGACGCGGCGGCGCACTCAGGGGCATTATCGGTGTCGACCGGTGCCGCCCCAGTGGGAGTGGCCGGAACCTCATTGGACCGCCCCTACCCACGGGCAAACACCGAACTCTGGCGTCAGGTGGCGGACAAGGGAATGATGTGCAGCGAAACGCCTCTGGGGGCACCAACTGAGCGGTGGCGCTTCCCGGCAAGGAATCGGGTAATCGCTGCGCTCTCGCAGATTGTGGTGGTGGTCGAGTCCCATGACAAAGGTGGGTCGCTGTATACGGCTCATCAGGCGATGGACCGTGGCCGCACCGTCTTTGCTGTTCCGGGGCCCATCCGCAGCGCCTCATCGGCGGGTTGCAATCGCCTCCTGCTCGATGGTTGCCTGCCGCTTTGCGAGCCAGCCGATGTGTTGGTCGCCCTTGGGCTAGCCACGCCAACAGTCACTCCGCCCGTTCCGGTCGAGGTCGACCAGCTTGGGCATGAGGTTGTTGACGTGGTCGGCTGGCGACCAACGAGTCTCGACCAAATCTGCGCTGCCCTGGGTGCCGGTGGATCGGGCACACACACGCCCATCTCGGCCGGTTCGCCTCCGAGCCTCGACCACGTGGCCTTTGCGATCGAAGTCCTTGTGGCGAAGGGTGTTCTTGCATGGCGGGGGCGCTGGCTGGAGCGGACGCCCCAACAAGTTGTGCTTGGGGCACCTGGGGCAGATGGATTACCCGATGCGACTTAGGGCGTTACCGTCACCCCGCAGCGCAGCGATGTCGGTACTCTTGAGTTGTGGCTACGAAGGGCACGTCCACATCGTCGATGCAATGGCAGGTCGATCGGTTCGTCGAGGGGTTGACCTCCGTCACCGATGCCACTGCCGCCGTGTATCGGCGCGACGTGCTGGCGTTGGCCGAGTGGGCCGCCCAACATGGCAAAGCGTCGCCCACAGCCATTGGCCGGCGCGACCTGCGCGCGTACTTGGCTTCGCTAGCCCAGGGCGGATACGCCAGGCGCACCATGGCCCGCAAGGCATCTTCCTTGCGCCGCTACTTTGCCTGGGCCTTGCGCGATGGCTTGGTTTCGCCCGACCCAAGCCTGGGTTTGCAAGCTGGGGGTGCAGGCGGCCGGCTCCCACGGGTGCTGCAAGCTTCCGAGCTCGACACACTGCTGGACAATCCGCGACCCGGCATTGCCCACGACAGCGAGTCGCGGAAGCTTCGCGACGATGCCGTGCTGGAGCTTCTCTATGGCAGCGGGTTGCGCGTGTCAGAGGTGTGTTCGCTCAAGGCTCAGGATCTCGACCTCGACCAGGCCCTTGTCACCGTCACGGGCAAGGGTTCCAAGACCAGGATCGTGCCGCTGTCGCAGCGTTCCATTGCTGCCATCGAGGCATGGATGCAGCGTGGCCGGGCTGCTCTGGCCCAACCGGGCGTGACCGCGTTGTTCGTCAATTTGCGGGGCAAGCCGCTGACGCCACGCGACATTCGCCGTCTCATCGACCGTCGTGCCGACGCACCGGTCAACCCACACGCGCTCCGACACACCTACGCTACACACTTGCTCGATGGTGGCGCCGACCTACGCGCTGTCCAGGAGCTTCTGGGGCACGCCGATCTGGGATCGACCCAGATCTATACCCATGTCAGCAAAGAACGGCTCAAGCGAGTGCTCGAACAGACCCATCCCCGCGCATGAGTGGCACTGGCGAAACCGACGACCTCTGGACCCGCTACAAGGCCAGCGAGTCAAAGGACCTCCACAACCAGCTTGTGGTCCACTACTCGTCTTTGGTGAAGTACGTGGCTGCTCGCGTGGCTACCGGACTACCAAACACCGTCGAGCAGGGCGACCTTGTCAGCTACGGCATGTTTGGTCTCATCGATGCCATCGAGAAGTTCGAGCCCGCACGCGGGTTTAAGTTCGAGACCTACGCCATCCCGCGCATTCGTGGGGCCATCCTCGACGAGCTGCGCTCGATGGACTGGGTTCCCCGATCGGTGCGGGCAAAGGCCCGACGCATCGAGCAAGCCATGGCCACGTTCGAGAACGAAGCTGGCCGTGGTGCTAGCGAAGAAGAGCTTGCCGAGCGCGCCGGCATGAAGCTCAACGAACTGCGCAACACCTTGGGCCAGGTCGCCCGCGGCGGCATTCTCGGCCTCGACGAAATGGTGGGCGGGGGCAGCGGCGGCGGTGGGTTCGAAGGCATCAGCGTTGGTGACACCGTGGCCGATGATGGCCTGGGGCCAGGCGCTCAGTTCGAAGCCAGCGAGATCCGGCAGTTGCTAGCTGCTTCAATTCTTGCCCTCCCCGAGCGTGAACGCATGGTCTTGGGCTTGTACTACTACGAGACAATGACGCTGGCCGAGATTGGCACGATCTTGGGCGTAAGCGAGAGCCGGGTGTGCCAAATCCACGGTAAAGCCGTGCTCCAGTTGCGGTCGCGCATGTTCGCGGCCACCCACGACACCTAGCGCGCGTATCGTGCGCGGGTCGGAGACCCATGCTCGATCCTCTGTTCTTGACCAGCCCACACAGCGTGGGTCAGCTCCGGGCTGCCCAACGTGCCTTTCATGCAGCCCGTAGGCCCCTGCAGCTCCTACTGGCAGCCCTCGTGCTCTGCGTCGCAGCGGCCCCCGCCCCAGCATCGGCGCAGTTGAGCGAACCCGTTGACGCTCCCGTGGTCGACCCATTTCGGCCGCCAGATCACATTGGTGCGCCAGGCAATCGAGGCTGGGAGTACGCAGTTGCTCCCGGCACTGCAGTGTTGGCGGCAGCTGACGGCGTGGTTGTCTTTGCTGGCAGGATCGGCGCCAACCTCTACGTGTCCATAGACCACCCGTTGGGGCTTCGCAGCAGCTACGCCTACTTGGGCAGCGTCACGGTGTCGGAAGGGCAGCCGGTAACCCGCGGTGCGACCATTGGCACCACCACCCACACGCTGCATTTCGGGGTGCGCCGAGATGGCCAATACGTGGACCCAGCCGGTGTCGTTGGCGCCGCTTCGCAGGGCGTTCAGGCCTATTTGGTGCCCGTGGCCGAACCGGTCGCCCGAACCGGACCCCCGGCGTCGCTTTCTGGCCCGCCCCAGTACACTCTGGGGCTGGCCCATCCCTGGGTCAGATGACATCAACCACCTCAGACCACCCAACGGTCGCCGCTTCGGCGGTGTAGGGCTGAGGCTTCGCTAAACCGCTGGGAAGGAGATAACAATGGCACCTGTCGTTACTATGCGACAGCTCCTCGAGGCTGGGGTTCACTTTGGACACCAGACCAGGCGCTGGAACCCCAAGATGCAACGTTTCATCTACGGGGAACGCAATGGCATCTACCTCATCGATCTGCAACAAACGCTCGACCGTATTGTTGACGCCTACACCTTTGTCCGTAACACGGTGGCAAACGGTGGCCAGGTGATGTTCGTGGGCACAAAGAAGCAGGCCCAAGACAGCGTTCAGTCGTATGCAGAGCGCTGCGGCCAGCCCTATATCAACCAACGTTGGTTGGGCGGCATGCTCACCAACTTTGAGACCATGGCAAAGCGCGTGGCCAAGATGAAGGAATACCAGCGCATGCGCGACTCGGGCGAGTTCGAGGCCATGCCTAAGAAAGAAGCGTTGCTGCTTAGCCGCGAGCTAACCAAGCTCGAGCGCAACCTTGGCGGTATCCGCAACATGGAACGCCTGCCACAGGCCGTGTTTGTGCTTGACACCAAGAAAGAGCACATCGCGGTCACCGAAGCCAACAAGTTGAAGATCCCCACCATTGCTGTGGTCGATACCAACTGTGACCCCGACGTCATCACCTACGTCATCCCCGGCAACGACGATGCCATTCGCTCTGGCGATCTCATGGCCCGCGTCATCTGTGAAGCTGTCGAAGAAGGTCGCCTCATCGCTGCAAAGCGTGGCGAAGCAAAGATGTCTCGCAGCGCCGAAGAAGAAGCCGAGGTGGCAGCTCGCCAAGAGCAGGCCCGCGCCGAGGCCGCTGCTGCAGCCGCGGCTCGAGAAGCACGCGTCGCCGAACAGCTCAACAAGCCCGATGCTGCGCCTGCCGAAGAAACAGCGCCTGCCGAAGAAGCAGCGCCTGCCGAAGAGGCGGCCACCACTGGAGCTCCCGAGGCTGAAGCCGCACTCGTTGAAGACGCGCCTGCTGCACCAGCAAGCGACGAAGCACCAGGAGCCTGATCAATGGCTGAATTCACCGCAAAGGATGTACAAGCCCTTCGCCAGGCCTCTGGCGCCGGGATGATGGATGCCAAGAAGGCTCTCGACGCTTCGAGTGGCGATTTCGACGCAGCCCTCCAAGCACTTCGCGAGAAGGGGTTGGCCAAGGCCGACTCCCGCTCAGATCGCGAAAGCTCAGATGGCGCAGTGGCGATTGCCCGTGACGGCAACAAGGTCGCACTGGTTGAGCTCAAGAGCGAAACCGACTTCAGCGCCAAAGCAGCTGACTTTGTTGCGTTGACTCAAGAGCTTGCAGACCTGGTCTTGGCCGGCGGCGAAAGCGCTGTCGACCAAAAGGCCGACACCATCGACGACATGCGCATTGCCAAGAAGGAGAACATCTCTTTGGGCAAGGTCGCCCTTGTCGACGCGCCAGATTCGGCGACGGTAGATGCCTACTTGCACACCGACCAAGAAGGCCGTGGCTTGAACGGGGTCATCGTGGTCGCTGAAGGCGTCGATGCAGAAACGGTCCACGAGATCGCGCTGCACATTGCCTTTGCAAAGCCCAGCGCGTTGACCCGCGAAGAGGTAGCGGCCGAAGACATCGAACGCGAGCGCGAAGCCGCGCTTGGTGTCACCAAAGCCGAAGGCAAGCCAGAACAAGCTTGGGACAAGATCGTCGAAGGTCGCGTCAGCAAGTGGCTTTCCGAGCGAGTCCTGCTCGAACAAGGCGTGTTCGGCGAGAAGGAGACCGTTGCCCAAAGGATTGGCAGCGGTTCGATCTCGCAGTTCGTTCAGGCCTACATCGGCGAGTAGTAACACCTTTCACAATCAAGAAGTTTGCTTGTCACAGCCGCTTGCCGCGCGCGAGCGGCTGTGACGCGTAAAGATGCTCGGTGCTGGCACAGCGCCGAGCGAATGGAGCTGAAGTGGAACCGACCAAGCCTCGTTGGGGCCGAGTGGTCTTGAAACTGTCCGGCGAAGCTTTCGCCGGCAATGCTGGCTATGGCATCGACGGGCATGTTGTGCAGTCAATTGCCCGCCAAGTCGTCAGGGTTCGTGAGGATTTCGACGTCGAACTCGCCATTGTTGTCGGTGGAGGAAACATCTGGCGAGGTATGGCTGGCGCCGGTGCCGGCATGGATCGCGCCCAAGCCGACTACATGGGCATGTTGGCAACCGTCATCAACGCTTTGGCGCTCCAAGACACGCTCGAACAGCTCGGTCAGCCCACTCGGGTGCAGTCGGCCATACATATGTCTCAGGTTGCTGAGCCCTACATTCGTCGCCGAGCGGTGCGCCATCTCGAGAAAGGTCGCACCGTCATTTTCGCTGGTGGAACCGGTAACCCGTTCTTCACCACCGATACCACTGCGGCGTTGCGTGCGGTCGAGATCGAAGCCGGAGCAGTGCTCAAAGGCACCCATTCTGGGATTGAGGGCGTGTACACCGCAGACCCTAAACTCGACCCAAACGCCGAGCTACTGCAAGAAGTGTCCTACATTGATGTGCTGAGCAAGGGCCTCAAAGTCATGGACTCGACAGCGATTTCGCTCTGCATGGACAACGAATTACCTATCGTCGTGTTCGACCTGATGGGCGACGGAAACGTTGGGTCCATACTCGCAGGTCAACGCGTCGGTACGCTGGTGAGCTGAAGGGATCAATGTGAGCACTGAGCTAATCGACCTGATCATCGCAGAAGCCGACGAGGCTATGGACAGAGCCGTTGCGCATGCGCGCGCCGAATTCTCCACAATCCGTACCGGGCGCCCTAGCCCAGCGTTGGTTGAGAAGATCCCCGTCGACTACTACGGCAGCGAGGTCCCGCTCCAACAGATTGCCAGCTTCTCGGTTCCTGAAGCGCAGCTGCTGGTCATTTCCCCGTTCGACAAGACGTCCATGGATGCCATCGAGCGAGCCATCCAGCTTGCTGACCTGGGCCTCACACCTTCCAACGACGGTGTGGTGCTGCGCCTCAACTTCCCGCCGCTCACAGAAGAACGCCGACGAGACCTGGTGAAGGTCGTCAAGAACATGGCCGAAGAAGGGCGGATCGTCATCCGCAACGCACGGCGAAGCGCTCGCCAGGATCTCGAACAACTCGGCAAGGACGGCGACGCCTCATCTGACGACGTCAACCGTGCCGAGAAGCAGGTCGATGACCTCACCCACAAGCGTGAGGCAGACATCAATGCCGCATTGGCACACAAAGAAGAGGAGCTCATGGCGGTCTAATCGCCGGGCGGCGAACCTCTGTGAGCACAGGAAGCATCTACGATGACAAAGAACGAAGGGAATGCGGATGAGCGGTGAAGGTGACGATCATGGTCTTCCGCACTGGACCGAACCTGGCACTGGCGAGGTGCCGCGGTTGGGCGGAGACGAACAAGACGACGATTTGGCAGCTTGGTCTTCGCTGACCAACAGCGGGCCGCGCTGGGCCGACGACCCCGCCGCCGCGCCTTCGGCACCGTCGGCCGACCCTACTCCGCCACCGGTCACGATTGGCAGCGGCAACGCAAGCCAGGTCGAGGACGATTTCTTCTCCTATGAAAACGACCCCCGAGCGGCACGGCGCGGTCGTCCCGCACCGGCTGAGACACCGATGCGTGCGAGCAACAACGGTTCCTCCAACAACCCCAATGACCTGATGCAGCGTGTCCTCACCGCTGCGGTGCTAGCTGGGGTTGCGGTGTTGTGCTTCGCCATTGGCGACGTCGTCACCTTGTTGTTGGTGGCGGCGGTGTTGGGTGTGGCCGCGAGCGAGTTCTTTGTCAGTCTGCGGCGCGTGGGGTACCAACCCGCCACGTTGCTTGGTCTGACGGCCTCAGTGGCTACCCCGTTGGCTGTGTATTGGCGAGGCGAGTCCGCCATTGGCGTGGTGCTGTTCTTGTCCATGCTCTTTGGGGCGCTCTGGTACCTCATGGGTGTGGCATCTGAGCGGCCGGTCCCCAACCTGGGGGTGACGTTCCTCGTCATCATCTACGTGGGTGTGCTCGGCTCGTTCGCTGCGGCGCTGTTGGACTTCCCCGACGGACGTGGCTTGCTGCTGTGCGCAGTGCTCCTTGCCATTGGCTACGACGTTGGCGGGTATTTCATTGGTCGAGCCATGGGCCGGTCACCGCTCTCTGATGTCAGTCCAAACAAGACCGTCGAAGGCTTGCTGGGTGGCATGATCACCACCGTTGCTGTGGGCTTTGTCGTTATTGGTGTGGTGGGGATTGCTCCGTTCGACGGTCAACCTTTTGGCACCTTCGATGCTCTGCTTGTTGCCATCGGCGCCGCCATTGTGGCCCCCATTGGCGACCTCGCAGAGTCGCTCATGAAGCGAGACCTTGGCGTCAAGGACATGGGTACCATTCTGCCCGGTCATGGCGGCCTGCTCGACCGCTTTGACGCGCTGCTGTTTGTGCTTCCCACCGTGTACTACGTCGTACGCCTGCTGGCCTAGGAGCCTTGGTGACTAGTGTCAAAGGCATGGCACAGCGCTACACAACCGATCCTTTGACGTCGGCCAACCGGTGACGACTTCAGTTGCCGTCCTGGGTTCTACCGGCTCGATTGGAACCCAAACCTTCGACGTCCTGCGCTCGCAGCCCGATGGTTTCTCGGTTAGCGCCATTGCCGCAGGGACCTCTGTGGGTCCCGTCGTCAAGCAAGCTCAAGAATTCGGCGTGTCGACCGTTGTCATGGCCACAGCCGAGGCTGCCGGCGAGGTGCGCGACGCCCTGGGTTCAGGCGTTGCTGTGCATCACGGCCCCGAGGCGCTAGCGGACGCCGCACGCATGGCCGACACGGTCATCAACGGCGTGGTGGGCTTCGCCGGGCTACCCGTCACGCTCGCTGCGCTCGAAGCAGGCAAACGCTTGGGTCTCGCAAACAAGGAATCCCTCATTGCTGCGGGGCCAGTCGTGCAACGCGCCCGGCAAACCCCAGGCGCTGAGATCATTCCCGTGGACAGCGAACACTGTGCGCTCCACCAGTGTCTGCGCTCCAACGAAGCCTTGGGGACCAGCGGGCGCCCCACTAGGGTCGCACGCCTGCTCTTGACCGCAAGTGGGGGACCATTCCGGGGCAAGACGCGCAGCGAGCTTGCCAACGTGAGCGTCAACGACGCTTTGGCGCATCCAACATGGTCCATGGGCCCAAAGATCACCGTCGATTCATCCACGCTCATGAATAAGGGCCTCGAAGTCATCGAAGCGCACGAGCTCTATGGCACCCCGTACGACCAGATCGAGGTCGTCGTGCATCCCCAATCGGTCGTGCACTCCATGGTCGAGTACACCGACGGCTCCACTATGGCGCAGCTGTCCATGCCAGACATGCGTCTGTGCATTAGTTATGCCCTGACGTACCCCGATCGTGGGTCAGTAGCTTTTGGGAGCATCGACTGGGCCAGCCTCAGCCGGCTGGACTTCGAGCCGCCAGACCTCGAGGCTTTCCCATGCCTGCGGCTGGCTTTTGAGGCAGGGCGCGAAGGACAGACGGCCCCGGCGTGGTTGAATGCAGCAAACGAAGTCGCGGTGCAAGCCTTTCTCGACGGGAAGCTCAGCTGGATAGGTATTTCAGACCTGCTCGATGCCGCACTTCAGCAATTTGATGGAACAACTGCCGATAGTGCTGAGGTTGTGTACGAAGTGGATAAACGAGCAAGGGAAGTAGCCAGTGGCCTCATCGGGCGTTGACACCCCAACCGAACCGGTTGCCGGACACGGGCACTCACCCTTCAGCGAACCTCCCGCCAGCGGGCACGGACCCTCCCACACTGCGCAGGTAGACGCGCCAGACGAACAATCGTCATGGTTAGGCGTTGTGGTGCTCGCTGGCTTGCTGACTTGGCTCACCATCGCCGCGGGCTGGGAGTACCTGGTCGTGGTGTTCATGTTGGTTTTCATGATCACCATGCACGAGCTCGGCCACTATCTCACCGCCAGGTGGAGCGGTATGAAGGTCACCGAGTTCTTCCTCGGCTTTGGCCCACGCCTTTTCTCGTTTCGCCGCGGCGAAACCGAGTACGGCATCAAAGGCATCTGGGCCGGCGCCTACGTGAAGATCATCGGCATGAACAACCTCGAAGAAGTTGACCCCGCCGACGAAGCCAGAACCTACCGTCAGCAGTCCTATCCCAAACGCATCCTCGTTGCCGTGGCTGGTTCGGCAATGCACTTCCTAATGGCCATCATTGCCATCTATGCGCTGCTGGTCACCTCGGGCCTCGAGTGGGACGAAACCGCTTGGACAGTGTCTGAGACTAGCCCCGGCGGGACCGCCGAAGCCATGGACCTCCAGCCCGGCGACGTCGTGGTGGGTGCCGACGGAGTCAGCTTCGAAAGCTTTGAAGAGATGCGTCTCTTCGTCGAGGCCCACCCCAGCGAAACCGTCACTTTCGACGTCCAACGCAACGGCGAAGTGCAACAGATCGAAGGCACCATCGGCGAGAACCCCGACACCGGCCTTGGCCTCCTTGGCGTCAGGACCGACCCTGACGAACTTCCTCGTATCAACATGGGCCCAGTCGAGGCGGTCCCCGAGTCCGTCCAGCTTTTCGGCGAGATAACCAAAGAGACCGTGGTCAGCATCGGCGGCATCTTTAGCCCCAGCGGTCTCGTGGACTTCTTTGGGCGTCTCGGCGAGACCGGCGACGACGCCACGGTTGCAGCAGGCGAGCCCGGCGAAGTGGCCCCGGTCACCGAAGCCGACGACAACGAGGGCCGCATCCTGTCACTCGTTGGCGCAACCCGATTAGGTGCCGAACTGACCAGCGGCGGGATGGCTGGCGTGCTCATCTTCTTCTTGAGCATCAACATCTTTGTGGGCGTCATCAACTTGGCTCCGCTGCTCCCACTCGATGGCGGCCACGTCGTCATAGCCACCTATGAACGCATCCGGTCCCGCAACGGCAAGCGGTACTACGCCGACGCCGCCAAAGCGCTCCCCGTTGCTTACGCCGTCATCTTGCTCATGACCACCGTTGGCATAGCTGCCCTCTACCTCGACATAGCCGACCCCATTTCGCTGTGAAGCGAAGCGCCCGGCCCTTCGGGCCATTTTGGGCGCTTCGCTTCACAGCCTTTCTTCCCGCAAGGCTCGTTCCGCTTCGCTTCTCTCGCGCTGCGGATTTCCCGCTGCCCGGGCCCTGCCGTGGCGCGCTTCGGTGGCCTGCACGGGGCCGCGGTGCGTTTCGGGGGTGCCAATGGGGTCGGGTGTGGTGCATTTCATTTCGGCGGTTGGCGTTGGGCACGTGTTGTGTGCGAAATGAAATGCACCACACCCGACCCCGGACAAGTGGCGGTCTGGCAAGTGGGTAGCACGCGGCGCGTGTCGGTGGTTCCGGGGCCGCGGCCCCGTTGCGGGGAGGGTGCGGACAGGTAGGTCTGCCAACTGGGTGGTACGCGGAGCGCTCGGTCGGTGGGCGTGGATCGCGGCGCCGTTTCGGTGGGGGGTTCAGGTCGTAGACTGAGCGGATGGACGTTAGTGCTGGCTTTGAGCGCAAGAAGACACGTCAGATCATGGTTGGCGACGTGGCAGTGGGTGGCGACGCGCCTATCACCGTGCAGTCGATGACCATCACGAAGACGGCCGATGTCGAAGCCACGCTGCAGCAGGTGTACTCGCTGGCGGCGGCGGGGGCCGACATTGTTCGGTGCACGTGCAACGACTTTGCTGCGGCCGAAGGGTTGGCGCAGATCGTGCCGCGGTCCCCGGTGCCGATCGTGGCCGATATTCATCACCAGTACAAGATGGCCCTCGCTGCGCTTGAGGCGGGGGTGCAGTGCCTGCGTCTCAACCCGGGAAACATCAAGAACCCCAAACACATCAAGCTGGTCGCTCAAGAAGCTAAGGACCGCAACGTCCCGATACGCATCGGGGTCAACGGCGGGTCATTGCACCCCGACCTGTACGCCAAATACGGTGGCAAGGTGACCCCTGAGGCCATGGTGGAGTCCGCACAGGACGAACTTGCGTACTTTGCCGAAGTTGACTTTGACCTGGTGAAAATCTCGGTGAAGGCGTCAAGCGTGCCGCTCATGATCGAGGCGTACCGTCAGCTGAGCGAGGTCACCGACTATCCGCTGCACCTTGGTGTTACCGAGGCCGGGCCTCCCCCGGGTGGGCTTATCAAGGCCACGGCCGGGATTGCCACGCTTCTGGCTGAGGGGATCGGCGACACTATCCGCTACTCCTTGACCGCCGATCCGGTGCAAGAGGCTAAGGCTGGACGTCAGCTTCTTGAGGCCATGGGTCTGCGTGAGCGAAAGAACGTCGACCTGATTGCGTGCCCGTCGTGTGGTCGGGCCGAAGTCGATGTGTATGCAGTGGCTGAGCAGGCCATGGAGGCTTTTGCTGACAAAGAGATCCCGCTGCAGGTGGCAGTGATGGGTTGTGTCGTAAACGGCCCGGGCGAAGCGCGAGATGCCGACATTGGCATAGCAGCTGGCAACAAACGCGGCCATCTCTTCGTGAAAGGCCAAAACGTCGCCGTTGTGGCCGAGGACGAAATGGTCGACCAACTCGTCGAGTGGGCCACCTATATCAACGACCACGGAGCCGAGGCGGCGCTGGCCCGAGTCGACACCCAAAAGGCTGCGCGCGAAGCCGAAAAGGACCGCGCCCGCTTGTTGGAGTTGCAGGGAGACGACGCCAACGATTCTGGAACGCGCGTCGACCTCATCAGGAAGCTGTAGTCAGCCAACCCAACGACACCAGATCAGCGTCGACGAAATCGGCGCAGGCGTGGCTGAGCGAGCCCTGAGTGCTCTCTGTTTTGGTTCGTCGGTTGTGGTAACGGCACCTGATAGGCTCATCCTCTGTCTTCGATCCTTCTGGTGCGAGGCGTGGGCCCTGCCCACGCCTTTGTTCTTGTGGGGTCAAAGATGGTGTCACCCCTGTGGCGCCGGGTCCGCCTGCGCCACAGGATCTGGCCCAAAAATCCAGCGCAACCCAAACACGCAACGTTTCCAAGGAGGTACCACCATGGCAATAGTCGATCGAGTCGCCGACATGGTGGCGCCCCTCATAGACCCGTTGGGTCTCAAGCTCTATGACGTCGAGGTCAACGGCGGTGTGCTGCGCATTACGGTCGAGGCCATTGACGGGCCACTGGAACTCGATCATGTGGCCAAGGCCACGCGCGCCATCTCGGCCGAGTTCGACGAAAACGACCCGATGCCTGGCGCATACACCCTCGAGGTCTCTAGCCCTGGGTTGGAGCGCAAGCTCCGCACGCCCGAGCATTACGTCGGGGCTATCGACGAAGAAGTCTCGGTCAAGCTCGGCTCGCACATCCCCGATGCCGACCGCCGCCACAAAGGCCAACTCGCCGAAGTCGACGACAGTGGCATCGTGCTCATTACCGATGAGGGCGAGCGCCGCACACTCGCCTTTGACGACATCACCAAAGCATCAACCGTCTTCGAGTGGGGCCCGGCGCCCAAGCCAGGCTCTAAAGAAGCCAAAGCTGCCAAGACCAAATCCGAGAGGAGGGCCACGGCCCAATGAACAACGAGATGATGGAAGCTCTCCAGGCGCTAGCCGCCGACAAGGGCATTTCAGTCGACACTCTGTTCGCTGCACTTGCCGATGCGCTCGAATCCGCGTACAAGCGCCAGCCCGACGCGTACGAGTACGCCTGGGTAACCATCGATCCTGAGTCCATGGACATCAGGGTTTTTGCCCAAGAGCTGGACGAAGATGGCGAGCCCCACGGCGAAGAGTTCGATGTCACGCCCGAGAACTTTGGGCGCATTGCGGCCCAAACCGCCAAGCAGGTCATGCTGCAGCGCATCCGCGAGGCCGAACGCGAGCTCAAGTACGAAGAGTACGCAGGCCGCGAAGGCGACATCGTCACCGGCATCATTCAGCAGTCCGACAGCCGCTATACCCTGCTTGACCTTGGTCGGGTCGAGGCGTTGTTGCCCCAAGCCGAACAGGTTCCCAACGAGCGCCCAGACGCCAGCGCCCGCATCAAGGCCTACATCGTCGAGGTTCGCAAGACCGCCAAGGGTCCCCAGATCGTTGTGAGCCGCACACACCCAGGCCTCATCAAGCGCCTGTTTGAGCTCGAAGTTCCCGAGATCGCCGACGGCATCGTGGAGATCAAGGCGTGTGCCCGCGAGCCTGGTCACCGCACCAAGATCGCCGTGTGGTCTAACGACCCCAACGTCGACCCGGTGGGTGCATGTGTCGGCGCCCGCGGCGCTCGTGTGCGCATGGTCGTCAACGAGCTGCGTGGCGAAAAGATCGACATTGTGCCGTTCTCTGAGGAGTCCGAGGACTTTGTCATGAAGGCCTTGTCTCCTGCCAAGGTCAAAGAGGTGCGCATCGACACAGCCACCGGCACCGCCGAAGTCATCGTGCCCGACTACCAGCTATCGCTGGCCATCGGTAAAGAGGGCCAGAACGCTCGCCTATCCGCTCGTTTGACGGGTTGGCGCGTCGACATCAAGTCCGAGACCCAGATCGCAGAAGAAGAAGCCTACGGCGACGTCGACTGGGCCGAAGGCGAATGGATCATCGACGAAGCAACCGGTGACCAGATGTGGCAGCCTGCCGGCGGCGGACCCGCAATCTCAGCTGATCAATGGGCCGAGATGACTGCCGAAGATGGCGAAGAGGCTGGCGACAGTGACGATTCTGGCGACAATGGCGATGCTGAAGCTGCCGAGGGCGCAGAAGCTACCGACGCGGCTGACGATGCTGAAGCCGATGGTGCTGAGACCGATGGCGCTGAAGCTACCGATGCTGCAGAGGTCGATGCTGACGATGCAGAAGCTGACATTGACGAGGCCACAGACGACGAATCCGTAGCCGACGAGGCCGAGGGCACCGAATCTCCTTCCGAAGAGGTTGAAGTCCAAGCGTCCGGCGATGCCGCCGACGACCGGACCGAGACCGAAGAACTGGGCGCGATTGTGCCCGAACAACCAGAAGGCGGAGACGCATAGCGCCCGTACGCACCTGCATTGGCTGCCGAACCTCACGGCCAGCAGCCAGCCTGGTGCGCTATGCGGCAGATGCCGACGGCAACGTTGTTCAGGGACAAGCGCTCCCCGGACGAGGCGCCTGGGTATGTGCCGATCCGAGCTGTCTGCAAACCGCACTCAGCAAGGGAGCGTTCGCGAAAGCGTTCCGCCGTCGGG
>JAUIIS010000035.1 GCA_030431575.1 Acidimicrobiia bacterium | reverse complement strand
TCAGGTGACGAGACATCGCTTAAGCGAATAACACTAGCGTAATTGCGAACAACTGTTCGACGCAAGCATTTCGGGCATCGAACAGGTGTTTTTTTCTGCCGACCCAACCCGCAACGGCGTGAGAAACTTCATGGGATGGGAACTCGAGGCCCGTCTGTGGGGTTGAATAGTCATGCCTGACATCCAAGGAGACCGGGATATGACCAACAAGACATTCGACGACAGCGAGCTTCGGGAGCGCCTCAGCGCCGAACAATACGCCGTCACCCAACAAGCCGGCACCGAACGCGCCTTCACCGGCTGCTACTGGGATACCAAAACCCCAGGCACCTATCACTGCATCGTCTGCGATGAGGCCCTCTTCACGAGCGAAACCAAATACGACTCCGGCAGCGGCTGGCCCAGCTTCACCCAGGCCATCGACGACGGCCAGGTCACACGCAAGGTCGACACCAGCCACGGCATGACGCGCATCGAAGCCGAGTGCGCCAACTGCGGTGCCCACCTTGGCCACGTCTTCCCCGACGGCCCAGCCCCAAGCGGAGAGCGCTACTGCATGAACTCCGCCTCGCTACGTCTCGACCCAGACGGCGGCGTTACCGAGCAGTGAGCACCAACCTGGTCAGGCGGTGGCCCCGCAGTGCCCTCGCGGCCGCCGCGCTGACCGTCGCTGCCCTCATCGCCGCCGGCTGCGGCGGATCAAGCGACGACCCACAGCAAGGCAGTGCCCCCAGCGACAACGAAAGCGACCCTGCCCAAACGGACGCCACCAGCGAGGCTGGAGAAGCTGGCGTTGCTGGTGAGCCCGACCCAGAAACCACCGCTTCCCCCGACACAGAGGGCGCAGCAGAACAACAGACACCCGAGGACGCGAACAGCGCAGCGTCCCCCCTCGCATCACCCGAAGCCGAGGACTCCAACAGCACAGCGCCACAGGACGACGAGTCCGAGAACCCCGACCAAACCATCGAAGCCCCCTCGGTCCCCCAACAAGAGATCACCTTCACCACCTCAGACGGCGAAACGCTTGGAGGAACCATCTTCGGCGAAGGCGAACGCGGCATTGTCCTGGCCCACATGCGCGGGCGCGACCGCCAAACCTGGTTCGCGTTCGCTGAGCGCGCCGCCGCCAAGGGCTACCGTGTCCTCGCGTTCGACTTCCGCGGGTACGGAACATCATCGGGCGCCGCAGACACCGGCCTAGACACCGACATCGCCGCGGCCGTCGGGGCGCTCCGAGGCGAAGGCGCATCCCAAGTGATCGTCATGGGCGCATCAATGGGCGGCACCGCTGCGGTCAGCGCGGGAACCCAACTCGACCTCGCTGGCGTCGTTGCACTCTCGGCCCCCGGAAACTTCCTCGGACTCGAGGCACTGGAGGTGGCGGTAAACGTCACTGAGCCATTGCTCGCCATAGCTGGAGAACTCGACCAGCCGTACGCCGACGCCATAGTGGGCATCGGCGAGAACGCACCGAACGGGCAGTCCATCCTGCTAGAAACCAGTCAGCACGGCACCAACCTTTTTGTCAGCCACGACACCGAACTCACCAATCTGTTGCTGGCGTTCGCCCGAGACAACTTCGCCTAGCCCCGCCAAACGCTCTGCCCTAGTGCCGCATCTCCGCCCCAACACCGCCTACGTTCCCAGACGCGGCACTAGGGCAAAGCGAGCAAACGCTGCCGCAAGGCGTTCAGCACGGTGATCGTGGTGAACTGGCGGATCCGGTCACGGTCGAATGGCCACTTGACGGTGTTTGTCTCAACCACACCACCCACCATGGTGGCCATCCAAACTCGACCAACCTCGACGCCGTCTTGAGGGTCAGGCCCGGCAACACCTGTGACAGCCACAGACACATCGGCGTCCAACACACGGGCGGCGCCCTCGGCCATCGCAATCACAGCTTCCTCCGAGACCACGGGGCCTTCAGGCACGCCCAACACATCGAACTTTACCTGGGACGCATACGAGACGATCGAGCCCTTGAACGCGGCACTGGCTCCGGGAACGTTGGTCAGGCGCGAGCCTATGAGGCCACCTGTCAATGACTCGGCAATGCCGAGGGTCAACCCCCGCTCGGCGCACAGAGCCAAGACGACCTGTTCCATCGACTCGTCGTTGTCGCTAAAGATCAGGGCGTCGCCGAGGATGGCCCGAACCCGTTGGGCTTCCTCGGTCAAGATCTCCTCCACCGCTTTCTCGGTCTCGGCCTTGGCGGTGATGCGCACCTTCAACCCCTCAACGCCGCTGGCAAGAAATGCCAGGGTGGCTCCCCCGTCGCGGTCGAGACGATCGACCTCGTCGCCAAGCCGCTCGGCCAACCCAGACTCGGACTCCCCCCACGTTCGCAGCGTTTTGGAACGGATCACCGAAGTGATCCCAGCGCGGGCCTTGATGTCGGGCATGATGCACTGGTCAACCATTTGCTTCATCTCCCACGGCACACCGGGCACCGCGTAGATGACCTTGTCGCCCACCGGGGCCTTCAAACCAGGGGCAGTCCCGGGCATCACGGGCAGCGGCTCGGCCCCAACGGGCACCTCGGCTTGGCGCAGGTTGTTCATTGGCATCTTGCGCCCACCAAAGATCGCCTCGATCTTGGCCACCAATTCGTCGTTGAGATCGAGCTCAACGCCCATGACGCGGGCGATAATGTCGCGCGTCAGGTCGTCTTGGGTAGGCCCCAGCCCGCCGCACACAATGACTGCATCGGAGCGCTCGAGTGCCTGGTTCAGTACCGCTTCAATCCTGTCAGGGTTGTCCCCAACCTTGGTTTGGAAATGGCTGTTGATACCAGCAATGGCGAGCTGCTCGCCAATCCAGCTCGAGTTGGTATCGACAATCTGACCGAGCAGCAGCTCAGTACCAACGGCCACGACTTCACAGGTGAACTTGGACATCGCTGGACACTAACGCGTCTCTGCACCCAAGTCCGCCCCAAGCAGCCGACACCCGTGGGTCACAGGCGTACACAGGACCGCCAGGTCGCAGAGGGCGCTGGGTCAGGTCGGGCGTTTGGCGCGGCTGGGGGCGACGCGTGGGGGCTCGTTGGGCATTTTGGGGTAGACGGGGGGCCAGGGGGCGTCGGGCAGGCCAGCCTCTGCGTCGGCTTCGGCTAGGGCCAAGAGGGGGTCGAGCGACTGCAAGGCGTTGCCCATGCCGGCCCATGGGTTGCCCCGGTCCTGTACCAGCGCAAGAACGGCGGGCATTGTGAGGTCGTCGGGCATGACGCTGGCCAGCTCGTCCCACGACAATGGGGTTGACACCTGAGCCCCCACTCTCGACCGCACCGACCATGCTCCGAACACGGTTTTGTGGGGAGCGTTCTGGTTGAAGTCCACAAAGATTTGCTCGCCGCGCTCTTCCTTCCACCACGCCGCGGTGAGGCGATCGGGGTGCCGTCGCTCCAGCTCGCGTGCCGCAGCAACGGCAGCGGCCCGAACCTCATAGCCATCCCAGCGCTGCTCGAGGCGCACATACACATGCACACCCTTGCTGCCGGTGGTCTTGGGGTACGCCACGATGCCCAACTCGGCAAAGAAGTCTCGAACCGCAAATGCTGCCCAGCGCACGTCGTCGAACGTGGTTCCGGGCATGGGGTCGAGGTCGATCCTTAGCTCGTCGCTGAACTGGGGAGCATCAGCCCGAAACGGCCAGCCATGGAAGCCGAGACAACCCATGTTGACCGCCCACACCACATGGGCAAGATCAGCCGCAACCAACGCGTTGGACGTGGTGCCATTGGGGGTGGCGACGGTGGTTGTCTCCAGCCATTCCGGAGCGCCCTTGGGAACCCGCTTCTGGAAGAACGACTTTCCACTCGCCCCGTCGGGGAACCGTTGCAACAGCTGGGGCCGACCCCCTATGGCATCGAGCAGATGATCGCCCACATCCAGGTAGTACTGCACCAGGTCGAGCTTGGTGTCGCCCCGCTTCGAGAAAAACACTTTGTCAGGATTGGTTACCTTGACTTCACGACTCCCGGCTTGAACAAGGGTGAAAGGCGATGCGGCCACGGCGGCACCTTAGCTGCCTGCGCTCTGCTTGGACATACGGATGAGCACAGGGCGCACCAGCATGAGGGGGAAGCACACGTAGGGGTGGTGCGCCAGAGGCTGGTTGTGCGGCGGGGCTCCGGCTAGGCGCCGAGTTAGACCGATGTCATGGTGTCGGGGCTGGCGGCTGCGCCGTCTCGCACATAATGCCAGCCGGTAATGACGGTGAGCGCAACGGCTACCCAGATCGAGACATCAACAATCCACTGCTGATTCTCCCAAGGCGGGAAGACCGCCATGACTAGCGCCAAACCTTGGATGAAGGTTTTCCACTTGGCCAGGGGGCGAGCGGGGATAGACAAGCCCTGCCGCGCAAACGAAACTCGGATCGCCGAGATCCAAAGCTCACGCAGCACAATGATGGCCACCGGCAGCCAATGCAGTCGATCGACTGCAACCAGCGAGCATGCGACCCCAATGACCACAACCTTGTCGGCGAGGGGGTCGAGGAACGCACCAGACTTTGTTACGCCGGTGGCTCGAGCAATGCGCCCGTCGAAGAGGTCCGAGATACCAAAGATCCAGCCCAACACGAACGCCAGCCAAGACGTACCAAGGGTGTCTTCGGCTTCAAGGATGAGCCAAAACAGCACAGGCGACGCCATGATGCGCGAGAAGGTGATGATGTTTGCCGGCGAAGCCAACCCAGCAATGGGAAAATCTCGAGTCGTTTGCGACACCTTAGGCCCCCTCTCAAACAGCTAGCGAAAAAACAAACCCGGTTCGGGCTACCGGCCAAACCTTGGGTGAGCTAGTTGGCCACAAGATCTGGGCCCATGGCTTCTCGCACCGTAACGGTGTGGAAAGTCCCTGGTTCGAGATGCTGTGGCACCGAGATAACCCCGTCGATTTCGGGGGCTTCGCGATGACTTCGCGCACTGCCGGGTTGGTCGATCAGTACTCTGACCTGTCGGCCCAGCAAATGGTCACGTTTTTCTTGAGTAATTGCGTCTTGGAGTTCTCGCAGCTCCCCAATGCGTTCACCCATCAGCGCTGGGTCTACCGATTGGTCCAGCGTTGCTGCGTAGGTTCCGTCTTCTTTGGAGTAGGTGAAGAACCCGCACCAGTCCAGCTGGGCTTCTTCGACAAAGCGCAGCAGATGATCGTGGTCGGCTTCGGTTTCGCCGGGGTAGCCAACAATGAAATTGCTTCGGAACGCCGCATCGGGTTCGCGATTTCTGATATCTGCAATACGCGCAAGGAACTTGTCGCCGTTGCCCCAGCGCTTCATCCGCCGCATCAGCGGAGGCGACACATGCTGAAGGCTGAGGTCGAAGTAGGGCACTTCGGTGGCCAAAATGGTGTCGATGAGTTCGTCGGTGAGATCCGACGGGTACAGGTACAAAAGCCGGACCCAATCGACGTGACGCGCCACTTCTTCTACCAGCGGCACAATCGCTCGCTGGCCTACGCCTTGGTCGCGCCCGTAGGCAGCCAAGTCCTGCGCAACCAACACCACTTCTTGGGCCCCCAGTTGTTGGGCTTCGGCGGAGATGGACTCGATGCTGCGGGAGCGCTGGGGCCCCCGGAACGTTGGGATGGCGCAGAACCCGCAGGCACGGTCGCAGCCTTCGGCGATCTTGATGTACGCCCAGGCCGAATCGGTGGCCGGGCGAGGAAGGTTCAAGAGGTCGAAGCTGGGCACGGCGGGTTTGGTTCCAATGGTCACCGGGACCCCAAATCCAACGACTGCGTCGGCATCATCACCCAACGCTTCAGCGACGTCGTCGCCGTAGCGCTCGGCAAGACAGCCGGTCACCACAAGCTCGGCTCCGTCGGCCCGTTGCTCGCTGAGGTCGAGAATGGTCTCGATGCTCTCTTGGCGAGCCTCGTCTATGAACGCGCAGGTGTTTACCACTACGAGATCGGCCTGGCTTGCATCTTCGGCAAGCTGATAGCCGTCGGCGGTGAGTGTCCCCACCAGCTTCTCACTATCTACCTCGTTCTTTGGGCACCCGAGCGTCTCGAGCCAGTACCGCTTTGTCACTCTGGCAAGGCTAGAGCCTGGCCCAGCCGGACAGGCGGGTACGGCGAGAACACCACAAACAGCCCGCCATGCGCTATTTGACCCATTTCGCTCAAGGCGCCTGCCGGAACGGTCAACTGCAAGCCGTGCGGGCCGAAGGTATACACAGTGAACTCCACCAACGACAACGCGTCCTCTTTTCGCGCATTTGGCGAGCCCGAGGTTGAGCCGTACATCACTGGCTCGGCGGCATGCCCCAACGCGTCTGGTGACAGGTCATGGCGCGAGCGCGGCGTCGCTGCTGTGGAGACCGCGCTCATGGTTCCGCTGCTCTTCTTCTTGTTCTTTGGCATGGTCGAGTTCGGCCTGTATTGGCAGGCCGACCACAAGATCAACGAATCTGCCCGTGCCGGTGCGCGCCTAGGGGCAACCCTTGCCCGAGAACTTGACTACCAAGAAACCATTGTCGAAGCCGTCGAAGACACGGTCAGTAACGCCCTGGCCAACGGCCAAATCAGCTATCTAACGATTTACCGCGCAGACCCAGCCACCGGCGACCCCTACGACGGCACGGTGCTCAACTGCACCATCAACTGCTACCGATACAGCTGGAACGACAACACCGGCTCGTTCGACCCCGTCGACGGCCCTGAATGGCTGCCAACAGACCAAAGCGCGTGCGGCGAGGTTGGCCACAATGACTACCTGGGTGTGTACGTCGAGGGCAACTACGTGGCCTTGACCGGGGTCATCCTCGGGAACCGCACCATCCGAGAATCTTCGATCATTCGACTCGAGCCTGTCCCGCTCTCAAACACCTGTGAGCCTTCATCATGACCCGACAACGGCTAGCAAGTGACCGCGGCGTGGCCGCAATGTGGCTGGCCCTCATGCTGGGCCTATTCATGGGCTTCGCAGCCATGGCTGTGGACCTCGGCCAGTGGTACATCGCTCGAACACGCGTCCAAAACGCCACCGACGCTGCGGCGCTGGCTGGTGCTGCGCTGCTACCTGACGACCCTGTCGACGCGGTGTCGGAAGCTACCAAGGTTGCTGTGGCCCACGGCTACCAGGCCAGCGAAATCCAGGTCACGTTGGCTGGTGGTAGCCAACTTCAGGTTGAGATCACCGACGAAGTCGACAACGTTTTCCTGCCTGCCATTGGGTTCCCTAACACCCAGCCAATCAGCGGTTCGGCCATTGCCGAGTACGAAGGCTCGGTTGCCATGGGGAGTCCAGACAGCCAGGTAGGCAACGACCCCGAACAGCTCAGCAACGGATCGTTCATCCAGGACGACCTCACGCTGGTGATCGAAGGCCCTCAGGAAGAGAAGTACAACGGCGACCGCTTCCATACCCAAACCTGCAACGGTTCTTGGCCTTCCTATTGCAGCAGCACCGGCGTGAACCAAGAGTTCGAACCCGACGGCTACTTCTTCACCATCAACGTCGAGTCACTTCCCGGGCACGACCTGGTGATCGACATCTTTGACGCCGTCTACGCCGGAGTTGGGCAAAGCTGCGACTACTACGGCAACACCTACGAGGGATCCAACGGCTACTACGGCGACATCTACATGTCGACCTATGGCCTGCCCAGCTACGACGAGCGCACGTACCTTCGAGACATCACCACCGGCGGCGCCTACACCTTCGGGGGAAACGAAATCCCTGAGGACTACTACGCCGATGCTCACGACCGTTACTACCCGTACGAGTCTGGCGACCAAGCGTACTGGTGCCTGGGTGACGGTATCGATGGTGTAACCACCAAATCTGGCAGCACGGTACGCATGGAAACCACGTTCATTCTGCGTGGCCCGGACAACACACCCTGGAACCACCTCGACAATCCGGTCATTGACAACAGCGACTGCCCCGCCACCACATTCGACGCTTTCGAATTTCTGTCTGCCTACGACAACAGGGTGATGGACTTGCTTTCTCCGCCCAACGGCCCGTTTGACGACGAGGGGCGTTACGGCCACAACGGTTCCATCGACGACGAGGGTGAGTGGTTTGTGGACCCCGACGATGGCGTATGGACCTTCGCTGAGACCTTTCGGCGTTGGGCCCGCTTCTGCACCGTGCCCTCGGGCTCGCTCCAAGTGGGCGAGTACGTGCTTCAGGTCCGCACCAACGCCTCGGACGCAGACCCAACCGTTGCCGACCTCACCAAAAACGCCGAGGGCGCAAACATGTTTTCGCTTCGGGCTGGCTTTGACACGCCCAGCGGCATCGACCCTATGGGCGACGTGAAACTTGCGGCGGCTGGCCGGCTGCCTATCAACGTCAACCTCGATGCGGGTAACCCCGAGTTCTATCTGGCTCGGGTGCTGCCAACGAGTCGAGACCGAACCCTTACCGTTGAGCTCTTCGACGCAGGCGATACCAACGGTGGCGCAGGCTGGATTCAGGTTCTACCGCCAGATGATCCAGGGGCCCCGGCCGCGTTTGATGGGTGTGTGTTCAACATCGATGGTGGTGCGTCCATTAGCTACAACTCCAGCACCTGCACGCTCCAGAACGTCACCCACTCCACCTACAACGGCAAGGTCGTGGTCATCGACGTGCCCATACCCGAGTCATACACGTGTAACGACACCAGCGAAACCGGCTGCTGGGTGAAGCTGCGCATGCAGTTCACCGACGCTCACGACGTCACCACCTGGACCGCCTACATCTCTGGCGACCCGGTGAGGTTGATCCAATGAGGCTTCCGCGTCGCAGAGGAGAAGATCGAGAGCGCGGCGCCGTGTTGGTGGAGTCGATGCTTGTTATCACGATCATTTTGGTGTTGTTCTTTGGGATCCTGGAGTTTGGTTTGATGCTGCGTGGCCGACACGCTCTTGCTGAGGCCACCCGTACTGGGGCCCGCGCTGCTTCGTCGCTGCCGCGGACTGACGGCTACCAGATAGCGGCTGCCGAAGCCGTAGCGGCCAGCCTGCGTGAATCGATCGCAAGCGAATCGGTGCTTAGCCTCACCGTGTTCAAAGCAGACCCCAACACCGGGCTTCCGGTCAGCGGCACGCTCGAAGCGTGCACCGCCAGCTGTTACCGCTTTGTTTGGGACCCAGACCTCCAGCAGTTCAATGCTGTGGCAGGTTTGTCTTGGCCTGCAAGCAGCCAGGAGGCATGTGGCGATGTGGGCACCACCGACTACGTGGGCGTTGCGATCACGGGCGAACACGACCTGGTTACGACCTTCTGGAGCGACAAGGTGAAGCTTCAAGACAAGACCATCATGCGCCTCGAGCCCATCACCAACTCTGCGCAGTGTTCGTGACACTCGCGCTGCGGATCGATACCAGCGCCGTCCTACCGGCCGGATGCTAACTCCGACGGGACAAGCTCACGTATCTGACTAACACAGGATGTTGGGGCAGAACTAGACTGCGATTCCTCAGCGAATTGTTGGGGCAGCCGATAGGTAGTCCACAGGATCGTCCGGCGGACGCCAAGAAGGGAGCTGAGCTGTCATGACAACCATGTTTTTGGTTATCGCTCTTGTTGCTTCCGCGTTTCTGGCGTTGCAGCTGTTGTTGTTGATGTTCGGCGGCGACATGGACTTCGACTCCGACATGGATGTCGATGCATCCGATGGCGGTGGGTTCATGTCTATCCGCAGCCTCACCGCGTTCTTTGGTGGCTTCGGCTGGGCCGGACTCGCAGCCCGCCAGGCAGGCTGGAGCGGCGTTGCGTCGCTGCTGTTGGGCCTGGGTGTTGGTCTCGCATTCTTTGTTATCGCTGGCTTCCTCTTCATGCAGGCCCGCAAACTCACCTCGTCGGGCAACGTGGACTACACGTCCACGGTCGGCCTGGTTGGCACCGTGTATTTGTCGGTTCCACCGAACCGCAGCGGTGCCGGCAAGATTGAAGTCAACGCCTCTGGCCGGGTCTCCATCGTCGCTGCAATGACCTCCGACGAAGCCGCCCTCCCCTCGTCTACTCGTGTCCGTGTTACTGAAGTAATCGACTCCACTACCGTGCTCGTCGAGCGCGCCTAAAGGATCAAGCCATGGCAGTTGTTGCAGCCGTCGTATTTCTCGCAGCCGTTCTTTTTGGGCTGTTCATGTTCATCGCCAGCCGGTACCAGCGGTGCCCCTCAGACCGCATCCTGGTGGTCTACGGCCGCCAAGGTGGTGCCAAAGGCGGCTCGGCAACCTTGCACCAGGGCGGTGGCGCCATGGTGCTACCTATCGTGCAGGGGTACGCCTGGCTCGACCTCACACCTATCCCGATCGACATCCAACTGTCTGGTGCCCTGTCGCAGCAGAACATTCGTGTCAACACTCCGGCAACCTTCACCGTGGCTATCTCCAAAGAACAAGGCGTCATGGAGAACGCGGCCGAGCGTCTCTTGGACCTCGACCAGACCCAAATCGAAGCGCTTGCCCGAGACATCATCTTTGGTCAGATGCGTGTGGTTATTGCCACCATGCCCATCGAAGAAATCAACGCCGACCGCGAGAAGCTCATCTCCAACATCACCGAATCCCTTGAGGTAGAGCTCCGCAAGGTGGGCCTCGAACTCATCAACGTCAACATCCAAGACATCACCGACGAGTCCGGCTACATCGACGCCCTGGGCCGCGAAGCCGCCGCCCGTGCCATCAACGAAGCAAAGGTGCAGGTTGCCCAACGCGAACGCGACGGCGAAATTGGTCGAGCCGAAGCCGAGCGCGAACAACGTGTCCGCGTCGCTGAAGCCAACGCCACAGCTACTGAAGGCGAGAACTCCGCCAAGGTCACCGTTGCCGACTCCGATTCAACACGCCGCCAGCGCGAGGCCGAGGCCGAGCGTCTCGCTATAGCTGCCGAACGTGTCTCCCAGGCCCGAGCGGCCGAGGAAGCCTACGCAGCCGAAGAAGAGTCAGAACGACGCCGTGCCGAACGCGAGCGTGCCACCGAGTACGCCAACATCGTTGTTCCTGCCGAGATCGAAAAGGATCGCATCACCACCATCGCCGAAGCTGAAGCCGAACAGATCCGTCGCATCAAGCAGGGCGAAGCCGACGGCCTTCGGGCAATCATGGAGGCCGAAGCAGCCGGTTACCTAGCATCGCTGACCCAGCGTGCTGAGGGCCTTGGTGCCATGATGGACCAGGCTGGCGGCTCTGCCGAGCTTGCTGCGTTGATGATGATCGTTGACCAGATGCCAAAGCTCGTCGAAGAGCAAGTCAAGGCCATCTCCAACCTCAAGATCGACAACATCACGGTTTGGGACAGCGCTGGTGGCAACGGCCAAGGTGGCCAGACAGCCAACTTCTTGTCAAGCCTCATGGGCTCGCTGCCCCCGATGCACGAGTTGGCCGCCAACGTCGGCATCCGTCTACCCGAGTTCCTTGGCGAGGTTGACGACGGCCAAGCCGTAGCGCCGAAGTTGCGCAAGCTTGCCGACAGCATCGAAGACGCAACCGAGGCCGCTAGCAACGGTCCTGCCGCCGACGAAACCGCTCCCCCAAGCCCCGCCTAACCAACCCGTTGGTCGCCGTGGGACCTACGCTCGGAGCGGTACGCTTCGGGTGATGTTCCCACCCCTGCCCATCACGCGCCCATGATTTTGTCGATACTGGCTCTGGTGGGTGGCGTGGCGATTTTGACTGCGGCCGCCGAGAAAGCAGTTGCTGCCGCAGAAGAACTGTCTGCCCATCTGGGCATCTCCCCGCTGATTGTGGGCGCGCTCGTGGTGGGTCTGGGCACCTCGTTGCCTGAGATGGTGGTTAGCGGTATCGCAGCGGCACAACGCGACACCATCGACCTAGCGGTCGGCAACGTGGTGGGCTCAAACGCGGCCAACCTGACGCTTGTGTTGGGGGTGGGCACGTTGATCTGCACGGTCAAGGACCAAAGCAGCGTGATGCGTCGCGAAGGGTTGTTAATGGTCTCGGCCACAGCACTATTCACGGTGTTGGCCTACAACGGCACGCTGAGCCAGTTGGAAGCCGCCATCTTGTTGGCGGGCATGGTGGTGGCCGCTGGCATCGTCGTCACGGGCTCTGGGGACGGCCTGCACGAACTTGCCGACCCCACACCTCCCCAACATGCGAAGCACGTGGGTGTCGACCGCTACACCGAGGCGGTACCCACCAGCGAGGTGCGCAGCTCGGTGTTTTGGGCCGTGGCCGGACTTGTTGGTGTGCTCATTGGGGCACAACTCATGGTGACGGGTGCGGTAGATATTGCCAGCGAGTTCGGTGCGTCCGAGGCGTTCATTGGCCTCACGGTCGTGGCCGTCGGCACCAGCCTCCCCGAGCTGGCAACCACCGTCGTCAGCGCCCGGCGCAACTCGATGGACCTCGTCATTGGCAACCTCGTGGGTTCCAACATCTTCAACAGCCTGGCCGTGGGCGGCGTTGCGGGCATGTTGGGCACCGGCGTGATCGAGGAGTCCATCAATCGATCCATGCTCATCATGTTGGGCGTAGCCGTAGCCACCGTGGCCTGGGGGGCAACGGGGAAGCCGGCGGGCAAAGCAGCGGGCATCCTATTGCTGACGGTCTATGTCGCTCTGGTGGCTGCGGGCGCCTAGCCCACTAACCATCGTCGCAGCACCGATCCGGGCGCTACCAACCCGCAAGCTGCCTGTGGTCTGGCTGGGCGGCGTTAGATGACCAGTTAGCCGCGCAACGCTTCGAGCTCTTCGGGGCTCATCAGGACCTCTCGGGCTTTGGAGCCCTCGGATGGACCAACAACGCCTCGGTCTTCGAGCAAGTCCATGAGGCGACCAGCGCGTGCGAAACCGACGCGGAGTTTGCGCTGCAACATGCTGGTGGACCCCAGCTGGCTGTCAACAATGAGTTCCATGGCCTTCAAGAGAAGATCGTCTTCTTCTTCGTCGCCCGTTGAGCCACCAGGGAGTGCGCCGGCGCTGGCGCCGCCTTGCACCTCGGTGATTGATTCAGCAGTGACGTTGATCTCTTCGGGCTGTTGCTCCTGAAGATCCTTAGCTTGTTGTCGCCACATGGCAACGATCTCTTTGACTTCGTCTTCTTCGACCCAAGCGCCCTGGATACGGTTTGGACTGGACGACTTGGGATCCAACAACAACATGTCGCCTTGACCCACAAGGCGCTCGGCGCCGGGCTGGTCGAGGATGACTCGGCTATCGGTGAGGCTGGATACGGCAAAGGCCAGACGAGCGGGGACGTTGGCTTTGATGACGCCGGTGATCACGTTCGTGGAAGGACGCTGGGTGGCAATGACCAGGTGGATACCAACAGCGCGGGCCTTTTGGGCGATGCGACAGATCGAGTCTTCGACGTCGCGTGCGGCCACCATCATGAGGTCGGCAAGCTCGTCGACGACCACCAAAATGACGGGCAGTTTTGGGTAGGTCTTGGGGTTGCCCTCGGCGTCGATGGCACCAGGCGGTGCAACGATGGCGTCTTTGTCGTGGGCTGCGTTGTAGCCGCCAATGTCGCGGTAGCCAACTTCGGAAAGCAGCTCGTAGCGACGGTCCATCTCACGGCACGCCCATTGCAGCGCATTGGCTGCTTTCTTGGGGTCGACCACGGGTTGGGTCAGCAGATGCGGCACGCGCTCGTACTGTGTCATTTCGACCATCTTGGGGTCGATCAGGATCATGCGAACCTGCTCTGGTGTGGAGCGCATCAGGATCGAGGTCACCAACGAGTTGATGCAGGAACTCTTGCCCGCACCGGTGGCGCCAGCGATCAAGATGTGGGGCATCTTGGCCAGGTTCATCAAGATGGAGGTGCCGTTGATGTCGCGACCAACGGCGACTTCCAGCGGGCCTTTTGCTTTGCGGGCTTCGGGCGAAGCCAAAATGTCGCCAAGGGCAACCATGGCTCGGTCGGCGTTGGGAACCTCAACGCCAATAGCTTGGCGTCCCGGGATTGGGGCCAGGATGCGGACGTCGGGCGACGCCATGGCGTAAGCGATGTCTTTGTTGAGGCTGGTGACGCGAGCCACCTTCACGCCGGGACCAAGCTCGAGTTCGTACCGGGTAACGGTGGGCCCGACCACCATGCCCACAAGGCGCGTTTCGACGCCGTGGGCGGCTAGCGCGCGTTCGAGGACACGGCCGCGCTCTTCCACCAGTTTCTGGTTGATCTCTTGACCGCCAGAGCGGCTGAGCATGGACAGCGGTGGGAGTTTCCAGGGCGAGCCTGCGACTGCGGGGCCGAGGGCGATCTCGAGCTGTTCGGTTTCGGTAGGGGCCTCGGGCGGCAGCTTGATCTTGGGCGCTTTGGCCTTGGGGGCCTTCTTTGGTTCTAGCTCATCGGCGACAGCTTCGGGTTCTGGTTCAGCACCGGGCAGGTCGTGCGTTGGTTTCTCTGCAGCCGTGAGGTCGAGAACGGTCTCGTCTGCACCAAAGGCCGAGCCAGGAGCAGTGTTGAGCTCTATTACGGCTTCGGGCGCTTCGGCTGGTTCGCCGCGCTCTTCGCCCATGGCAATGGCAAGCGCACGCTTGAGTGAGCGACCCAATGCGCCAAACATGCGGCGAACCGTGGCGCCAGCGTTGTAGAGGGACACGCCAGTGACAACCAGAAGCCCAACCATTCCAATCGTGACGAGAATAAGTGAGGCCCCCCACACTGAGGCCAAGGCTTCAAGCGGCGCCCCAATGGCGTACCCAATCACGCCACCGGCGTCGATGAAGTCGTCCATGGGGTCGCCCCATGACGGCGCTCCGTTACCCAGGTGCAGCGCAGCGGTCAGTGCGATGAAGATGAGGACCGAGCCAATAGTGATGCGGGCCAGTTTCTCGCTGGCTGAGGTTGATGGCTTTGCGGTGTCGGTGCCACGTCCAAAGATGAGGGCCGCCCCTGTGGCCACAAAGGCAGGGGGCACAATGACACGAGCCAAGCCAAAGATGGCGCCGAAGGCCACGCGGAACGCTTCACCGACTGGTCCGGCAAGGTCGAGGTACAGACCAAGCCCGATCAGCAGGCCCAAGCCAATGAGGGTGACCCCCCACACGTCGGCCTGGCGCCCGTCGAATGCGGTACCGACAGCTTCACCAACCTTGGTTGGCCCGGCGGGCTTTGGCGCAGCCTTGCGGGCAGGCGCTTTCTTGGTTGTCTTGGCTCGTGCGGGCGCCTTCTTAGTGCGCGTGGAACGGCCTGGGGATTGCGTTTGCTTAGCCACAGTGTCCACAACGCTAACACCATCCACATTGCCCACGGAAGCATCTCACTCCGCGCGTTGGTTCGCGCGCAGAGTGAGGTTAGGGATAACGAGCCATTGCGACCAGCATCTGGCGCCCCAAGTGGGGCAGCAACACCTCAGCGCAGCGTTGCCACCGGCATGATCATGGGACGTCGACCTGTTCGGCTGCTCACGAATTGGCCCACGCTGCGGCGCATTTTCCGCTCGATCGCTTCGGCATGAAGCTGATCGGTACCGGCCAACATCTCCTCAACGGCTTCGGTAACCCTTTCGGTGGCCTCGTCGGTGATGGTGCCCACAAACTCGCCGCCCAACCACCCGCGGCTGACCACCGACACTGGCCCCACCAGCTTCCGGGCTTTTACATCCACCGTGGCGGTTGCCACCACGACGCCCTGCTCGCCCAAGATGAGGCGATCGCCAAACACCGCATGGTCGTCTTCGGTAATGGTGCCTTGGACAAAGGTGTAGGTGCCCGGCACCACTTTCTCTCGCAGTGTGAGACCGTTGTCGTCCAAGACAACCTGGTCGCCGTCGACTGCCACCACGATGTTGTCGGCAGACAACCCCATGCCCTCAGCCAAATCGGCATGCGCGATCATGTGATGGAACTCGCCATGGACCGGCACAAACCACTCCGGCTTCACGGTGGCATGCAGCTCTTTGAGTTCTTCCTGTTTGCCATGGCCAGAGGTATGCAACCCCAGGTGGCCGGTGTGCAACACCTTGGCGCCTTGGCGCACCAAGTTGTCCACCATCTCCCACACTTGCGCCTCGTTGCCGGGCACAGGTGTAGACGACATCACAACGGTGTCGTGTTCGTCGATCTGAAGCCAGCGGCTCTCGCCCTTGGCGGCCATGGCAAGCGCCGAGCGGGACTCGGCCTGCGAGCCGGTGGAGATAACGCATACGTCGCCAGGCGCCAGATCGCCGGCGTTGTCGAGATCGATAAAGCTGGCTTCGGGAATGGTCAACAACCCAAGCTCGCGAGCTAACTGCACGTTGCGCTTCATGGACATGCCAAGCGTGGCTACCTTGCGCCCCGCACCAACGGCGGCGTCAGCAACTTGTTGCACCCGGTGCACGTGGCTAGAGAACGACGCGGTGATGACCCGGCGACCGACGTTGTCGGCGAAGACCTGCTCGAGCACGGGACCAATTTCGGACTCGCTAGCGGTGGCCCCTGGAACATCGGCGTTGGTGGAATCACACAACAGCAACCGGATGCCAGGGTCTGCCGACAACGCCTTCAGCCTGTCCATGTCGGTCAGACGACCGTCGACGGGTGTGTGATCCAGCTTGAAGTCGCTGGAATGCACGATGACGCCTTGGCTGGTGTTGATAACCGAGATCAGGCCGCTGGGGACGCTGTGGGTCACGGGCAAGAACTCGCATTCAAAGGAGCCGATGGCCAGACGCTCGTGGTCGGCCACCGGGATCAGGTGCGTGCGGCCAAGCACCCCAGCTTCGTCTAAGCGGCTGCGCACCATGCCCATGGTGAACGGCGATCCAAAGATAGGGAACTCGTACTTGCGCAAGGCGTGCGAGAGCGCCCCGATGTGATCTTCGTGGCCGTGGGTGGTGATACAGCCAACAATGCGGTCGCCTTTGCCCTCGAGATAGCTGAAATCGGGTAGCACCGTCTCGGCGCCCGGCATGGTGTGGTCGGCAAAGAGCTGCCCACAATCCAACAGGAGTAGCTCGCCCCCCATCTCGATCGCCGCACAGTTGCGGCCAATGTCACCCAGACCACCGAGGAATGTGATCTGTACTGGTTCAGCCATGTGCTTGGGAACTTTCGTTTAGTTGTCGGCGGTGGCAAGCTCGGCGCCCAGCTGGGTACCGGCCAAGACCGCTCGTGCCATGGTTTCGAGCCCATCGGGCTCGACGTCCATGGGAGGACGTCCATATCCCACGGGAATGCCAATAACTCGAAGCATGGCTTTGGTGGGGATGGGGTTGGGCGCATCAAGGCTGGTTTCGAAGGCAAATGACGGCAACAGCGAAGCGTTGATGCGCCTCGCCTCGCCCAGATCGCCCTTGTCGATGGCGGCCATCAAGGCCTGATGCTCGGCCCCGGTCCAGTGGGTGGCCACGCCAACACAACCCACCGCGCCAATGGCCAGCAGCGGCAGCGTCAGCCCGTCGTCGCCGCTGTAGACCTCAAAACCATCCGGGGCTTGGGAAATGAACACTGCAGTTTCGCCGGGGTCGCCGGCAGCATCTTTGAGCGCAACGATGTTGTCAACGTCAAAGGCCAGCTCGAGCAGGGTGTCGGTTTCGATCTTGCGACCCGTGCGCCCGGGGATGTCGTACAACATGACCGGTAGGTCCGTTTCGCCAGCGACTGCTTTGAAATGCGACAGCAAGCCCGCTTGGGAAGGCCGATTGTAATACGGGGTAACGACCAAGATGCCGGCGGCGCCGGCTTCGGTTGCCTTGTGCGTATTGAGGATTGCGGTCCGGGTGTCGTTGCTACCCGTGCCCGCAACCACGGGCACCTCAACGGCTTCTGCGACAGCACCAATCAAGGCGATCTGTTCGGCTTGGGTGATGGTGGGTGATTCGCCGGTGGTGCCTGAGATGACAAGCCCGTCGTTGCCGTGATCGACAAGCCACTTGGCGAGGTCGACAGCCACCTTGAGGTCAAGCTTGCCTTCGGTGTCGAAGGGGGTGACCATTGCTGTTGCGACGCTGCCGAATCGTGCCATGTCTCGCTCTCATTGCCATCTACCAGGCCTAACACCTCTGAAAGGCCTCTGGGAAGAGTAGCAGCGCCCCTAGGCCTTACCCCCAGCAATAGGTCAATCCACGCCCGTGGTGTGCCAGACGCCCACCGATGTTGCGGTCTGGTTATCGACCCCAGACAATACGCTGAACAGCGATGTACGCCTTTGCGAAGCGACCCAAGTGGATTGTGTCCCACGTGCTGGTGCTCATCCTTATTGTCACCATGACAGGCATGGGCCTGTGGCAGATCCAGCGCCACAACGACCGCAAAGAGGCCAACGCCGAAGTTGTCGATCGCCTTAGCGAACCCGTGGTCGCCCTAGACACCCTGACAGGTCCTGAGGACCCATTCAGCATCGGCGAAGACCTGCGGTGGCGCATCGCTACGGTCACCGGCGTCTACCAGCCCGACGATGAAGTGCTTGTTCTGGGGCGCACGTACAACAACGCAGCCGGCTACTGGGCGCTCACTCCCCTGCTCACCAGCGACGGCAGCGCGGTGGCCATCAACCGGGGCTGGGTTCCGTTCAGTCCGGGCCCAGGCGAACCCCGCCCAGAAAGCGCCGCACCCACAGGCGAGGTCACTGTGCAAGGCCTCATCCGAGAAACGGTCACTCCCGAAGGCCTCCAGTCCGCTGACCCAACCGAAGGCACCCTCGACGCCTTGGCCCGCGCCGACCTCGAACGGTTCGAAGCCCAACTGGACTACGACCTCTATCCCGTCTTCATTCAGCTGGAACAGCAGGCGCCCCCAGTCGGCGAGCTCCCCATCCCTGTGCCTCGCCCAGACCAAGACAGCGGCCCCCACCTCAGCTACGCGTTCCAGTGGGCCGTGTTCACGCTGACGGCCATCATTGGCTATCCCCTCGTGCTGCGCAGAGTGGCCCGCTCAGAAGGCAGCGAAGGCCGCCACTCAGACATCCCTGTCGACTACCTCTAGCCCTAGCCGCCTACCCAGTTTGGCGATGCCGGTTCGTCGATGAC
>JAUIIS010000384.1 GCA_030431575.1 Acidimicrobiia bacterium | reverse complement strand
AGAGGCCTACACGGTCAAGTTCAATCCGCCGGCCGGCTGCCACCGACTGCGCCATGGCCGAAGACTCGTTGTGCTGCACGCCAATGACCTTGATACCTGGGCGGACTGCTTTGATGTAGGCACTGATACCTGCGATGAGACCGCCACCGCCAATGGCCACAAACACCGCATCGATCGGCTTGCTGTGTTGGCGAAGGATCTCCATGCCAATAGTGCCCTGGCCCGCGATGACGTCGGGATCGTCGAAAGGGTGCACAAAGGTAAGCCCGCGGTCGGCCATGAGTTCTCGTGCCCGGGAGTAAGCATCGGTGTAGGACTCACCATGCAAGATCACTTCGGCCCCGCGGGAACGCACTGCCTCAACCTTGAGCGCAGGCGCCGTGGTGGGCATGACAATGGTGGCCTTGCAGCCCAGCCGATTGGCGGCCAGAGCCACGCCTTGGGCGTGGTTGCCGGCCGAGCTAGCCACCACCCCGCGCTCACGCTGCTCGGCACTCAACAGCGCCATCTTGTTGTAGGCCCCACGGATCTTGAACGAGAACACGGCGTGTTGGTCTTCTCGTTTCAGCAGCACCGTGTTATCGAGCCGGCGAGAAAGCTCGGGCGCGTGATCAAGAGGTGTCTCGGCCGCCACGTCGTACACGCGAGAGTTCAGGATGGTTCGGAGGTAGTCGGGCCTAGGCATTGAGGGTGCCCCTTTGCTCCACGGGTAGATGAGTAGGTGGCGCACAAGCCCCGTTCATGAGACAGGCACCGAACTAAGCTCGGCGGCAATGGCGCGTCTTTCGTCGTCGGGGGCAAACGACGCGTCGAGTGCCGACTGTTGTAGCCCCACCATGGACTCTGGCGTTGCCCGCAACAGGCTGGCCGCAATCCGTAGCTCGTTCGTTAGATCCGTGGCGAACCAGCCTGGATCGTCGGTGCTGATGGAGACATTGAGGCCCGCTTCGACCAAGGCTGGTAACGGGTGTTGGTCGGTGGATTCCACCACCTGCAAGAGGTCGTTGGAAGTCGGGCATACCTCCAACATCGTTTGCCGCTCGACGAGCAGGCTGACCAGGTTTGGATCCTCGAGGCAACGCACCCCATGGCCAATCCGATCGGCGCTCAAGTCTTCGACAGCTGAGCGAACACTGTGCGCTCCCTCGGTCTCACCCGCGTGGGGTACCGAATGAAGGCCGAGGGCCATCGCTCGACCAAAGTGTGGCGCATAGGGTGCTGCGGGGAAACCAACCTCGTAACCTCCAAGCCCGATAGCCACCAGCCCGTCAGGAGTCTGCGAGCCCTCCAAGTAGTCGACGGTGACTGTGCTGTCAGGCGGCTCAAGATCACGCGGGATGTCGATCACCCAGCTGAGCGAGACTCCAAGGTCGCGTGCGCGCCTGCGACCCTCGTTGAGGCCCTCCCGATATTCCGACGGCGCCATACCCGGCTGGCCGTCGCGCCCGACAAAGTGGGTGTACGCCGTGGTTGTTACCTCGGCATAGCGACAATGCTGTTTCGCCAGCGTGGCCGCAAGGTCCGCCGTCGCCGTCGCGAGGTCCTCACCGGATCGCAACAGACCGAGGCCAAAGAAGAACTGGCGGGCAAAGTCAGGGAAGCCATCGAAACTAAATCGCTCAGGCAGGCCTTCGGGCCAAATCTCGGTGGTGTTTGCACCATGACGATCGGCCAGGGATCGTACGGTTTCTACCCCCATGGACCCCTCAAGATGAAGGTGGAGCTCAACCTTGGGCAGACCAAGCAACCAAGGCTCGTCGACGGAATGGCTCATTGCACCTCGTTTGTCGGGACTAACAACTCGTGGACCATGGGCAGCCCACACTGCTGGTGGCCCATTTGCGTGTTGTAGCGCTCGCCAGCGTACTTGCCCGCTATCCCCAAGCCAGACTTAACCCCAAGCGCGGCAAAGGTCGCCACCGAGGGATGGTGCGGTGGCGACCTTTCGCATTCGGCCTTCTACTCCTAAGGCCGGACTCGCTCCCCATGCCTATCGGCGCCCGAGCGAGCGTTTCTGTTGGACCTACGGCAAGAGCAGGACCAGTTAGTCGTCGATAGCGATGGGCTCGTCATCGACATCGGAGAACTCTTCTTCTACCTCTTCGGGTTTAACTGCGTCCCAAACCCGATTTTCGATCTCCATCATGATCTCGGGGTTATCGGTCAAGAAGTTCTTGGCGTTTTCTCGGCCTTGGCCAAGCTGTTCACCTTCGTAGGTGTACCAAGCGCCAGATTTCTTGACCACGTCCATGTCGACACCGATGTCGATGAGCGATCCTTCTCGGCTGATGCCCTTGCCGTACATGATGTCGAATTCGGCCTGACGGAACGGCGGCGCACACTTGTTCTTGACCACCTTGACACGAGTACGGTTACCGACAACTTCGACGCCCGACTTCAACGACTCGATCCGACGAATGTCGAGACGCACCGATGCGTAGAACTTGAGCGCACGACCACCAGGGGTGGTCTCGGGTGAACCGAACATGACCCCGATCTTTTCTCGCAGCTGGTTGATGAAGATACAAATGGTGTTGGAATTGCTGAGATGACCCGTGAGCTTGCGCAACGCCTGCGACATCAAACGAGCCTGGAGACCAACGTGGGTGTCGCCCATCTCGCCTTCGATCTCAGCACGAGGCGTCAAAGCAGCCACCGAGTCAATGACCACGACGTCGATTGCGCCCGAGCGCACCAACGTGTCGCAGATTTCGAGTGCTTGTTCGCCCGTATCGGGTTGCGAGATCAAGAGCTCATCGACATCGACGCCAATGGCACGTGCATAGACGGGATCCATGGCGTGTTCGGCATCGATATAGGCACAGATACCGCCGTTGCGCTGCGCTTCAGCAACAACATGGGTGGCAAGCGTGGACTTACCGGAGGACTCAGGGCCGTAGATCTCGGTGATTCGACCACGGGGCAGCCCACCTATACCAAGCGCAAGATCCAACGCCAGTGCCCCGGTGGGGATGGACTGAATCGCTAGCGACCCCTTCTCTCCCATCTTCATGACGGCGCCTTCGCCGAACTGCTTCGAAATTTGACCTAGGGCCATCTCGAGTGCCTTTTCTCGTTCCACATCTACCTCGCTTGGGGGTTGGTGCCTATCTGGCCTCAAGGTGTTTGAGGAACAGTCCAGCGGGCTTTCCGCTGTTGGCGCTGATTGGGTTTGGAAGTTGTTGTCGACACTAGAGAGAGGGTGTGACACTCTCGGCCAACGAGCGTTCACCGAAGCGAACAATGCCGTACTGAACGAACAGTGCCGTACTGAACGAACAGTGCTGGATATAACGAACAGTGCTGTAGGAAACTGGTCTCGACATGCTGATTCGTGGGCCGGGGCCTTTGTCAGGTGACGAGACATCGCTTAAGCGAATAACACTAGCGTAATTGCGAACAACTGTTCGACGCAAGCA
>JAUIIS010000034.1 GCA_030431575.1 Acidimicrobiia bacterium | reverse complement strand
TCACCAACAATCACTGCGAGCCAACCGCCTACAATGGTGATCATCCACAGGACAAAGAGCGCACGCGAAATGTTGCTTATGACGCCGGGCCGGTCGTCGTTGACCAGGTACAACAGCAACACTGCCGCTCCTCCGTACCAGCCCACCCGCATCAGCCACACAGCCCCGGCGCCCGCGCCATCGAGCTGGGTACCAGAAGCCAACGCAAAGAACAAGAAGAAGCCCCATAGCGAGATGTAGCGAACGCCATGCACCTCCGGGAGCTTGAGCAATGCCAATCCGGCAAAGAGGGCGGCCACGAGCCAGACAAAAGGCGCCATCCCAGCCACCCAGGCAAACGGCAGACAGGCAACCGTGGCAGTCAACACTGCCGCTGGCGCCATCCGGTGATGTCCGGCGGTTGGTGCGGCGACGGTCAGGTCGCTGGTCCCCATGCGGGGTCCTCTTGTGCCTCAGGCAGCGGTTTGTCGCCAATCGAGATGATTCCGATCAGCTCATGAACCGACGTCTCAATGGCGTCGAGGTCCTCTGTGGGCAGATTTGTTGGGTTGGCGGGTGCCCGTGTGGCCACGATTGCTGCGCCTTCTGCGAGCGGAGCGCTCAAGATGGGTGACTGAGCGGCTCGACCTGCTATGAGCACCACGGCGTCGTAGCTCCTGGTGAAGTTGGCCAACGTAGCCTCGAGCTCACCGGTGCTGACATCGCCGTCCCCAGCTGGGAGGACCTCAAGCCCCGATACGCCCGGATACGGATGCGGTTTGGCCGCCCAGGGATCACGCACATGCTCGGCGAGCCCCGGGGCGTGCGGCACTGAGGCCAGCTTCGCCAAAGATGGGATCACCACAGAGGACTCAATGAGCACCGTCGTGGCGCCGCGGCGGGCGATCTCGTTGGACAACGCCAACGCAACCGCGGCCGACGAGTGACCGTCATCGTCAACAACCAGCAGCAACTGCTTGCCGGTGACCACACGACGATGAATAGCTGGCATCAAGCTCGACGAAGCTCCTGCTACTTGGGTGAAGACGGCGTTGAGGCGCCGAACGTCTTCGTCGGTCGGTCGCGGCGCTAGCAACGCCGGAGCGGCAGTCGCCGCTGAGGCAAGGCCTGGTTGGGCTTGGTCAGGCTCTGCCAGCGCGGGCGAGTGCGAGGCCGCGGGCTGCCCAGCAAGCACCGGCTCTGGGCGCTGGCGGACCGCATCGGCAAGCAGGGCCACGGCGACACCGACGGCCAAACCGAGGACCGCACCGCTGATAATCAAGGTGCGCGAGCCGAGCGAGGAAGGGTTCTCGGGCAGCTGCGCTGGATCAACAATGGTCGCGAGCTCCGACGAGACAGTGCGCAGATTCGCCAGTGCCCGTTGATTGACCAGCAGCTCGCTCTCGAGGGTGCTGCGTTCTACCTCGACCGTGATGTCACGCACGTCGCCTGCGTCGTCGCCATCGGGCTGGGCGGGTAGCGTGCCCAAAAGGAACTTGAGCTCTTCGATGCGCGCTTCGAGTTGCGCTTCGGCCTCGCTGCGTTGGTCCGTCAAGAAGTCCGACCGCACGGTCACGTACGCATCTGCGTAAGCCGCAGCGCCCCGCTGGGCTACGCCTGGGCTCTCAGCTTCGTACACCAAGCGCATGACGCGAGAATCCCCCACCGCACTAGCGGTGATGGGCGCATCTGGCTTGTCGCCGCTGGTGCCCGGTGCTTGGCCCGCCAACAGCTCGTTGGCCAACTCGGCCACAGTCCGCGACTCGGCAACGATTGTTTCGGTCTCCACGTCAACGTCACCAATGTCGGCGCTGAGGTTCTCGGCCGGGTCGGCCGAGACTTGCGACACCAAAACGGTCGACGACGAGGTGTAGCGAATAGGCACCACCGCAGACGCGGCAAACCCGATGGCTGCCCCAAGGATCGTGCAAAGAACAATCGGCACACCATGGCGCCGAATGGATGAAAATGTCCCGCGGTTGCTCACAGCCGCTCCTGGCCTGTGCTCGCTCCTAAATGTTTCACCCGGTTCCATCGGCCCAGCCGCGGGTTTCGTTAGGCCCAGGCGCGACAGTGGCCAGGGTCAAACCCTGGCCACTACTCGCACAGTTGTCGGGCTGAGAGGATTTGAACCTCCGACCCCTGGTCCCCCAGACCAGTGCGCTAACCGAACTGCGCCACAGCCCGTACTGAGCGCCTTAGGGTAGCAAGTGACTCGACAGGTGCGTCGCTCGCACCCCATCAAACCTCACCAAAACCTCGACGCGATTTCACCGACCAAGCGGGCTAGAAGAGCAAGAGAAGGCCCTGGATGACGCGCCAACCTAGATACACGGTTACTGCTGCCACCCCCACCCAAAAGTGCCACGGAACGTGGCGTTCGATCTCGGGGTCCTCGCTGCCTCGCTGGGCATGGTCGCCAACGGTTACTTCCGCCCCACATACCGGACAACGGCCGTCTTCGGAAAGCGAGTTTGGGTTATAGAACGTTCCGCAAGGTTCACATGTAGGCACGGTGTCACCAGGGCAATGCTTCATCGCAACAGAGCGAGCGCTGAAGCGTCAAAATGGTGGGCTAAGCGACCCCACCGTATCTGACGAAGCAGCGGCTTCAGCGCGGGTTAGTCGCGTCGAATCGCCATGATGGCCACGTCGTCCTCAATGGCCTCCGAGGAGAAGTCACGTGCAGCCTCAAGCAGCGACTTCGCCAACACGTCCGGCGCAATGCCGGGATCTCGTCCCAGATGCTGGGCGATGCGATCCTCACCAAAGAGATCCTCACCGTTGCGCACTTCGGCCAGCCCATCGGTGTACATCAGCACCATGTCGCCAAGCTCAAGCGGGATCTCTCGGCTGATGTAGGTGCCTTTGGGATCGAGCATCAGCAGTGGGCCCGTAGCCCCGAGCGGCTGGACTTCGCGTTCATGCCACAAAAAGGCCGTTGGGTGCCCGGCAGAGGCATACCGAACCGTTCCCGCTTCGGTATCGAAGACCACCACAACCAGCGAGATGAACTCTTCGATCCGTTCACCACCAGCCATTTGTTGGTTGAGGTTCTCCAACGCTTGGGCTGGATCGCGAAAGGATTCGAGGTAGACGCGCAACAAGTACTTGGCCTGGAACGCCGTAATGGACGACTCAATGCCGTGGCCTGCAACGTCGCCCACCACAGCAGCCAACCTGGTTGGCGAAACGCGGAACAAGTCGAAGAAGTCGCCCGCCATCAGGCCCGAACCCGCCTGGTAGACCCGCCCAACCTCAAAACCGGTGAAATCGGGAAGCTCCTCAGGGGCCAGTCTCGATGCCCATGCCCGTGGCGCCAGGTTCTCTTGAGTCAGTGCTTCTTCGGCGCGTCGTTCGAGCTCGAAACGTTCAGCCGACAACCGGGCCTCGCCAACGGCGTTGGAACTCCACATCAGCGACAGGCCCGCAGGAATGGTGAGGATCCCAAAGAGCGCCACCCAACGAACATCGTTGGTAACTGCAACCACAAGCGCGGCCACGGCCACAAGGCCATACAACAACGCGGCGTGCCCATCGCGGCGGAAATCGCCCCGTGTCAGCGTGATTGCGGCTCGTTGTGCCACCGAATCCCGCTGATCCAGCTCACGCAGGTCGGTCTCAAGACGCCCGAGGAGGCGCAATCGCAGGCGTGCGGATCGGAGCCACACGTAGGCGGCACCTGTTGCCAGGACCGCAAGGATCACCAGAATGGGTGTTTCCATGGTTATGCCATGGTAGCGCCGTCAGCCCCTCAGCGATAGGACGGGCCAAAGCACGGGCGCTACTAGTCCTTCTTGCGGACGCGTAGCTTTAGCGGAACAGTACCCAGGTCGAGTTCTTGACGGAGCTGATTTTCGATATAGCGAATGTAGGTTCTTGGCAGCGCCCGGTTGACAAACAACGTGAATGTGGGCGGGTCGTTGGCGCCTTGGGTGGCGTAGAGAATCCGGGCACCACCGGGGGCCGGATGCGCGCTCTGGGCGCCACGTACCACCCGGTTGACGTCGCGGGTTGGAACCCGGCGGTGGTAGTCGTCGATGGTGTCGCCGAGAATGGGGATGAGTTTGTGCAGACCCATGCCCGACAACGCGGAGATCCGCATGATGGGCGGGGTCCCAAGGAACCGCAGTTTCGTTTCAACCTGATCGACAACGTCTTCTTTGCTGGTCGCGTCGAGCAACTCCCATTTGTTGAGCACCACAACAATGGGACAGCCAGCACCATCGATGCGCTCGGCGAGGCGCTGATCTTGGTGCGTCACGCCAATGGTGGAATCGATGACAAGCAGGGCTACGTCGGCGGTGTCGATTGCGCGTAACGCGCGAACCATCGAGTAATACTCGGTCTCCTCGTCGATCTTGGCCTTGCGCCGCATACCTGCGGTGTCGATGAATCGAATCGCTCCCAACTCGGTCTCGACCAACGTGTCAACCGCATCTCGAGTGGTGCCTGCCTGGTCATGAACGACCGCTCGTTCTTCGCCAATGAGGCGATTGAACAGGGTGGACTTGCCAACATTTGGGCGACCAACAATTGCGATGCCAACAGCAGCAGGATCGGGTTCGTCTGCCTCGTCGTCTTCGCTGGGCTCAGGAAGCTCGCCAAAGGTGGCCACAATGGTGTCCAACACGTCGGCCGCGCCAAGCCCGTGCAGAGCCGACACCGGGTACGGCTCGCCTAGACCCAACCCCATGAATTCCCAAATAGCAGCGTGATGGCTGATGTCGTCGCACTTGTTGGCCACCACCAAGGTGGGGCCACTGCGGCGGCGCAACAAATCGGCAACCGCCGCGTCATCGGCGGTCAGCCCGGCCCGGGTGTCGACCACCATCAACGCAACGTCGGCATCGATAATGGCCTTGGCTGACTGCTCGCTCACCTTGTCGTCCAAGGCTGTGGTTTCGTTGCCAGCTGGCATCCAACCCCCGGTGTCGATCACAACAAAGTCGTGACCGGCCCAGTCGGCAGCGAGCTCCTTGCGATCTCGGGTAACACCGGGACGTTCCTCGACAATGGCCTCTCGGCGACCAATGATGCGGTTCACGAGGGTGGACTTTCCAACGTTGGGCCTTCCAACGACCGCAACAGTTGGGATGCGGGCTTCGCTTGACATATCAGACACCTAACGCTTCACGGAGAGCGATACCGTCGGTGGCGACGATTTCGACAGGGCGAGGGAGTTCCTCAGGCGAGGTGCCGTCGAGGAACCGCCCCTTGGACAAACAGACGTCGGGGATCAGGTAGCGGTGGCCGTGGGGCTGCTCGTTGAGCACCTTGGCAATGTCTTCGCCCACCATGAGCCCGGCAACCGACACGTTGCCGCCAAAGAAATTGTTCGGGACCGTGATTACACGAACGTCGTCGCGTTCGAGCGTGTCTACCAATGGCTCGATCACCATGGCCCCGTACGCACCAGTCAACACAGCTACCGGAGCTGTGGCCTTTGGCCGAATGCTCACCAAACCCTGGCTTGCACCGGTGGTGCGTGGGGCCCGATAGCCTTCTGGCGGAGCGCCGTCGACCCACGCAAAAAAGCCCGAAGCGGGCGAAATGGCCTCGGTTGCTTGACCGGTGAACTCGAGCTCGAATGTCCGGGCAATGCCCACGCCATCTTCGTGCATGGCAAAGCCGTCATAGGCATCGGGCTCGGGCAGCGGGCGGCCAGAAATGAGGTAGTACTCATCGGCGGCGTACGCCATGCGTCGGCCCAGATGCTGCTGATACATCTGCTGCCATTGCTCTACAAGGTCGACAACTGCTCGCGCCTCTTCGACGGTGTGTGTGCGCAGGCGGGCCTCGCCATGATGCTTGGAAACCCCAAGGGGCACCACACACAACGAGTGCAGCTCGGGAAACGCCTCGAGCACGGTGCAGAGGGTGTCTTCGAGAACGGCGGCGTCGTTGATACCTGGGCAAACCACCACCTGCCCATGCACTTCGATGCCGTGGTCGAGCAAGGCTCGCAACCAGCGCAGGCTCATGCCGCCGCGCTTGTTTCTGAGCATCTCAGAGCGGATCTCGGCGTCCGTGGCGTGGATGCTGACGTTCAGCGGCGATAAGCCTTCGGTGACTACGCGTTCGAGGTCGGCTTCGGTAAACCGCGTCAGGGTGGTGAAGTTGCCGTACAAGAAGGACAGGCGGTAGTCGTCGTCCTTGAGGTACAAGCTCTTGCGCATGTTGGGCGGCAGTTGGTAGATGAAGCAGAATTCGCAGTGGTTGTCGCAGGTCCGGACTTGGTCGAACAGCGCCGAGTGAACCTCGACTCCCAATGGTTCACCAGCCGCTTTGGCCACAGAAACATCGACCAACAAACCGCCGCGCCGAACCTCAAGGTCGACATGGGGTTCGTCAACAAGCATCTGGTACTGGATGATGTCGCGAGGTGCTTGGCCGTTGAGGCTGACCAGCTCGTCGTCGACAACAAGCCCAGCGGCCGCGGCCGGTGAGCCTGGCACAACATCGACAACCCTGGGCGCATGCATCCATTCAGGCTACGAGCAGGCGAAGGAGTTCGGTCCCTGGGCGAGACTTCTGGGCCTCGAGTGCGAGCTGGGCGCCGCCCCGAGTTTCTGCCCATCCGCCGAGCCATCGGCACTCCTTCCAGGGCACAATGGGCGAGATGCAGGTAGATCGAGTACTTCTGGCGGCACCGCGCGGGTTCTGTGCCGGCGTCGAGATGGCGATCAAAGCCCTTTCGTGGATGGTTCGCAGCTTCGAGGCGCCGGTGTACTGCTACCACGAGATTGTCCACAACAAGGCCATAGTCGAACGCTTTGAGGCCCAAGGTGTGGTCTTTGTCGACAGCATCGACGTCGTTCCCGAGGGCAAACCCATCATGTTGAGCGCACATGGCTCTGCACCCGAGGTTGTTGTGGCCGCACGAGACCGCGGCAGCTACGTGGTCGACGCGGTCTGCCCCCTGGTCACCAAAGTGCACCACGAGGTCAAAGTCCGCGCCGGCAAGGGATACCAGATTGTCTACATCGGCCACGAGGGCCACGAAGAAGCTGTGGGCACCATGGCCGTTGCCCCCGACGCCATGCACCGCGTCGAGTCGGTGGAAGAAGTCCACGCACTCCCCCACTTCTCAGACCCCGTAGCGGTACTAGCGCAGACCACGCTGAGCCATCGCGACTGGAAACAGATACTCGACGAAACCACCCAACGGTTCCCCGACGTCTGGGTGCCTGGTCGGTCAGACCTGTGCTTTGCCACCACAAACAGGCAAGGCGCGCTCCTCGAGATCGCCGGTCGGTGCGACGCCATGGTGGTGATTGGAAGCGCCAACTCGTCCAACACCCGGGCATTGGCCCGTCTGGCAACCGAAGCTGGCTGTCCACAGGTGTTTCGCATCAACAGCGCCAGCGAGCTGCCTCCCCTCAGTGGCACCGTTGGCCTCACTGCAGGTGCTTCGGCACCCGAGGACCTCGTCGAAGAGGTTCTGGAACGTCTCAACCCAAGCGAAGGTGTTGAGGAAGTCCACCACACCGACGAAGACGAGTACTTCCCGCCGCCTCGCGAGCTACGCGAACTCATTGAGACGATCGGACGAGCGGCCGACCGGGGGCTTGGCGTACAAGACGCCCAACGGCTCGATGATCGCGTGCTCCCCGCTTCAACGGTGCTGTCGTCGCTCGGGTGACCATGCACCATCTCAGGCAGCGCCGATTGGCACCGTTCAGATGGGCTGCGGCCGCGCTTGTGGCGTTCTTGGTACTCGCTGGCTGCGCAGGTAGCGAATCTGATGCTTCCAGTCCTTGTGCACCCGCTGAAAGGCTTGTGGCCACATCGAGCCTCCATGTCTTTCCAGGTGCCGAGGTCGACTTCGAGCACAGCCCGCCAGCGGGTGGGCCCCATCAGTTGCCGGCACCTGAGCCAGGCGTCTACCAAGACGCTCTGAGCGAACCACTTCAGGTTGGAGTCCTCGAGACCGGCGCGGTGATTCTGCAGTACCAACCAGGGCTCGCGCCGCAAGACGTGGCTGCTCTCGAAGACTTAGCCGCGAATCCACTTGTTCTGGTGATGCCAGCAGCGTCACCGTTTGATGAAGACGCCCAAGTCGCGTTCACATCCTGGGGGCGACGACAGCTCTGCACCGCAGCGTCAACCTCCGACGCCGCGGCGTTTGTGGAACGCTTCGCTGGCGCAGTTACGCTCCAGCACGACTAGGAGGCGGCTGAACCAGCGCTACTGGTCCTCGGGCAACGGTCCCCGATCGATGGCAGGAGGGTTTGGTGTCCCGGCCATGTCCTGAGCTTGATCGAACAGGTCTTGGATGGTTTGGCGCAGCGCAGCAGAATGCTCGCGCATCTGGGTTCGCCCGACCCGCGCCCCGTCGGGGTTCTTGGGGGGGTACACCAGGTCGCCATAGAGATACACGAGTTTGCGTGGCTTGGGCAGAGTTGCCCCTTTGGGCATAGCCCGCTCTGAGCCACCAATGCCCACAGGCAAGATGGGGGCGCCGCTCTTGACCGATAACCACACCGCGCCATCGAGCATGGGGTGCACCCATGGGCCGGCCTTGCGTTCGCCTTCGGGAAACACCACCAAGGCCTCGTCTCGAGCGAGCACCTCCATAGCGGCCTTTAACGCGCCTCGGTCGGCCCGCGCTTCGCGGTCGAGGGGAAAGCCGCCGACCAGGGTCAACAGCCAGGTCCAGAACGGACTCTTGAACAGCGAGCCCTTGGCCAGGTAGCGGAGGCGCCGCGGGCAGGTGGCGCCCAACAACGGTACGTCGAGGTTCGATCGATGCACCGGGGAAATAATGACAGCGCCCTTGCGGGGCAGCTTTGTCGGGTGCCGGGCGTAAACCCGGAAGTAGACAAAGGCCAATGCCTGAGCCAGTGCGTGCAAGACGTGATACACAAACCGAGAGATCGGGCCCAGGCGCCCTCCACGACCAGCGTTGTTCTCAGTGTTCACCAAACATCTCCACTATTTGGTCGACGACAGCCTCGATGGGCATGCCGGTGGTGTCGACAACATCAGCATCATGGGCCTCGGCCAACGGCGAGTCCGCTCGGTTGCTGTCGAGATCGTCGCGCAAGCTCATGGCTGCAATCATCTCAGCCAGGTCTTCGCCCGTCTGTGCTGCCCGTCGGCGCGCCCGCTCCTCGATGGAGGCCGTCACGAACACTTTGAGCCGAGCTTCCGGGAACACCACGGTGCCAATATCTCGTCCCTCGAGTACTCCGCCTCCTCTACGTCTGGCCCAGGCGCGTTGCTGTCGTCGCATGGCAGCGCGGACGTTTGGATATGCCGACACCTTGGACACCTTGGCGTTGACGGCCTCGGTGCGGATAGCTGCGGTCACATCGACGCCATCGAGGGTTACTTTCTCGCGTCCGACATCGATTTCGATATGGCGAGCGAGCTGGGTGACTTCTGCCTGGTTGTCCAGATCTGCGTCGCGTTCTAGGGCCGCCAATGTGACGCTGCGGTACATGGCGCCAGTGTCGAGGTATTCCAAGCCCAAACGGTCAGCCACAAGCTTTGCCACTGTGGACTTGCCCGACCCTGCGGGGCCATCGAGGGCAACAATCGCGAGCTCTTTGTCGGCAACAGCACGCAAGGCGTCGACGGTGTCGAAAAACTCGGGAAAGGTCTTGGCCACGCAGAACGGATCGGCGATTTCGGTGCCGGGGGTCAACAGACCCAACACGGTGAAGGCCATGGCCATGCGGTGATCGTCGTAGGAATGGAACACCGCCGGAGCCGGCGTGCCGGGCTGCACGGTGAAGCCATCGCCGTTGTCTTGAGCCTCGATCCCTGCTCGCTGTAGCTCTGCAACCACACCCGCTATGCGGTCTGATTCTTTGAACCGGATGAAGCCGACGTCTCGGACCGTGACTGGACCCGACGCAAACGGGGCGATTGCTCCCAGGGTGGGTGCGGTGTCGGAGATGTGAGCCATGCTGACATCGATGCCCCTAAGCGTTGTTGGCCCCACAACCTCGGTGCGGGTTGGCGACTGCGTGACAGTGGCCCCCATAGCCTCCAACACCGAAACGAACGCCGTGTCACCTTGGATGGAACTGGCACCAAGGCCCTCTACGGCTACTCGGCCACCGCTTGCCGCTGCTGCGGCGAAGAAATATGACGCCGCAGATGCGTCGGGCTCGATGCGGTAGTCGTGAGCCTCGTAGGCGCCTGGTGCTACCGAGAACAGGTTTCCGTCTACCCGCACGTCGGCACCAAAAGTTCGCATCACCGCCACGGTCATGTCGATGTATGGCGCCGAAATGACCTCGCCAGTGAGCTCAACGGTGAGTCCCCCCGACAAGACCGGGGCAACCAATAACAGCCCGGAAATGAACTGGCTCGAGGTCTCACCAGAGATCTTGACCGACTGCCCAATGGCGCCCGGCGCTGGCGCACGAAGCGGCAGATGCCCCGGCTGCCCAATGGACTCCACCCGCATGCCGAGGTCAACGAGTGCAGCCACAAGCTCGCCCTGTGGACGGCCCTGTATTTGGGGGTCACCGTCAACGGTGACCTGCCCGTCGGTGATCGCCGCGAGGGGCAACACAAACCGGGCCGTGGTGCCTGATTGTCGAACATAGAGCTCTGCGTCGCCGCTGAGCTTGCCCCCGGTGCCGTGCACGGTCATGGTGCGGGCTTCGCGGTCAACGTCTATGCCGACGCCTAAGGCGCCGAGCGAATCGACCATGGCCATGGTGTCCTCAGCAATCAACACCCCGCTGAGCACCGAAGTTCCTGTGGCTAAGGAGGCGGCCACTAAGGCCCGGTTCGTGATGGACTTGGACCCGGGGATGGGGACCGTGGCATCTGGTGGAGCTGTCAGTGGATCTATGGGGAGTGTCTGCACTGCTAGCTGCTGCTTTCCAGCGGGCGGATGGATGGCCGGTATTGGTGCGCCATGAGCGCTCCAACAAGGCGTTCGCCGGTGGCCTCGCCCACGATCAAGATCACTACGCCGCCCGCACGTTCGGCCGAGTGCGCAATTTCGATATCGAAGATGTTGATATCGATGTCGGTCGCCAAGCGGGTGATGCTGGCGAGCTCGCCCGGTTGGTCTGTGACTGGCACGCGGATCTCGGCCAACCCAATATCTGATGGGACGCCGGTTGGCAAATTGATCCGAGCCGACCTAGCCCGCTCGAGCGTAGCTAGCAGATCGGCTCGCGAGTCTGCCGAAACCATGGTGCGCACGTTGCTGAGGTTGGTGATGAGTTCGTCTAGCACACCAACGATGGCGTGGGAGTTCTGATGGCAGATGTCGGGCCAGATGCCGGGGTCACCTGCGGCGATACGGGTCATGTCCCGGAACCCTCCGGCGGCCAACCGCAGCAGAGCCCGGTGCTCGTTGGCGTGCTCGTCAGCAAGCGCCATGAGTGTCACCGCAGCCAGGTGAGGAACGTGGGACACCACTGCCACAAGTTGGTCATGTTGCGTCGCGTCGAGCGCAACCACATCGGCACCAAAGCTGGCCACTATAGAACGGACCGCGGCATAGCTGGAATCGTCACTGTCGGCACCGGGAGAAAGAACCCACACGGCGCCGTGAAACAGGTCGGCGGTGGCGCCGCGGACGCCCGAGTGCTCACTTCCAGCCATGGGGTGCCCGGGTATGAACCTTGGGTTATCTATTGCGCCCGCAATGGGGCCTTTGACGCTGCCAACATCGGTGACGAGGCCAGTACCGCGTTGAAGCACAGCCTCGGCGGCAGCCACCACGTTGCCCACCGGCGTGGCGATAAACGTGATTTCGGCGTCGGCTGGGTCGCCGATCTCGTCGACTGCACCCACTTCGAGCGCCGCAGCGCAAACCGCTTCGGACGCATCGGCACCAACGACATGCCAGCCGTTCTCGCGCAGGGCAAGGCCAACAGAACCACCGATGAGGCCAAGGCCGACCACACCCGCACGTCTTGAGCGACCAGTCGGGTTAGTCATAGGAACGATCTTTGGTGGGTGTTCGGTGGGCAAAAGACATCCGAGGCAGGATAGTGCGGCCACCAACGCTCTTCCGATGGGTTTGGGACCCAAACCAGCGATTAGTCGTCGTCATCATCGGCGGTAGCCCGTTCTAATGCACGCACTTCTGCGGGTTGCAGCGAGCGCCACTCCCCCGACTTCAGCGAATGATCGACCAGGGGCCCGATCCGAGTACGGATAAGCCGCTGCACCGGATGCCCCACTGCCTCGCACATGCGGCGCACCTGTCGGTTCCGGCCTTCATGAATGACTAGCCGGATAAGGCTGGGGTCGAGCAGAGAGACCTTGGCCGGGGCAGTCAAACCGTCGTCGAGCTCAACGCCTTCGCGGAGGGTGCGCAAGGCGCCCCGTGAGGGTCGACCTTTCACATGGGCCAGATATTCCTTGTCAACGCCAAAGGAAGGGTGGGTCAGGCGGTGGGTGAGGTCACCGTCGTTGGTCAACAACAACAGTCCCTCGGTGTCAGTATCGAGGCGACCAACGGGGAACACCCGAGTGGTGTCAGGCACGAGAGACACCACTGTTGGCCGGCCCTGTGGGTCATCGGCAGTGCTGACCACACCGGTGGGCTTGGACAACAGGTAGTAAACCAGACCCGGCTTTGTGCCGATCTTCACCCCATCGACCTCAATGGAATCGATGTCGGGGTCCACGCGGCGTCCGAGCCGAGCTATCTCGCCGTTGACCGTGACGAATTCGTCTTCGATGAGCCCTTCACAGACTCGCCGGCTTCCAATACCGGCGCGAGCCAGCACTTTCTGCAGGCGTTCACCTTCGTGAGCGTCGCTCATTGGTCAGTCTTGGGGGTCTTTCGCACCAGACGAACGATGCGTGCTCGCATGGACGCCTTCATCTGCCTCACCCAGCGTCGTATCCTCGACATCTTCGCCCCCGGTTCGTGCTCCGGGGGCGGTGCGAAACGACTCGTCTTGGCCCGAGGCCTCGAGCGGGGGCTGATGGGTATGGCGGATCGTGCTCGTGATGGGCGATGTGAGGTCTTGAGCCCGCCTAGCGCGTTCGGAGCCGACGCCGGTGGTGAGATCGATGAGCTCGTGGCCAGGGCTGTCGGCAGGGTCATCCGCAGGGTCGTCGGCAGGGTCGTCGGCATGGGCATCGGCATGGCCGTCGCCAAGCGGCTCGGTGGCTTGGCTCTCGGTGGGCTCGGCGTCCTCAACGGGCACAACATCGCCTGTCGCGCCTAGAGGCTCGGCAGCATCGGTCTCGTCTACAGGCTCAGCGCTGTCCGTCGCGCCTAGAGGCTCGGTGCTCTCGGACTCGGGTTCGCAGGCTGCGGCGGTGTCGTTGTCGGCGCTTTCGGCGTTGGTGGAATCGACCACCTCGGCCACAGCGGCGGCCTCTGCGGCCAGCCCAGCAATCGGCTCGGGACGCAACCCCTCTTCGAGCGCTTCCACAACGTCGGCGCCAGGCACAAAATCAGCCAGTGCGGGGAGGTCATCGAGCGAGTTGAGACCAACACGTTCGAGGAACAGCGATGTGGTGCCAAAGAGCACAGCATTGCCGGGCCCGGGGTCTCGGCCGGCTTCGTGGACATAGCCGCGTTGTTGCAAGGTACGGAGTACGCCGTCGACGTTCACCCCACGAATCGCGGCAATCTGCATGCGCGAAATGGGCTGTTTGTAGGCCACGATTGCCAGCGTTTCCAACGCTGCCGACGACAGCCGGCTGGTCTGGCCGTCGAGCACAAAGCGCTCGACGTACGGAGCCAGATCCGGGTGACTCTGAAACCGATAGCCCCCCGCAACCTGGGCCAAAATGAAACCACGACCGTTTGCTTCGTACTCGTCGGCCAGCTCTTGACAGGCGGCTTCGATCTCGGCCTTGGGGACCTCGAGCAATTGGGCCAATACCGATGGTTCGACCGGCTGGTCAGCCACCATCAGAATCGACTCGATCGCCTGACGGGATTCGGGTGTCATGGTTTGTCAGCCCTCATAGGAGTCGATACGAGACAAATCGGTTTCGTGTTCGCCGGTCCATTCAACGGTCAGCGAACCAAAGGTCGCCGTTTGCATTAGTTCGACCATGCCTTGCTTGTACATCTCGAGCAATGCAAGGAAATAGACAACCACTTCGATGCGGTCGACGGCGGCTTTGGTGAGCTCACGCAACGTAGTGCGGCCCATGGCGGGCAGCTCTTCGGCAAGAGAGAACACGGTCTCGGCCACCGTCATCTTGACGGGAGTGACGTGGAAGAGATCGAGCACTGGTTGGGGCTTGGGCGCCATCGCCCGAGCAAACGCCGCTTGGAGTTCTTTCCCCGAAACCCCCTCAAGCAAGTCGGGCACCAAGCCCAGGAACTGCTCTTCGAGTCCAGCGGTCCGCGGGTATGACCTCGATGCGTCCACTGCGAGGCCTTCGAGAGCAAGGGCCGCGTCTTTGAACGTCTTGCATTCGAGCAGGCGGGCCAACAGCAAATCTCGCTCTTCCCACAGCCCCAGCTCTTCGTCGAGGGCCATATCGCCCTCGTCGGGCAACAGGCGGCGGCTCTTGAGCTCGACCAAGGTTGCCGCTATCAGCAAGAACTCTGTGGCCAAGTCCAGATCGAGGTTGTCCATACGCTCGATCTCGACGAGGTACGCATCGACGATAGTGCCCAACGACACCTCGTAGAGATCTACCTCATCTTTGAGAATGAGATGCAGGAGAAGGTCGAACGGCCCCTCATACACCGGTGTTTGGACCTTGTATGCCACATCGACGAGCTTACGTGCCTCAACCTGCGGTTATGCGCATACGAACCGAACGATTCGCCGGCCCGGCAACCGGCGTCGCCCCGCCCGCAAGAGCAGGGGCGAATTGATGCGGAGATGGGGGCCAACTCGCCTACCCTGTCGCGCCATGGCACGTGTATTTAGCGGTATCCAACCATCAGGCGATCTCCACCTCGGCAACCTGTTGGGGGCGCTCGTCCCATGGCTCGACTACCTCGAAGAACACGACGCCGTCTACTGCGTAGTTGACCTCCATGCGCTGACCTTGCCCAAAGACCCGGCCGAGTTGCAGGCGCGGACCCTTGAGCTGGCGCAGCTACTCATAGCGATTGGTATCGACCCCGAACGCTGCACCTTGTTTGTGCAAAGCCACGTACCGCAGCACTCGCAGCTTGCATGGCTCATGGAATGCACCGTCAGCTTCGGCGAGCTCAGCCGTATGACTGCGTTCAAAGACAAGTCTGACCGTTCCGAGTTCATCTCCGGCGGGTTGTTCACCTATCCCGCGCTTCAGGCAGCCGACATCTTGCTGTACAACACCGCGATGGTTCCCGTGGGCGACGACCAGCGCCAACACATCGAGATCACGCGAGACATCGCCGAGCGCTTCAACAGCCGCTACGGAGAGACCTTTGTTGTCCCCGAGCACGTCATTGGGCCGGTGGCCGCCAGGGTCATGGACCTCAAACGCCCAGAGCGTAAGATGTCGAAATCCGAAGAATCAGCCGGGACGGTCCTCGTGCTCGACGATCTTGCCGTCACGGCCAAGAAATTCAAACGGGCCGTGACCGACAGCGACAACGAGGTCCGCTACGACCGAGAGAACAAGCCCGGCGTCGCCAACCTGCTCGACATCCTTGGTGCCGCTACAGGAGAAGCACCCGAAGCTCTGGCAGCGAAGTACGAGCAATACGGGGCACTCAAGGTAGACACCGCAGATGCCGTGGTTGCGCTCCTCGAACCAATCCAGGCCCGGTACAACGAGCTCGCCCAGGACCCAGGGGAAACCACTCGACTGCTACGCCTCGGAGCACAGAAGGCCCAAGAGGTCGCAGCGGCAACCTACGAACGGGCCCGCAAGAACGTCGGCCTCGTTGCCCCCTAGCGCAGCTCGGGTTTGCGCCTCACACTCGCAGTGCAAAGAACGCAACGGCTGCGGCGCTCGCAACGTTTAACGAGTCGGCGCCGCCAGCCATGGGGATCGACAACCTAACTGTTGCCTGGTTGAGGGCTTCTTCGCTGAGACCGGGGCCCTCAGTGCCCAACATGATGGCCAGCCGGTCAGACGTGCCGCGCTGGAAGGTCTCGATGGGCTGCGCGTCAGCCGACGGTGTGAGGGCCACAACAACGAAACCGTGGCCAATGAGGGTTTCAATAGCGTCGGTCGCAGAGCCCACCTGTGTGTGAGGTATCGCGAACACTTCGCCCATCGAGGTGCGCACGCAGCGTCGGGCTAGCGGGTCGACGCTCGTGCGGTCGACAACCAAGGCGTCGCAACCTAATCCGGCCGCGTTACGAGCGATAACACCCATGTTGGTGGGGTTCGCGACCCCCTCGAGTAGCGCCACTGTTCGTGCTCGAGCAGCCAGCTGTTCGAGGCCACGGGGTTGCGGGCGGACGAAGCAACCAATGGGGTCGCGTAGTTTGGTACGGCCCGAGATCGCTTCGAGTACCGCAGGCCCACACCCAAATAGCTGTACCTCAGCTGGGAGTGTGGCCAGTATCGGGGTTGGGCGGGCGCCATCGAACAGGATGCTGAGCAGCTGATGACCGGCGCGCAAAGCTCGACCAATGACCACGTCACCCTCGCCAATGAAGACGTGCGCCATGTCGCCCCCCGGCTGCTCGCGCTGCATGCGCTCGGCCTGGCTGCGTAAGCCGAGGAACGGGGCAAGGCGCTCGTCGGTGGGGTCGTTGAGTTGGATCTCAGCCATCGGCGCGAGCGAGGGCTTCAGCGATCTTCGGGTCGATAGTCCAGGATTCAGGCCTCTGGTGATGCTCGAACGCCCAAGCCACAATGGTCCGGTGACACCCAGCGGCCATAAGGAGATCTGCACCAATCTCATCGTGGCGCAAGTACGTGCCAATCCGACCCAAGTAGCCGCCCCTGGCGCTGAGGTCCTCGACCTTGCCCCGTGGGAGCACCATGCCAACAACAGTGGCTAACACCCGACTGAACGTGCCTAGGTGCGCTCGGGTCTTGCCCACATCGTGCAACGCCGAGGCCACCACAATCGAGTTCGTTGCCGAGGCACCAAGATCGTCGCGAATACGCAGTGCACAGGTGACGCTATGGCTGCGGTCTTGGGGACTCTGCGCCCGGTAGAGCGCAGCTTCGCTGGGGCGCAGCAAGCTAAGCAGCCATGCCTCTTCGGCCTGGGTGGGCTGCCGTGGGACCACCGACCCAATAAATCGTCGAACAAGATGCGGCCACTGCATAGCCCAGAAGGTACCGCCTCAGGAGACGTCGCGTGCCCCGGCCCTCGGGTGAGCGGCCCGATAGGTCGCAAGCAGCTGTTGTCGACTGACGTGGGTATACACCTGGGTGGTTGTGATGGATGCATGGCCCAGCAGCTCTTGCACAGTCCGGATATCGGCGCCGTGCTCAAGCATGTGGGTTGCGCAGCAGTGGCGCAAGGTGTGGGGCGACAAGCGACTGCCCAAGCCCACCGCAGCGCCATGCTTTTTGAGGACTCCCCATCCACCCTGACGAGATAGCCGCCCACCGCGCTGGTTGAGGAACACCGCTTCGCTGTCGTCGCGAGAAGCCCAGCGTTTCGGTTCCATGGCCCCGCGCCCCTCTGGGGCTAGCCACGCCATCAACGCCTCGCGGGCATAACGCCCTAGCGGCACGACCCGCTCCTTCGCCCCCTTGCCAAAGACTCGAGCGGTCTGATCACTAAGATCCACGTCGCTCAGCGACAGGCCTACAAGCTCCGATATACGCACTCCCGTGCCATAAAGCACCTCGAGGATGGCCCGATCACGTCTGGAGGGTGCTCCGGTACCCTCCACCGAGGCCAGGAGCTCGGCAACCTCGGCCTCGCTTAGGGCCTTCGGTAGTCCTCGCGGCACTCGTGGCAATTCGATGTCTGCGGTGGGGTCGTCGCTGCGGACTTCCTCGGCAGCCAAGAACCGAAACAGCGAACGTATCGACACCATGGCCCGGGTAACCGTTGCTGGGGCGTGTCCCAAGCTCTGACGAAACCGCAGGTAGTCCACAATGTCTTGGGTGACGACCTGGTCAAATTGGGCGCGCTGCTGGTCGTGGAGCCAGGTAACAAAACTCTCGATGTCACGCCGGTACGCGCTGAGGGTGGCTTGGCTACGACCGCGTTCCACGCTCAGCCACAGCAGAAAGTCCTGCGCCTCAGGCGGAAGGTTCGACCCCAGCGACACGGCTGTCATGCACCCTGGCCCCCAAGAGCGTCGCGCGCCATCAGGAGACCAATGATGCTCTTGGCGTCAATGAGATGGCCTGACGCAATGAGCCCAGGCACGGTGTCGAGCGCAACGTGCTCGACAGTCATGTCTTCTTCTTCGGCACCCTGGAGATCAGACCCAACATCGACACAGTCTGTGGCGAGGAAGAGGTAGGAGAATTCGTCGCAAAAGCCCGGGGTGTTGTAGAAGCTGGCCAGTTCGGTCAGCGTCCCTGGCGCCAAGCCCACCTCTTCTTTGAGTTCCCGCACAGCCGTAGTGGCTGGTTCCTCGCCAGGAACATCGCGCTTGCCGGCTGGGATCTCAAGCAAGTATTGATCGATGACGGCGCGGTATTGGCGCACCATCACCACATGGCCATCCACAATAGGTACCACCATGACCGCGCCCGGATGTCGCACATACTCCCGAGTCAAGACATCGCCGGCAGGGGTCCGCACCTGGCCAATGGCTACGCGGAAAACCGGCCCTTCGTGCACAATCTCTTCGCCAAGGGGCTTGAACCCGACCCGGTCGTGGTCTTGGCGCTCGGTCACCTTTGCGCCGCTGGTTCCTCGGCAGGACTGCTTAGGTCAGGCAGATGTGGGTTGCGGCCCTCTCGACGCTCAAGAGCTGCGGACATGAATGCCGCAAACAGCGGCGCAGGCCGATCGGGACGGCTCTTGAACTCTGGGTGTGCTTGGGTCCCAACCCAGAATGGGTGGTCTTCGAGTTCGATGAACTCGACCAAACGGCCGTCGGGGCTTTCGCCCGAGCAAATAAAGCCGCTGCCTTCGAAACGAGACCGGAACTTGGGGTTGAACTCGTAGCGGTGACGGTGACGC
>JAUIIS010000383.1 GCA_030431575.1 Acidimicrobiia bacterium | reverse complement strand
TACGTTGTCGCCAAGTCAAGAGGTTCAGTCGCCAGGGCCGACGCAGATGGCCATATGCCTGCGGCTACCATGTTCGCACGGACTCAAGCAATGGAGATCGTGGAATGAGAACGCCACCAACGAGGGGCCTGTTTGGCGGAATCGTTGCACGTTTGACGTTGGTTGTTGCGGTTCTTGCTGGCGCAGCGTGCTCGGGCTCCACGGACGACTCCACAGCCGCACCGACGCCAACCGACCCGACTGAGCAACCCGAGCCCACACCCTCCCAAACAGCAGTGCCCTCCCCCACGCCGCGCCCCACCGGCACACCAACACCTAGTGCGACGCCTACCCCAGGCCTCGACAGCTTCCCCGAAACCGACGCACTGGTTGATGTCACGCTTGAACCCGCACCGGATCTGTTTTGCTCCGGACACGTGGGAGGGACCGCTGAATCTCCAGGCAATCGGCCAGAGATACAAACGCTCGGAGCCGAAATCGCACGATACTCAGCTGCCTTCGAAGACGGAGGCTTTCTGCCTTGGACAGGCTACGTGGTCCACCTCGATCAGCCGGTGCCGCCCCATGCCGCGGATATCGAGGATGTCGAGGTCGCCGTCACCACGTGGAGTGACGCAGACGGGCGCACGCTAGTCACCACACTGCTCCTGCGCGAGAACCCCGATGTGGAACAGTGGATTCTCACGACCGCTGCCTGGTGCCCGACCTTGCTCGACCCGCTCCGCAACGAAGACGGAACCTTTGACGTGACCCAACCGTAGAAGCCTGGCAGACCAGTGTCGTACTCCAGGCGTCGTCGTGGTGGTAGGTAAGAGCCCCAAATCGCACGCACGCACACAAAGCGACAGTCTGCGGCCGTTGCTGCCGGGCCGACCTGTATGCATAGGACAGGAAGACCCGACAACAATCAGGTGTTCTTCCCCCAGCGGGGAGTAAAAGTCCATCGCTAGGTGACCTCACGCTACCCCCTGGCTCGGCAGCAGCTGCAGTAACCATCGGCCTTGTTTGGCTGACATTGCCGTTCTTGGAATCCCCCGCTGACTAAGGGAGTAGTCCTAGCTTCGGGGTCAGACGGCCTGGTTTCTTCGTTTTAGGGCGGAATGCAGAGAACGGCGTCGCCGAAATGGTCTGGGGTAGGGGGTGTTAGCTCGCGGAGAAGGTGAGGTGAAGCTCACGAAGGCCGCGCAGCAGGTAGCTGTCCTCGTAGGCGAACTCGTTCTGGGGGGCCAGATCAATGTTATTGAGGCGATCGAGGACGGCGTTGACCCCCACGGTCGCTTCTAGTCGGGCGAGCCCAGCACCAAGGCAGTAGTGCTGGCCATGACCGAATGCAATGTGATCTTTCAGGTCTTGTCGGTCGATGTCCACCTCGGCTGGGCACTGGAACTGACGCTCGTCGCGGTTGGCAGACGCGTACAAGACCCACACATGGTCGCCCTTGGGGATGGTGGTCCCACCCACATCGACGTCGCACGTCGCCATGCGGAACAGTCCACCCACCGGCGATTCGAGCCGCAGTACCTCCTCGACCAACAACGGCACTGCCGCTCGATCGGAGCGCAGCCGGGCCTGAAGATCGGGGTCTTCGGCCAAGTATCGGCCCAACGCGGTGATGAGCTTGGTGGTGGTTTCATTACCGGCAGTGAGGAGCTGGCTGATGATGCTCAGTTGCTCCCGCAATTCCAAGCGATCGCCGTCGATCTCGGCGTTGGCCACATCGGAGATGACATCGTCGGCCGGTTGTGCCTGCCGCTCGGCGATCTTGGCCGTGAAATACGCCGAGAACTCTCGGTGGGATTCTAGGTAGCCGCGAACTTGATCGAGCGAGGGATGCTGGTTACCCACGGGCATCACCATGTCGTCGGACCAGCGCTTGAAGGTCCCGAGGTCGTCGTCGGCCACACCCAAGGTGAGCGCGATGATGGTCATGGGCAGGCCGACGGCGAACTCCTCCACAAACTCGACACTTCCCCGGGGCGCGAAACCATCAATCAGCCGGTGTGCAACGTCGCGAACCATCGGTTCGAGCGCACGCAAGCGACCCGGCCGGAACGCGCCGTTCACCAACTTGCGCTGCCGGACGTGCACCGGAGGGTCCGCGGAAGCCAAGACGGGACCGCGGTTGATGACCGTTGCGCTCGCAGCAACGAGATCTGCGGTCTCGGGATCCGCTGCCAACTCGGCCATCCGCACACCCAGAACGGTGTTGAGTGGTTTGGGACCAGTGTGCATTCGGGTGGACCAGGTGATGGGGTCGTGAAGCACGCTCAGACACTCGTCGTAGGAGCTGATGACCCACGCGCCCAATGCGGGGCTGAAGTAGACCGGCTCTTCTCGGCGGATGTCGGCGAAGAGGGGGAACGGGCAGCTCACTTGGTCTTGATCGCGAGCGACTAGCGCTGCCATCCGGGTTTCGATGTCTTTGGCGTCGATCATGTCCCCTCATCCTTCGGTTGCGGTGGCCGCGTACTTCCAAGACAACCATGTACTTCCAAGACAGTAGTAGCCGACAAGCGAACGTGGCTTGGACGCGAGATCTGCTCGTCCATGTCGTGCTGTGACGGATCTGAATCTGCTGTAACGGCCTGGGCGCCGAACCGTCTCGATCTCATGCCAGCAAATGCGACTGTCCAACGTCTCCGCCCGCGCGCTTCGTCGAACCTCTGCGACTTCATCGTTCGCCTTCGGGGTGGGCTGGCCCCCGAACTCGGCGCCCGCATCTTGGACATCTTCGGCCAAAGCCCGTCGTTTGAACCCTCCAGGGTCGGCAACGACGAGGTCTCGACGGCTATCCGATCGAGCGAGCAACTCAACATCCCGAAGGAGGCCATGCTTGTGGGCACAGGGCCGGCCCGGGGGACCTCCCGCCTGCTGGCCAACGCTATGCACGACTGGATGGGCGAATACGTTTCTCGGACGAATCACGCGGTGGAGCTCGAACGGTTTTCTGCACCCAATCTGCTCCGTTACCGCCCCGGTTCGTTCTTTTGCCAACACACCGATGCAATGCAACGCACAGAGCGAACGGTCAGCGCAGTGGCGCTGTTGCCGTCCTCGTTCACCGGTGGAGAGTTTCGCTTCTTCGATGACGAACCCTTTCCCCTCGAGCAGGGCGATGTTGTGCTCTTCCCATCGAACTTCTTGTTTCCCCACTCGGTAGACGAAGTACTGAGCGGCGTCCGCTACTCGGTAGTCAGCTGGATGACATGAACGAGAGCCTGATCCACTTCTTGCAACCACCGGTGTTGTTGTGGGTCTTGAATGGCAAGATCAACAATCAGGAGCACTCACCATGAGTGAGCAACTAGACCAGCAGCAGGCGGCTGCACTCGGCGCCAAGATTGAGGCGTTTGCAGCTTCGCTCTCGGACCTTGAACGCGACGCCTTCGCAAGCGCGCTGTGGAACGGCGACGCCGATGACGAAACGTCAGGCTTC
>JAUIIS010000382.1 GCA_030431575.1 Acidimicrobiia bacterium | reverse complement strand
CCCCACGTTGGCCGAAGTGTTGACCGAGGCAGCTGAGTGACCCAGCCCGGTCCCAGCACCGACCATCCCAGCAACGACCAACCTGCTTCGCTCGGGGCGAGAGCCATTGCCCGAGCTATGGACTTGTTGATTATTGCCACGGTCTCGTTGGCCGTGTTTGCCCCCCGAGCAGTTGGCGCCGACGACACCTCGGAGGTTTCGACATGGACTCAGGTGGGCCTCATTGCGATCTGGGTGGCGTATGAAGCTGGAACCACGGCCTGGTTGGGCACAACCATGGGCAAGATGGCCACCGGCTGTCGGGTGGTGTCGCGCCGGACCGGCAAGCGCCCCAGCTTGGCTCAGGCCGTTGCTCGCGCCGTTCTCGTGCCAGGTGCATTGTCGGTCGTTGCTGCCTATGCACTGTTGTTGTATCCCACGGCGTTGCTGGACCGAACTGAGCGTCGTGGCGTGCTCGATCGGATCTCAGGCACCGTGGTGGTCCGCGCAGCTACCGGCGAGCAACCCAGCGGCCGCAACGTTGAGGGTCTGACCCCGAACCGCCCTCCTAGGCCTCGGCTGGGGTGATGACCACCACGACGTCGCCGCCGCCAACGCTTGCGCCTTCTTCGACGTTGATTTCAGCGACCGTTCCGGCAATGTCGGCTGCGATGTTGTTTTCCATCTTCATGGCTTCGAGGACCACAAGGGTGTCGCCCGCGTCGACGGTGTCGCCAACAGCAACGCTGACTTTGACGATGGTTCCCTGCATGGGGACCGCCACCTTGCCGTTGCCCGCGCCAGCGCCACCCGATGTGCTGCCTGCAGAGCGACGCGGCTTCGCGGCCCCGCCCGAGGCCACAGCGGCAGCTTCGGGGACCCACATGGACACGGCAAACTTCTTGCCGTTGACCTCGACATCGACCTCGCGCTTCATGAGCGGCTCGTCGGACTCGGGTGCAGCGCCTGTGGCGCCCGCAACACCGGTGAGGTCGAGGACTTCTTCGACCCATTTGGTGGAGTGCGCGTTGGCGGCGAAGTCTTCGTGGCGCAAGATGGCCAAGTCAGCCGGAACCGTGGTGGCCACGCCTTCGATCTCTAGTTCTTCTAGTGCCCTGATGGTGCGGGCAATGGCACGGCTTCGATCGGAGCCCCAACAAACAAGCTTGCCAACGAGGTTGTCGTAGTACTGGCTGATCTCGTCGCCAGCCTCGTAGCCGCCATCCCAGCGGGTGCCAAAGCCTGACGGCGTGCGAAGCTTGGTGATGGGCCCAGGCGAAGGCAAGAACGCCCCTTCGGCAGGGTCCTCGGCGTTGATACGGATCTCGATGGCGTGGCCGGTGATCTCGACGTCATCTTGGCTAAAGGGCAGCACTTCACCAGAAGCTACCCGCAGCTGGAGCTCCACCAGGTCCACGCCGGTGACCAGTTCGGTGACCGGGTGCTCCACCTGGAGTCGAGTATTCATCTCTAAATAGAAGAACTCGCCATCCTCGTACAAGAACTCGATGGTTCCAGCGTTCGTGTACCCACAGCCTTGTGCAACAGTGACGCCGGCTTCGCCCATGGCCGCCAAGATGGCGGGGTCGATATCGGCCGCAGGAGCTTCTTCTACGAGCTTTTGGTGACGGCGCTGGGCCGAACAATCCCGGGTGCCCAGGTACACACAGTTACCGTGCTGGTCGGCAATGACCTGTACCTCAACGTGGCGGGGCTTGGTGAGGTAGCGCTCCATGTAGATCTCGTCGCGGGCGAAGTAAGCGAGTGCTTCGCGCTGGGCCGACTCCATGGCGCTGGCTGCTTCGTCAGCCGAGGCCACTACCTTCATGCCGCGACCGCCGCCGCCATAGGCGGCCTTGATGGCGATGGGGTAGCCATACGATTCACCGAACGCCAAGATTTCGCTGACGTCGGTAACGAACTCGGTGGTGCCGGGAACGCCCGAGACGCCAACATCCTCGGCGGCCTTGCGGGCCGAGATCTTGTCGCCCATTACTTCGATGGCCTCGGGCGGCGGGCCCACGAAGGCGACGCCGCGGTCGGTGATCGCGCGTGCGAAGTCGGCGTTCTCAGAAAAGAAGCCGTAGCCGGGGTGCACGGCCTCGGCGCCAGAACGTTCGATGGCATCGAGGATGGCCTCGGTGTTGAGGTAGCTCTCGGCCGCGGTTTGACCTCCGAGGGCGTAGGCCTCGTCGGCGAGACGTACGTGCAGCGCGTTGCGGTCGAGTTCGGAGTAGACGGCAACGGTGGTGATGCCCAACTCTTTGCAGGCACGGATAACCCGGACTGCGATTTCTCCACGATTGGCAACAAGAACCTTGGTGAACACGACGGCAACAACCTCGTAAATGAAGGGGAATGGGGGAGCGTAACTACGTTGGCGCTCGCCAGATTAGGGTCGTCCACGCCGGAACGGGGCGACAAGTTGCACCATGGTGGCAGATAACTTGGGGGGTCATGCCAGTTCCAGAGGAATCAGCGCGACAAATCTGGGCGAAGCAAGCGACCCAAGCACTGGCTGCGACTGCGTTTGGGCCCGTCGAGTGGGTTGGCGAGACCGGCTCAACCAATGCTGATTTGTTGCGTAGGAGCGCCACAGGCGCCGCTGCGGGGCTGGTGCGCGTGACTGACTACCAGAACGCGGGGCGGGGGCGCCAAGACCGCACCTGGGAGACCGCTCCTGGAGATGCCCTGTTGGTATCGGTGTTGTTGCGTCCCTCTCTAGCAGCCGATCTGCTCGGTTCGCTGACGGCCGCGTTTGGTGTAGCCGCAGTCGAGGCCTGCCGCTCGATGGGCTTTGCCAAAGTGGGGCTGAAATGGCCCAACGATCTTGTTGTGCTGGACGATTCGTCGAGGGGCTACGCCAAGTTGGCTGGCATCTTGGCCCAGTCAACTATTCACGGCGGCGACATCGCAGTTGTTGTGGGGATGGGTCTTAATGTGCGCGGGACTGAGCTGGCTGATGGGGCAACCACGCTCGACCGTCTCGGCAACCCGCCTACTCGGCTCGACCTACTGGTAGCGGTGCTTGAGCGATTCGATGCGCTCTACCAGTCCGTAGAACACGCCCAGAAACTCGGCCAACACGCGCCCCCAGGAACGGGCCAAGAGCCGGATCATTGGATGCGCTATCGTCAGTATTCAGTGACGCTGGGGACCAACGTCAAGGTGGTCACAAACACCGAAACCTTCGAAGGTGCCGCAACCAACGTCTTGGCCAACGGCGCCCTTGAGGTGCTCACCGCGGCGGGCCTTCGGACCGTGGTTGCTGGCGACGTGACATCGCTGCGCCCGGCGTAAGGACGGGCCGCTCGGGTCTAAGCACCTGTGCGGATAGGCCATGGTCACCGCACAGGTGCTTGCGTCTATCTCCCGCTCTTGGCCCTGCGGGCCGGGCCGCTCGGGCCTAGGCACCTGCGCGGATCGGCCATGGTCACCGCACAGGTGCTTGCGTCTATCTCCCGCTCTTGGCCCT
>JAUIIS010000381.1 GCA_030431575.1 Acidimicrobiia bacterium | reverse complement strand
GTGCAACACCGCCGCCCATCGAGTGGGCCAGGATGGTGACTGGGTCCATCTTCTTCTGGTTGATCAGCTGGGCGATGTCATAGACATAGTCGACGTGGTGGTAGCTCGATCCCACTGCCCACTGGCTGTCGCCGTGCCCTCGCAGGTCCGGGGCGATGATGTGGTAGTCCTCGCGAAACGCCTGCGCAACCCAGTCCCAGTTCCGGCAGTGATCGCGCCCGCCGTGCACCATCAGCATGGGCGACGCGCTTTCGTTGCCCCAGTCCACATAGTGGAGCCGGAGTCGCTGGGAGAAATACGAATGGGAAGTGGGGCCTTCCATGGATCCAGACTGCTCCTGTGGATGTCTGCAATCGGCACCTTACCGGATGGTCAGTTCGGTCTTTGAATCATGCGGGGTGGCGCCGTCCATGCAACAAATGTGGCGACGCTGGCGATGCCATCGCCCATGTCAGATGCCGTCGCCGCGGACGGTCGGGCTTTTGGCCACATAGCGGCTTAGCTGGGCAGATGTCGGTTTCGAAGGCGCAGTGCTCATCGTCCGCGCACTAGTATCTGCGCATGGGGGAAGGGCCAAGGGACGGACAGCCACTGCGCGTTGTCGCGTCTGGTGGTCTTGAGATTTGGTGTGGTGACCGACAGGTCGACGCAGCCATCCCCACTAAGGCAGCGCTGATGATCGCCTATCTGGCGGATCGTGGAGCGCCGGTTTCCCGCGCCACGTTGGCCGGTCTGCTGTGGTCGGACTATCCCGAGGAACAGGCACGAACCAGCCTCCGGGTCACGCTCACGCGAACACGACGCCACGTCCCGCATGTGGTGTCTGACCGCTCGACCGTTGGACTCGTCGGAGATGTAGGGCTCGATCTCCACCAGATCGAAAGTGGCGGAGTCGATGACGCCTTGGCGCTCTATCGAGGTAGCCCCCTCGCCGGGATCGACGTTGACGGCGCCGAGTTGTTCGTTGATTGGCTGGTCAGTCGCGGGGAAGAGCATCGCATGCTGACCCTGCGCTGCCTTGCGAGCGGTGCGCAACGGGCTAGCGACGAGGAACGGTGGCTCGACGTGTTGGCCATCGGTCGGCGCATGATTGAGATCGAGCCATGGAACGAACCCGCCCATCGCCACGTGATTGCGGCGAGTGCTGTCACCGATGGCCGGTCGTCGGCGCTGGCCGCTTACGAGCAATGTGTGGCCACCCTACGCAGCGAGTTTGGTGTGACCCCTGACGACGAAACGGCGCAGCTAGCCGATTCGATTCGCAGTGGCGCTTCGGAACCATCGAGATCGATTGGGAGAACTGCCGTCCCCAGTCAGCGGTCGGTGAGGTGGCGCCTACTGGGTGATGTCACGGTGTTGATCGACGGTGTCGTTCATGACCTTGGCGGCCGTCACCGCCGATCTGTCATGGCTCTGCTTGCGCTGAATGCACCCGCTCGATGTACGACCGATGAGCTCGTTGCCGCCGTGTGGGGTGATGACCCACCCACAACCGCGAAAACATCTATCCGGCGGCATGTTCGCGAGCTACAGAACCTTGCCGCCGAGTTGGGGGAGCGAATCGAGAAGGTTCCTGACGGGTTCCGCCTCGCTGCACGACCAAACGAAGTCGATGCGATCCAGGTGCGTTCGTCGATCACAGCGGCCCAATCGGAGCTGCGCCACGGCGAACTCGAAGCAGCAGTAACTGCACTCCGTGCGGCGATCGAGCGTTGGGATGGCGCCTCGCTTGGCGGCGTTGCCCGGCATGGCCAGCTTGGCGCCGCTCGAATCTCGTTGGAGGAGATGCGACTGGTTGCCATCGAAGACCTTGTCGAAGCCGAACTTGCGCTCGGGAGACATCGTGAAATTGCCGGCCAAGCCGAAGCCTTTGCACTCGAACATCCAACCAGAGATCGGGCTTGGGCCAACTTGATGCTTGCGCGGTCGCGGACGGGCCGCCGCTCCGCAGCTGTCGAGGCATACCGGGAGTTCTCGGCGCTCCTGTCGGTCGAGGGCCTGGCGCCGTCTCAGTCAATCGAAGCGCTCTACCACCAGATCTTGGATGAGTCACCCGCCGTGCAAACAGCTGCGGAAAGTGATGCCCTTGTTGGTAACTCCTGGAGCCTTCCAGCAACGACGCTTGCGATTCCGCTCCCACCAGCATTTGAACGGTCAGCGTTTGTGACGTTGGCCGGCCGAGGCAAAGAGTTGGGCAGGCTGGAAGCGGCCCTGGCCGAGTCCCCGACACCTGGATCGACCACGGTCTTCCTGGGAGGGGAGCCGGGTATTGGCAAGACCAGACTTGCGGCCGAGCTGGCCAGGGCAGCTCACGAGGGAGGGGCCACTGTCCTCTACGGGCGCTGTGACCAGTCGCTTGGTGTCCCGTTTCAAGCGTGGAGCGAAGCGCTTGCCTACCTGGCCGACCATCTGCCTCACCATGTTGCCAGGCGCCACCTCGACCGATTCGGTCCCGCGCTTCAAGTCCTGATGCCCTCGCTTGTTCACCAAAGCGCTTATGAAGCCTGGAAGACCCGATCCCAGAACACGGACGGTTTTCAACAGGAGCTCCTGTTCCGGGCAACGGCCGACCTCCTCGGCGACGTGGCCAAACGGCGACGGCTACTCATCGTGATCGATGATATGCAGTGGGCACACTCGACCACGCTCGAACTCCTGCGGCACCTGGCCCGTCATGCACCCGGACCCATCCTGCTCCTCGGGCTCTATCGAACAACTGACGTGCCTGCTGGCCACCAACTCCATGAGCTGGTGGCAGATCTCGAGCAAGCCAAGCTTGCGGAGGTCATGCTTATCGACGGCTTGGAAGACGAGGCCAGGTCGGAACTGGTGAGGAGCATGGTTCCGGCAGAGTTTGCCGAACACGCTCCGCAGATTGCATCCAAGATCGCCCAACAGACGGGTGGCAACCCGTTTTTCTTTACCGAAGTCCTCCGTTCGATCCTCGAGTCGGGGTCTGTCGCCTCGATTCTTGAGGAGGAGCTTGACGTTGTGCTTCCGCCGACAGTTCAACGCGTGATTATTCAGCGGGTCGCCAAGTTGGGTGACGATGTCGCCAGCTCGTTGCGAACTGCGAGCTTGTTCGGTCGCGAGTTCGACCTTGACGTGCTCTCGGTGGTGCTGCATCGCTCCGAGGAGGATGTGCTCGCTGATGTCGAATCTGCTCTTTCGGCCGGGCTCGTGAACGATGCGCCGTTGGGGCGGGACCGCTTCACCTTCGTCCATGACCTGGTGCATCACACGCTGTCTGCGGAAGTGTCAAACAGCCGCCGGGCCCGCACCCACGCCGCGATTGCCGCTGCGATGGAACAGATCCACGGCCCTGACTTGGGCGATCATCTCCCCATCGTCGCGTCTCACCTCATTGCCGCCGATGGTCCTTCGCTACAGCCGCACACCGTGCGGCGCTGTCGCGAAGCTGGGCGTCATGCGGCCAAACAACATGCGACGGCCGAAG
>JAUIIS010000380.1 GCA_030431575.1 Acidimicrobiia bacterium | reverse complement strand
AGTCTTCAAAGTCGATGGTCATGAAGTCGATGTCGGGCACGGGCGTGATGAACCGGGTCTCTAGGTGTCCGTCGCCGGCTCCGGGCACATCGGCGGTAGCGATGAGGTTGCCATCTCGGTACAGCTTGATCAACACGACAGAATTGGTTTCGGAGTCCACAACCACCATTGACCCAATGGTTACGTAGCCGTCACCGAGGTTGGAGAAGTCGAACTCGATATGGCCGCCCTTGGCCTCATCATCTGGGTCGCTGCTGTCACCGTCTTCGGACAAGATCAAGATGTTGCCTTGCCCGGGCTGGTAGAGGTCGTCGTCATTGCCCGAGCAGTTGGTGGGCTGGTTGTTGCACGTTGCGTCGAAGATCATTGGCTCGTTACCACCGTCGCCGCCGCTGTTGGTGGCGTAGTCATAGCCAGACACCAGCACGTAGCCGTCAACCTCATCGCCTGAGATCCCGTTGCCCCAGCTAAGCACCGTGGGTTCATCGCCAGCTTCGAAGTTGTCCTCGAAGTCAATGATGGTCAGCTTGGCCTTCGCCACAGCCGAGGCCACGACATCTGACTCATCGTTGCCAATGGCACCCGCGAACTCGTGCTCGACCGGGTTGCCTCGGGCATCGGTGCGCCTGGCGGTCACGCGTACTGCGTCGCTTGGCGTTGCACCGGGCACAAACGTGTCTGTTGTGGTGTCCCAGCGGCCAAAGACCACATCGCTTGGCATCACAATCAGGCTGTCGTTGTGGTTTTCTTGCGCCCACGTTTGGGCGGCGGCAATAGCGGCAGTTGGGTTCTCGATGTGCTCGGCAGCGGCAAGAGCCGCTGAGTCGGCTGCGTTTTGGAGCTCAGACTTGGTGTTGTACAGCTGGCCCACGTCGACCACCAAAGCCACCATCCCGAACATCATCACGATTGTGATGGCAGTGATGATGGCTGTGACCCCACGTTCATCGGGTCGTCGCTTCTTTGTGATGTCCTTCATGGTCTTCCCCGCGGTACGAATCTGTGCCCGAGGCTTCGTCGCATGAAGCGCGGCGGTTGAGGCATCGCTGGGAAATGGGTGCTTTGGTCAGGGGTCGGACGACCCACGCGGGCTTCAAAACGTGAACAGCGCAGCCGCTAAGGGCTGCGCTGTTCTCTCAGAACTGAACGAGGAGGCTTCTGAGCAATTCATGACCGCCCATCACACCGCTCCTCGTTTGCGCTGTTCCAACGAACCTTCTCCGCCACCGGCTGCGTACTCGCAACCTTCATTCCGGATAAGGGGTCCACGGTTGCTCGGGCCTTGCCGGACGTCACAGCATCTCCGCCCCAACACCACCTACGTTCCCAGACACGGCACTAGCTGACGGTTAGTCGCGCAATTCCTTGATCTTCGCTCGCTTACCAATGCGATCGCGCTGGTAGTAGAGCTTGGCGCGACGCACGTCGCCACGAGACACACGCTCGATCTTTTCGATGATTGGCGTGTGCAGCGGGAAGGTGCGCTCGACACCGACGCTGAAGCTGACTTTGCGAACTGTGAAGGTCTCTCGGATACCGCTTCCCTGACGGGCAATGACAGCACCTTCGAACACCTGAACGCGCTCGCGGTTACCTTCGCTGACCTTGACGTGCACCTTGAGGGTGTCACCAGGACCGAAATCTGGGATGTCTTCACGCAAGCTGGCTTGATCTACCAGATCGGTGGGGTTCATAACCCTGGCTCCTTGCCATTTGAGAACGTAGCGTCACGCGGAGAGGCCGCGTACGACTAGGCAAGGATACGCCCAGTAGGTCCTAGGACCAACCCAGCGTCAAGGAGATCGTCGCTCAGCCGGTTTGGGAACAATGGCCACTCAGTCGGTGACGATCCCGAACTCTTCACACAGCGCCAGTTCTTCGGCACTTAGACCCCCGCGAGCCTCTATGAGATCGGGGCGGCGAGCCATGGTGAGCTCGAGAGCTTTGGCCCGACGCCACCGCGCTACCCGGGCATGATCACCGGAACGCAAGACGTCGGGAGCTTCCCAATCGTTGAACGACCAGGGCCGGGTGTAATGCGGGTATTCCAGCAGGCCGTCGGCAAATGACTCATCGTCGGCAGACTCAGCGTTGCCCATCATCCCTGGAAGCAGTCGGCTGACGGCCTCGATGATGGTCAGCGCCGCCACCTCTCCCCCACTGAGCACTACGTCGCCAATGGAAACTTCGCCGTCGATGAGATGGTCTCGGACCCGTTGGTCGACGCCTTCGTAGCGTCCGCACAGCAACGAGAAACCATCGCCTTGGGCCAACTCGGCCGCGTACTCCTGGTTAAACGTCCGACCCGATGGGCTCAACAACAACAGCGGCCGAGGCGGTGCCACTTGTTCGACGATGGCAAAGATGGGTTCGGGCTTAAGCACCATGCCGGGCCCACCACCAAAGGGAGTGTCATCGACGGTGCGGTGCTTGTCGGTAGTGGCGTCTCTTGGATCGTGGGTTCTGAGATCGAGGACGCCACTGGTTCTGGCCCGACCAACCAGAGACGCGGCAGTGAAGTCCTGGATCAGTTGGGGAAAGATCGTAAAGACGTCGATCCGCATGACGTTCAGTCGTCGAGGCTGAAAAGGCCGTCGGGTACGTCGACAACGACCTTCATGTCATCGTGGTCGACATAGAACGTCAGCGGCACGAGGGCACCGTTGGAAGTAACCAACAGATCAGCAGCCGGGTTCTCCTGGACCGCTTCGACCGTGCCACGTTCGGTGCCGTTCGCCTCCACGATGTTCAAGCCAATGAGCTCGTGGATCCAGATGGTGTCTGGGTCAACGAGCGGAGCCGCGTACAGCACAGAACCAGTGAGGGCTTCGGCTGCTTCGCGGCTGGTGACCTCAGCAAAGGACACAATGTGGTTTTGCTGATGGGGTCGACTTGTCGAAACGGTCAACGAAACCGTGTCGGTACGCAAAGAAGCGCCCGGCTCGACCCGTTCGAGACGGTCCGATGTCAGGCGCACCTTGAGATCACCGCGCAGGCCATGAGGCTTGCCGATGTAGCCAACTTCGAGGTCGGTGGGTAGGCGACTCATGACGCCCTCCTTGCGGCCCCGGAAAGGGTCAGTAGATCAGTCGAGGAATTCGACGTCGACGGACACGCCATCGCGTACTGCTGCGGCACGCACCACAGTGCGAATAGCGTTAGCGATACGACCCCGGCGGCCAATGACACGTCCCATGTCGCCATCGCCAACGGCAACAGTAAGCGAGACAGACTCGGCGCCACTGGCGTCGGCCTTGACAACCACAGCGTCGGGATCGCCAACGACAGACTTCACAACGTGCTCGAGCACTGCACATGCATGTGCTGCGGTCTCGGCGGCGTTGGATTCAGAAACAGGTGCGTCGTTCACGCCTTGTCTCCTTCGGCATCAGCCTCGGCGGGTGCTTCTTCGCCGGCAGCTTCTTCGGCTGGTGCTTCTTCAGCAGTCGCTGCTTCAGCTGGC
>JAUIIS010000379.1 GCA_030431575.1 Acidimicrobiia bacterium | reverse complement strand
CACTTTCGTCGCCCCCAACACGCTGCTGCCTGCCCACATAGACCACTGGCCGGTCGCGGTGCGCCAGGACCTCGACAACGTGTTGGGAGAATCCGACGTTGTCTGCCTCCTGCGTATGCAGCTGGAGCGCCAGAACCAGGCTCTTGTGCCCAGCTTGCGCGAGTACACCGAGCGCTTCGGGATGACCAAGGCCAGGGCCGATGCACTCAATCCAGACACGCTCATCATGCACCCCGGGCCCATGAACCGAGGCGTCGAAATCGCCGGCGACGTGCCCGACTTGCCAAACGCTGTGATTACCAACCAGGTGGCCAACGGCGTAGTCACCCGGATGGCGTTGCTGTACAAGCTGCTAGCCCCAGCCGGTACCGAGCCTTTGCCCGACGCCGCCATCGCGAGTCCATCATGAGCGACCTTGTCATCAAAGGTGGAACCCTGCTTGATGCAACGGGAGAGCGCAGCGCCGACATTGCCATCTCCGGCGGGTTCATCGATGCAGTAGGCGCAGGCCTCGACGGCGATGTCGAGATCGACGCAAGCGGCTGCTACGTCACGCCTGGACTCGTGGACCTGCACACCCACTTGCAAGAGCCCGGCAACGAAGACATCGAAACCATCGAAGCCACCACCCGCGCCGCAGCACTGGGTGGCTACACCGCCATAGTGGCCATGCCCGACACCGACCCGGTCGTCGACAGCGCCTCCATGGTCAGAGACATCCGCCAGCTAACCCGAGATGCCCTTTGTGACGTCTACGTCGCAGGGGCAATCACTATTGGCCATGATGGCGAGCGTCTCGCTCCGTTGGCCGAGATGTCGGCCTTGGGCGTGCGGCTCTTTGTCGACCCGGGCCGAGGCATACAAGACGACGCACTCATGCGTCGAGCACTGGACTACTGCGCTGGTCTCCCCGTCACCTTGGTGCAGCACTGCGACAATGCAGCGCTCTCGGCCGGCGGCCACATGCACGAGGGGCCCGTCGCCGCCAAGCTAGGCATACCCGCCATACCTGCTGAAGCCGAAGAGTTGATGATTCTGCGAGACATTACGCTCAGCCGGCTCACGGGCGGTCGGATCCACTTCGACCAGCTATCTACCGCAGGGTCGGTTGGCATGCTGCGCGCAGCCAAAGCAGCTGGTCTTTCTGTCACAGCCGGCGTTGCCGCCTACCATCTGTCGCTCACCGACGAGCAGGTGGCCAGCTTTGACCCTCGCTACAAAGTGTTGCCCCCACTGCGCCCCGAAGCCGACCGCCAAGCGGTCTGTGAAGGCGTCGCTCAGGGTGTCATTGACGCCGTGGTCTCCGCACACAACCCGTGCCGCGGCCAAGACAAAGAGTTGCCCTTCGACGAAGCCCCCCACGGGGTTCGCAGCCTCGAAACGTCGCTCGCAGTCGCCCTCACCTCGCTGTCACTGAGCCCGAAAGAGGTGGTGGCCGCGCTGAGTTGGCAACCCGCCGCAATTGCGGGCATCCAGGACCACCACGGTGCCACAATGCAACCCGGTGCCCCAGCCAATCTCGCAGTATTCGATACAACAACCCAGTGGGTCGTGGGGGCCAGCGTTTCAGCCAGCTCCAACAAGAGCGACCCCCAGCATGGCCAGACGTTGAAGGGCAAGGTTCGTCACACCTTGCGCAACGGCGCATTGCTAGTCAAAGACGGAGAAGCCCAACGATGAGCCAACCAATCCGCGAAGCCGCCCTGGTGCTGGCCGATGGATCCGTATTCGAAGGCGAAGCCATAGGTGCCGACGCACCCAACGGCATCGCCGGGGGAGAGGTGGTGTTCAATACCGTCCTCACTGGCTACCAGGAGGTCATCACCGACCCGTCCTACGCCGGACAGATCATCTCCTTCACGTACCCCCACATCGGCAACTACGGCGTCACACCGCTCGACGATGAAAGCCGCCAGCCGTTCTGCCGTGGCGTGATCGTCCGCGAGCTGGCTCGTCGCCGCTCCAACTGGCGCAGCGACGAAGACCTCGACGCATTCTTGGCCCGGCGAGGCGTACCTGGGATTGGGGGTATCGATACTCGGCGCCTCACCCGCCATATCCGCGACCTTGGCGCCATGCCTGGTGCCTTTGGTGCGGCCAGCGAAGCAGAGCTGCGCGCCGCCGCTGAAGCCGAGCCCGGTACCGACGGAATCGACTTGGTGTCTCAGGTCACCTGTGATGCCCCCTATGTGGTGCCAACAGTTCGTGACGACAACAGCGCTCGACGCATCGTGGCCATGGACTTCGGTATGAAGACCAACATCGTGCGCAACCTGGCCACGCTGGGCACCGTCGAGGTGGTGCCAGCCAGTACTTCGGCGGCCGACATCTTGGGTCGCGATATTGACGGCGTGTTCTTGTCCAACGGCCCCGGCGACCCGGCCGCTGTGGCCCATGCCACCGAAACCATTGCGGCCCTGGTCGGCGAAATCCCGATCTTTGGTATCTGCCTTGGCCACCAACTCTTGTCCCGTGCCATTGGTGCGACCACGGTCAAGATGCCCTTTGGCCACCACGGTGGCAACCATCCCGTCATGAATCTGACGACGGGCGTGGTCGAGATCACCAGCCAGAACCACAACTTCGCGGTCGATGCTGACTCGTTTGCAGGCAAGGCAACCATGACCCACGTCAATCTCAACGACGGGGTCTGCGAGGGCATGCAACTCACTGACGCACCGGCGTTCAGTGTGCAACACCACCCCGAAGCCAACCCAGGGCCACACGATAGTGCGTACCTGTTCGGCCAATTTGAAGAGCTCATGAACAACGTGAAGGGCACCCGATAATGCCAAGGCGACAAGATATCGAGAAGATCCTGCTCATTGGGTCTGGCCCTATCGTCATTGGCCAAGCGTGTGAGTTCGACTACTCAGGCACCCAAGCATGTCGAGTGCTCCGCGAGGAGGGTTTCACGGTCGTGTTGGCCAACTCAAACCCGGCCACCATAATGACCGACCCAGACTTCGCTGACGCCACCTATGTAGAGCCGCTCACCGCCGAGGTCCTTACCCGCATCATCGAGCGCGAGCGCCCCGATGCGTTGCTGCCGACTCTCGGCGGGCAGACGGCGCTCAACTTGGCCATGGAACTGGTCGAGCTTGGTGTGCTCGACCAGTACAACGTCGAGCTCATTGGGGCCAACGCCGAAGCCATCAGCACCGCCGAAGACCGCGACAAGTTCAAACAAGCCATGGTGGGTATCGGTCTCAAGGTCCCGGCCTCAGGTGTTGCGCACTCCATGGAAGAAGCTGACGCAGTTATCGCCGACCTTGGTCTGCCCGTGATCATTCGTCCCGCGTACATCCTTGGGGGCAAGGGGACCGGCATTGCGTCCACTCCCGAAGAGTTCCAAAAGATCGCGTCGTTTGGGCTTTCCTCAAGCCCCATCACCGAAATCTTGATCGAGAAGTCCATCACGGGCTGGAAAGAGTTCGAGCTCGAGGTCATGCGCGACCACGCCGACAA
>JAUIIS010000378.1 GCA_030431575.1 Acidimicrobiia bacterium | reverse complement strand
AAGGCCACCTGAGTGAGGTAACCGCCCGTAGTGTGCATGATGCCCTTGGGCTTTGCCGTGGTGCCTGAGGTGTAGAGCAGATACAGCAGCTGCTCAGCATCCATCGGTTCGGCGGGGCAATCGGCAGAAGCGTCGGCCATGAGGTCGTGCCACCAGTGGTCTCGCCCTTCAACCATGGTCACAGCGGTGTTGCAGCGGTTGACAACGACAACGTTTTCAACTGACGCTGCGCCGTTGGCCAGCGCGGCGTCGACGTTGGCTTTGAGACCCGACGGTTCGCCTCGCCGGTAGCCAGCGTCGGCGGTGATTATTAGCCGAGCGTCGGCGTCGTCGCAGCGGTCGATGATTGCGTCGGGACTGAAGCCACCAAAGATCACCGAGTGCGCGACCCCAATGCGAGCGCACGCCAGCATGGCAATGGGGAGCTCGAGAATCATGGGCATATATATGGCGACGCGGTCGCCCTTGTTGAGTCCAAGACCCTTGAGCACGTTGGCAAACTTGGACACCTCGGTGAGCAATTCGGCGTAGGTGATCGTGATCTTGTCGCCAGGTTCGCCCTCCCAGTGGTAGGCAACCTTGTCGCCGTTACCGGCTTCGACGTGGCGGTCCAAGCAGTTGTACGCCATGTTTAGTTCGCCACCCACAAACCACTTGGCGAAGGGCAAGTCCCATTCCAGCGTGGTGTGGAAGTCCGAGGACCAGCTAACCAACTCGCGTGCCTGGCGGGCCCAAAACGCTTCGTAGTCTGCCTCTGCCTCTTCGTACAGCGAGCGGTCGCTCACCAACGCTTGGGCCACAAAGGGCTCAGACGGCGAGAACGTACGGTCCTCGTGGTAGAACTCTTCGATCGCCTCGTCAGTCACGGTTTCCCCCAGTAGTTCGGCAAATCAGCTAGTTGGAAACGAGACTACAAGCCCGCTGCGGCCAGCGCCGTGTTGGCGCCGGAGCTGCGCTGGGGACACACCCGCTCCGCTGGCATGGTTGGGGGCTGGGCCCGTCAAGACGCACTTTTGGATTTTTCGAAGAGCTTCGCGACTATTTGGCGTGCCAGGCGTCAATCCGATGCTGGCTAGGCAAGAAAGAGACAACAGTGCTTCAGGAATTCAAGGACTTCATCAACAAAGGCAACGTGGTGGACCTCGCTGTCGCCGTCGTGCTCGGCGCCGCGTTCGGCCTGGTAGTCAACAGCTTTGTTGACAACATTTTGATGCAGATCATCGGCTCCATCTTTGGGCAACCGGACTTCAACAACATCTCCATCCACTGGGGCGACATGACCGGTGTTGACGATCTAGGTCGCGACGTCTTTGATGGCGGCAACATCTACATCGGTAGCTTCATCACCCAGGTTGTGCAGTTCGTATCAATCGCTGCTGGGGTGTTCTTTGCGGTGAAGGCCTATAACAAGCTGGCTCCCGAAGCCGAAGCGGATGACGGCCCGTCCGAAAAGGATCTGCTCACCGAGATCCGCGACAGCTTGGCCAAGTAGCGCCGAACCAACGGTTCTGTCGACTGGCGCCTCTGCGCAGCCGACACACCTCTCGTGCCTGGGACAAAGGCCGATCGGTGCCGGGGCATGGCTGCAACACTTTCGTTGCGGTCCTGCTCCGGCATCTGGGGTTTTGCGCTGGCAAGACACCCGGCCAGTCAGCGCTATCGCAGGTGCGATTCCAGACCGCTGATGACGGTTGCGATACCGAACTCGAACCGTTGGTCGGGCGTCCAGGCGCTGGATGCTTCCACGAAATCGACCACCTCTTGAAGCTCCGACGGCAGCCATTGGCGGTCATCGCGGCTATCGGGCTGCACGGCCTCGGTGGCCAGACTGGCCATGGTCCCCATCTCCTGACGGATAGCCCCCAACACCCAGCTGGCGACCATGTCGAACGCAAGCCCAGCCTCTTTGGTGTTGAAGCCAGCTTTGGTCAACACCCGGTGACAACGCTCAAGAAACCGGTACTTGACCATGGTGGACATGTCTTGTTCGGTCATCAGGGGCAGCGCATGCGGGTGGCGGTGAGCGACCTTGCGGAAGCTCGTGGCCAACGTGGCTAGGTCGGTCTGCCAGGTGGCTGCCGGGTCGGGGTCATAGGCCGCCAAGATCTCTTCGAACAACAGGTTGCTGGTCGCCGTGAGCAGGTCTTCCTTGTTGTCTACATGGTTGTAGAGGCTCATGGCCTCCACGCCCAGGATGGCGCCAAGTTTGCGCATGCTCAGGGCATCGACACCGTGCTCGTCGATGTAGGCCAAGGCGGCGACAGCAATGCGCTCTCGGGAGAGCGGTTGGCGGGTATCTGCCATGGCAGAAGTCTAGTGCCGCGCAAGGCCGACGCCCCAAGGACCTGCGCGGATAAGCCATGGTCACCGCACAGGTCCTTAGGGCGTTTCCCGCTCCTGGCCCTACGGGCCGAGCCGCTCGGGCCCAGGGTCCTGGCGTCTCAGCCAGCTGCGCTCACCCATCCGCCAAACCCCTAGCGAGAGACGACCCCGCTACCCACTCCAAGACCACGAACCCGCCCAGGCCAGTGGGATCAAGCAACGCCTGCGCCTCGACACTGCGGCTACGCATGGCCATAGCTGCAACGTCTGGCCTTGCTGCGTGAGCCTCCCAATACTCGTTTCCTTCGGCGACAAGTTGCTCGATGCCATGCCTGGCAAGAAACTCGGCTTGGGTGCGGACCGTGTCTGGCATCCGCACTGCCGCTAAGGCGTCTATGTCGATATCTGCGGTGATGTCGCGGCTGCCAGGTTGCATCAGCGGGTCGTGACCTCGGTCGTGTTCGGCGTAGGTGCGCAGCCACTGGCGGTCATAGGCGGGATACGCGACCCCGTAGTCCACCAGGATGACCCGACCCGACGTCAAGGCTCCAAGGGTGGTGACCAGCCAGGTGGCAGCGTCGCGCTGCACCGGTACCCGCACGGGTTGGGTTGGTGTGGCTGGCGGCAGGTCGTGGTCAAGTACAGGTTCGAGAACTTCTGTGAGCAGGCCGTCCGATTGGCCGACACGCACTTCAAGCCAGCCTCGGGCGGGGTCGTAGTCCAAGACATCAAAGGGCAAGTTGTCCAAGAGTTCATTGGCAAAGACCACGCCGGGACCGATCTGGTCAGGCATTGCGTCGCTTGAGTTCACTGTGGACGGATGCCGCTCGCGTTGCACTGCGCTCTGTTCGACAGCGAGATAGTCCATGGCATCGATGCAGCGTGGCCGCGCCCGTTGGATCGCCCGGGCCAACGTGCCCGGACCCGCCCCGGCCTCGACCACGGCGAAGCGCTCAGGCTGGCCAAGCTCGTCCCAGGTTGCGTCGAGAGCGTTCGCAATGACCGCCCCAAAGAGCGGTCCCACTTCGGGGCTGGTGATGAAGTCCTTGCGTCGGCCAGCCCCCCCGTTGGCGTAGAAGCCCGCCACTGGGTGGTACAGGGCCAGATCCATGTAGCGGGAGAATCGCAACGGCCCTTCGTTTGCGATCGCGTCCAAGATCAGTTCGGATGCGGGCG
>JAUIIS010000377.1 GCA_030431575.1 Acidimicrobiia bacterium | reverse complement strand
CCGGCAAGAACGTCTTGCAGCCATAGATCACGCCCCACAGATCGATGTCTATGGTCCAGCGCCAAGCTTCGAGGTTGTCTGGGTCAGCCACTGGGCCGCCGGCACCCACGCCAGCGTTGTTGCAAAGCAGGTGGACATTGCCGAACCGCGCAACGGCCGCGGTCTCTAGCGCTTTGATCTCGTCGTGGTTTCGCACGTCCAAGACCACGCTGAGGACGTCGTAGCCCTCTGCGGTCAAGTCCTCTTCGGCTTTGCGCAGGGCAGCTTCCTCGACATCGGCCAGGACCAGGTTCATGCCCTTGGACCCAAACTTGTGCGCAAACGCCAACCCAATGCCGCTGGCGCCACCAGTGATTACCGCCGTCTTACCTTCGAGTTCTTCCATCCCACTGGTGTAGCCGCCCAACGCTAGCCCCACCTATTTCAGGCCCGCCGCCCGTGCACGGGGTCAGACACTGGCGTTGGCCTCACGCCGCTTCACACCTTCCCGGGCCCTTTCCAATGGGGTCGGGTGTGGTGCATTTCATTTCGTGGGTTGATTGTTGGTCTAGATCGCGTTCCGAAATGAAATGCACCACACCCGACCCCCGCAAGCAGACCACGCGCGTGACCAGCTGCGGAGGCCGAAACCCGAGGCGGTGGCGAGGCCCGTCGCACTATGGTTGGGGATCATGTGTGACTGAGAACTCTTGCCGCTGACCGTGTCCAACTCCTGCAACGAGGTCTCATCTTCATGTCTACACATCCACCACTCCACGGCCGAGTCGCCCTTGTCACCGGCGTCTCCCGACCCAATGGCATCGCCGCCACAGTCGCCAAGCGGCTCAATGCGATGGGCGCAACCGTTGTCGCCACCGGCTTTCCTCCACACGACGCAGAGATGCCTTGGGGCGAAGGCCAACTCGACACACCGTTCCCGCTGCTCCAACACAACCTCGAAGAGCCCGATGCGCCTGCGGTCCTCATTGACGAAGCGTTCGACGCCCACGGCCAACTCGACATCGTCGCCGCTGTCCACGCCCGCTCGTCCTCGCAATCCCTCGATCAGCTGACAGTCGGAGAACTTCAACGGTCATGGGCGGCCAATGTGCAAAGCGTGCTGCTCCTTGCCCAACAGTTCGCTCGACGCCACCAACCAGCACCGCCAGATCATCCCCCAGCTGGCCGGATGCTGTGGTTCACCAGCGGCCAACACTTTGGGCCCATGGAGTCCGAGCTTCCCTACGCCGTCACCAAAGGGGCCCTCCACCAAATGACCGCGTCAGTAGACAAAGCGCTATCCCAACACCGCATTGTCGCCAACTGCATCAACCCCGGCCCCGTCGACACCGGCTGGGCCACACCCGAGCTGCACCAAGCCGTCACCGACATGTTCCCCGACAAACGCTGGGGTACCCCCGACGACGTCGCCAACCTCGTGGCTTTCCTCGTCAGCGACGAAGGCGCCTGGATACGCGGTCAAGTACTCAACTCCGAAGGCGGCTTCAACCGCTTCGGTTAGGTAGCTGACCTCTTGCCATGCAGTTCTAGCCCGAACACCACTGAGACCCCAGTGTGACCTGGCGCCTTCCACACTCAACCACGCAGTGCGAAACGAGCCGACTGGCGCTCCCCAGCGAAGCGCGGGAGGCTACGCCGATGGAATTTGACCTTGACCAGACCGACGCCCTTTTGTCCACGACGCGAGCGGTGCGCAAACGCCTCGACCTCGAGCGCGATGTTCCAGACGATGTATTGCTCGAATGCCTCCAACTCGCTGTGCAAGCCCCAACCGGCTCTAACCGCCAGGGCTGGCGTTGGATGGTTGTCCGCGACGCAGACAAGAAGCTGGCGCTCGCCGAAATGTACCGGCGCGCTGGTGGCGACTATCTCGCCGCAGCAGCCGCCGACAGCGACGGTGGCCAAACTGGTCGAGTGCTGGACTCAGCCAACTACCTGGCGCAGAATCTCGAGAAGGTCCCCGTCATGGTGATCCCACTGATCATTGGCCGCCTCGACGAGATGGCCGAAGCCCCTGGCGGAGCGAACCTCACCAACGCCGCTGCCGGGCTGCTGGGCTCGATCATCCCCGCGATGTGGAGCTTCCAACTGGCCCTGCGTAGCCGCGGCCTTGGCAGCTGCTACACCACGCTGCACCTCGGCCTAGAACAAGAAGCAGCCGAACTCCTCGGCATCCCCGGCCACATGAGCCAAGCGGGCCTCCTGCCCGTTGCCTACACCAAGGGCACCGACTTCAAAGCCGCAGCCCGCCCACCCGTGTCGGAGATCACCTACCTCGACACCTACAAGAACCCCATCGCCTAGTCGGCTTCGGCGGGGCCCGCCCGCCTTATAGCCAAGACTTGAATAGCAGGCGCAAGAGGTGCGAGAACAGCGGCCTGCAAATGGAGTTAGAACGACCGTTGCTTAGCTGCGGCTGAGGTCGGACAGGATGGCGGCTAGGTCGGCGGGGTGGGTAGTTGGGATCATGTGGTTGGTGGCGATCTCGTGATAGCTCCACCGCTCGGATGCCTGGGCGCGGCGGGCGGCTTGCCAGAAGCCCGAGTCGGCGGCTTCGGCGGGATCCGCGGTTGCCTTGATATAGGTGAGCGATACGTCCCACTCCTCCTGGGGCTTGGAAAGCTGCACAGCCTCACGGAAGGTCCCAACAGGTTGTGGTGTCCTTCGCGCTTCTGACCACGCCTGTTCTGCGGGGTCGTCTAGCTCTCGGGGCATCGGTGGGATGAGCCAAGCATCGCCAATGCCGATGGCGCCGGCCGTTGCGCTGTCTTGACCCACAAGATCCATGACTGCCTGGCCGTCATTGGGTACGAACGCGTCGAGGTAGACCAGGTCGTGCACCCGGTCGCCAACATGATCGAGCATCCCGGTCACCACCATGCCGCCGTAGGAAAAGCCCAGCAGCACAATGTCGTCGAGGTCCTCGTACAGCACGGTGTTGACTGCGTCGGTTATGTGGGTGCGCAGCGTCACCCCCGGGTGCGTCAGGTGCGAGCGCTCCCCTATGCCGGTCAAGCTGGGGGTGAACACCTCGTGCCCCTCAGCGGCAAGAAGCCTGCGCACCTTGCCGAAGCCGTGCGCCCCGCCCCATGCCCCGTGAACCAAAACGATCGGTCTTGTCATGGACTCATCATCGTTCGTTGCCAGTACTCGAGCAACCGACTCAGCTCCGGCCAAGCTCTTTGTCACCGGCACCGCTACCTGTGATGATGTTGAGCAATGCCGAAACTAAACAACGCCGAAGTCCGCGAACTGCTGGAAGAACCCGGCCACCTCCTTCGCATAGGCACGGTCGATGCCAACGGCTACCCGCGGGTAGTGCCCACCTGGTTCATTCTCGACGGCGACGACATTGTGTTCACGCCTCGCTCGCCCGCCGCGTTCCTAGCCAACATCAGACGGGACCCAAAGGTTGGCCTCTCCATCGACGAAGACGCCCTCCCCTACCGCAAACTTACGATTCAAGGCGATGCTCGGATTACGCACGAACCCGGCGAAGACGACCAATGGCGA
>JAUIIS010000376.1 GCA_030431575.1 Acidimicrobiia bacterium | reverse complement strand
ATGGGGAGAACGAGAAGGTCCGGGACGGGGACTGTGGCGAGCAGGTCTTCGCGGAAGGATGGCTCAGTTTCTGTGACGAAGTCGCGCAGGCCGGAGTACCGGTTGCGGTAGCCCTGGAGGACGCCTCGGGCCACGCTGACGTTGAGCTTGTCTTCGAGGACGACGTGAAGCAACGTGATTCCGATGGTTTGTTTGTCTTTGACTTCTGGGACGATCACGATCATGCGGCCGTCGTGGCGGCCTCGGGTGACAAGCGGAATCTGTTCGACCGCGACGAGGTGCTTGCTGCCTTTGAGTGACGGGTCTCGGTCGACACGTGAAGGGAGATCTCGAGCCACCCCGCCGCGGTCGACGACCGATAGTTGGGCGTGATCGGTTTGCGCGTCGCCCTCGATCTGGTAACGGATGTAGCCCGACACTGAGGCAATGGCGGGGTCGACTGCGGCGAGGGTGCGCAGGCTGGCGTAGCTAAGGCGGTCGCGTGGGGTGCCGGCTTCGAGGAGTTCCTTGACCGTGTCGAGCTCGATGAGTTCTTCGTCGGAGCGGGAGATGCCAACGGTGACGGTCTTGGCTTGGTGTTTGATGGCGTCGACCGGGCGGGTGAGGTCGTCAATGCCGACGGTTAGCGCGGCAATGAGGTCTTCGAGGACCGTTGCTGGTGTTCCAACTTTGCCGAAGTCGAGCTGGTAGGACTCGAGCGGAATGGTGCCGATGGCGTAGCGGAACAACGATGCGATGCGGACGGCGCTTGAGGGTTCGAGGTGACCGTTGTATTCGCCCGAACGCACCCCTTCGAGGAACTTCTGTGCCTTGGTGGCAATGGCTGGGCGCAGCGTGGTCAGCATGGTTTCGCCGTTCATGGCCGGGTTCATGGCAACTGCGTGTTCGACGGCGGCCTTGGTCTCGCGCAGTGGACGTGCCTGGGCATCGATGGAGAGTGCTGCCTCGTATCCGAACAAGTGCCCAACCATGGTTGATAGGACAAAGGACAAGGACGGGTCGACCTGGGGTACCGAGATGACCGCGAGCGCTGCAGGGTATGACGCACCTTCGTCGGCGACCACGATGGGCGCTGCCTTGTGGGCGCGGTAGATGGCGACCTCTTTGGCTACGTCGCTCGCGGTACCACCACTGAGGCCGGCGGCACAGACCAAGATCAAGGGTTCTGAAGAGAGGTCGATGTGCTTCTTGTCTTCGGTGGAGTCAGCAGCGATGGACTTGTAACAGAGTTCGCTGAGTTTGATCCGGATCTCGCGTGCGGCAACGACGTTAGGCCCGTTGCCAACAATGGCCCAGTATTTCCGAGACGGCGAAAACTCGGTGGCTGCGTTTCGTATGGGCTCGCGGAGGCCAAGGACGCTTTCCATTGCCCCGGGAAGGTCGCGTAGCGATGCCAGCATTGCTTGGCGGCGACGTTGGCTGGCGGTTTCTGGGTTCGGTTCGACTGCGTCGGCGATAGCGACAGCGAGAAGCGCTCCGGCAGCGATTTGTGCGTAGAAGGCTTTGGTGGACGCGACGCTCATCTCGACATCGCGACCGTCGGAGGTGTAGAGCACGCCGTCTGCCTTGTCGGTGAGGTCGCTGTTGCGACGGTTCACGATGGCGATGACAGCGGCCCCGCGGGCGCGCACCAGGTCGACAGTGCGGTTGGTGTCGGTTGTTGTCCCCGACTGGCTAATGGCCACTACTAAGGCGTCTGACATGTCAGAGCGGAGGTGAAAGCCGGAAAGCTCGGTGGCAGGCAACGCCGACACGTGCAGTCGGCCTTCAAGTTCCCTCTCAAGGATCAGCGCGGCCGATTGCCCTGCGACTGCAGCGGTGCCTTGGCCAATAACGAGGACCTGGCTGATCTGTCCACCGGCGAGGCGCTCAAGCACCTCGGGCGGCAGGGTGGTGTCGCTGAGACTCACCGCAAAGCCGGTATCGGTCTCGCGGAGCTTTCCTCGAAGCGTCTTGCGGAACGACTCGGGGGCTTCGCTGATTTCTTTCAACAAGAAGTGGGTGTAGGCGCCACGGTCGATGTCGCGGGTGGTGATTTCGGCTTCAACAACGTCGGTGTTGGTGACGTCCAGTTCTGTGCCGTCGTAGGCGACTCGTCGAACGCCTTCGAGGCTTCCGGCCACGGCGCCGTCGAGCGAGACAATCTGGCCCCTGCTCGCGGTGGGGTTGTCGTGGTTGCCCGGTGTCTCGCCGTCCATTCGGATGTAGCGATCGGTAATTTCAACGACTCCGTATGGTTCGGAGGCCACGATGTAGGCATCCTCGGCCAGCCCAATGTAGAGCGCTTGGCCGCTGCCACGGAGTGCGAGGTGGAGGCGATTAGGGGTGAGCGCTGCACTCGCAGCAATGGCAACCGAGCCTTCAAGAGCGGCAACGGTGCGGCGGAAGGACTCGTCAACTCCTGCGAGTTCGGCTCGGGAGTCCATAGCGGCAAGATGTTTGCCGAGCAACGTGGGGATGACTTTGGCATCGGTGGAAATCGCGGGCGCGATATCGAGTGATTCGGAGACTTTGAGGTCTGCGAAGTTGTCGACGTCGCCGTTGAGCGCTGCGGTCACGTACGGACAGCTGGTGTCACTGGAAAGTTCGGAGTTGAGCGGGTGCGCGTTTGGTTCTGAGATGATGCCAACGCTGGCCCAGCGGGTGTGACCAAGAACGGTGCAATGCGCGGTGTCGTTGTCGAGTGCTCTGCGCAGCAGAGTGTCGTCTTGGATCGCAGCACGGAGTGCGGCGGTGTTGTCGCCGAGCTCACCAATTTCTGCGGCAGCTTTGTAGACGAAGCTGAGGTGGCTGCCGGCGTTGCGCACTGATCCAGAACCAAAATGCGGATCTGCGGACCGGGCCGCGAGTTCGTCGGCGATGATGGGGTCGTTGAGGTCGAGACCGTGGTGGCTGACCAGGAGGTGCAGGCCGGCCGAGTCGCGTCCTCGCACTTCCAACCGATCGATAGCCGAAAGCGCTTCTTGTACTGAGGTGTACGCCTCGACGGCGCCAACGGCGTTGGATCCGTTGGCCAAGACGGCAACAGCTTCGGCGGTGCGGATTCGGTCGCGCCCGATAGCCCAAATGGCGTCTTTGACGCGCAGAAGGGCGGCGTTGATGCTCTCGAGGGCGGCGCCAGCTTCGAAGCTGTCGAGTTCGTGTTCAAGCTGGCGGATGGCTTTGGTTCCGGAGTTGGTTGCATGAGCCAACGTTTCGCGAAGCGAGTCGTCACCGATCAGGCACGTGACGCCGGGAACACCCGAAAGTGTGGTGTTGATCCTCTCAAGTTCGTCGGCTAGCGCGCTCAGCGACTGCTGGTCTTGGGGAAGGGACGCAAGATTGGGCAAGGCGTCGGTGATTTCGGCGCTTGTGGGAGCCACGCGGGTGGCCCGGCGTCGAACAATGGCGATGATGCCGCACACGGGTTGGAGTCCTCTTCAAGGAGCGAACGATAAGACCAGACAGTGTAGGGCGGGGACTACGCCCGCGGTCAGCACCGCCAGTTCCTGCTTCCATCGGCCTGATTGGCTC
>JAUIIS010000375.1 GCA_030431575.1 Acidimicrobiia bacterium | reverse complement strand
TTGGTTCCAGAGCGATGTTCAGCTCATCGGCGATGGTGGTGAACAAATCTGCCCGAGAGTCGGTGAGCGTTGCGTTCTTGTCATCAACGCTCAGGTCCGGGTCTCGCAGCAACGAGAAGACGTCGTCGTAGCCAAAGAGGGCCCAGCGTTCGACAAGTGTCCAATGCACCGGATCGGCGGCACGCACTGCCGCCAATTGCGGGTACGGGTTCTCGATGTAGCCGTGTTCGAGTGGGTTGAAGACTGCCGGCTCGTTCTCGGTCGTTGCCATGCGTTTAGCTTAGGGCCCCCATTACCTGGTTCGTGTCCGTGGCCTTGGGTGGTGTCGAACGAGAAAGCTACGCTCGCGATCATGACAGATCAGGCTTGGGTCAATGCTTTGGGTGAGGCGAAAGCACGAGCGCACGAGATCGAGGAGGGGCGCCGGATACCTGCTGACCTCGCGGCGACGCTTGCCGATACCGGGATCTTCAAGTTGTGGGTAGCGCAGGCATTCGGCGGCGCCCAGGCCACCGTCCAGGAGGGTCTCGACGCCATTGAAGACGCTGCATTCCACGACGGCTCTACCGGGTGGGCGGTGATGATTGCCAACACCACCGCACTCATGAGCGGAAAGCTGGCTGCCCCGTTTGCCGCCGAGATCTTCGGGGCGCCAAATGCGGTCGCCGGGGGGTTTGCTGCGCCCGTGGGCGTGGGCACGCTGGAGGTCGACGGCATGCGGGTGACAGGAGAATGGGCATGGGGCAGTGGGAGCACGCACTGCACCTCCATTGGGGGCGGCGTCCGTTTCGTGGACGGCCACGGCGAGCCTGCAAAGCTGCCCGATGGGTCGGCGGCAACGTTTGCGTTCTTTGACATCGACGATGTGGAGTTTCTTGATACCTGGCACGTGTCGGGCCTCAAGGGTTCGGCATCCACGGACTATAGGGTCGCCGATGCCTTTGTCCCGTACGGCCGCTGCGTCGCACTCGATACCCGCCAAGTAGCCATCGATGCCGCCCTCTACAACTATCCAACAATGGGCGCGCTGGCCTGCGGTGTAGCTTCTGTTGCGGTGGGGTTAGCCCGACGGGCCGTAACCGAGTTGGTGGACCTTGCGGCCAAGGTCCCCCAAGGAAGCGCCCGTAGTTTGGCCGAACGACCTGTTGTGCAGGCGCAGCTGGCTCAGGCTGAGGCGAACCGGGCGGCGGGTTGGGCATTCCTGAAGGAGAGCGTGGTCCAAGCGTGGGACACGCTCGATCGTACTGGCGCGGCGACGTTGGACGAGCGTCGGCAGCTGCGGTTGGCCGCGGTGGCGGCCACGCGGCTAAGCGCCGAAGCGGTCGACCTCTGCTATAGCGCGGGCGGCGGCACGTCGGTCTACAACGACAGTGCGCTGCAACGTGTCTTTCGCGACGTGCATGTGGCCACCCAGCACGGCATGGTGGCCGACAGGGTTCTGGAGCCAATTGGGCGTCTTGGGTTTGGGCTACCAACCAATGCAGTGATGCTCTGAGCCAATACTCACGGCTGTTCAAGCGCAATGACGTTGTGCGGTGTGGCGACGTCGGGAAGGTTGCGAGGGTCCGACTGCGGTGTTCCGATGGTGGTGGTCATAGGGACAACGCCTGCCCATATAGGCAATGCGTAGTCATCGTCGTCATCGTTTGGGCCGCCGGTTCGCACTTTTGCCGAGGCCTGGTCCAGCGATAGTCGCAGCACACCGGTTGCGGCGATCTCCTTTTTCGTGTTGGGCCGAAGGTCCGCCGTGCGGCCGGGCACAAGCGCCTCGACGAAGCGTTCGAGAGCTGCGCTCTTCTCGTCGGGGTCATCGATTGGTTCAGCAGTGCCAATAACAACGACCGAGCGATAGTTCATGGAGTGGTGAAAGGCTGAGCGGGCGAGAACCAGGCCGTCGATGTGGGTGACCGTGACGCAGACTTTGCTTCTGGTACCTCGTCGGATTGCGCCCGTGGCTGGTGCGCCATGGAGGAGCAGATGGTCGCCATCTCGCACGTAGAACATGGGGATAACGACTGGTTGGCCGTCGCGAACGGTGCCTACGTGCGCTACGAGACCAGCATCGAGGATTTCGTTGATGCTTTGGGCGTCGTAGCTGGCTCGCTCGGCGACCCGGCGAACCCGGACATCCTCGCCTGGGACTTCCTCGCCTGGGACTTCAGGGCCTGAGGCCTCGGAATGTGCTGTTACATTAGGAGTCATATACTGTTACAATATCTCTGTGAATGCGAAGGCATCAACCGAGTTCTCTGGAATCGGCGGAGCGCACGATCTCGTCGACGCCGTGGAGCAGCGCATCCGAGCCGGCGAGTTGTTGCCAGGCCAGCAACTCCCGTCGGTCCGCGACCTGGCCCACACCCTTGAGCTGTCGCCCACCACAGTGGCTGCCGCCTACCGTCGCCTCCGCGACCGCGGTGTTGTTGTGGGCCGCGGACGTCAAGGCACCCTGGTCGCCGACCGCCATCAAGTTGCTCCCGTCGCGCCCGCCGTGGTTCCACAAGGCATCGTCGATGCCATGACTGGCAACCCCGACGCCCAGCTCCTGCCCGACATCGCCCCGGCGTTTGCCTACGCCATCAAACAGCCAGGGCGGTACGGGGATCCCCTTGTTGTCGACGAGCTACGCCAGGCAGCACAAAGCCACTTCGCCGCCGACGGCCTCGACGCCACCAATCTCACCGTCGTCTCTGGCGCCATGGACGCCGTGCACCGGGTTTTGGCGTCTCGTCTTCGGCCCGGTGACGCCGTTGGGGTCGAAGATCCGGGCTACGCGTCGGTGTACCAACTGCTCGCTGCCATGGGCCTACGCGCCGAACCCATCGCCATCGACCAACAAGGCCCACTGCCCGGCGCAATGGAGCGGGCCCTCGACGCCGGCATAGCGGCCATCGTCATGGCGCCCCGATCGCAGAACCCCACCGGGGCCGCGCTCACCCCAGATCGTCAGGCGCTCCTCAGCCACGTCCTAGCCGCGCACCCCACCGTGTTAGTCATCGAAGATGATCATGCGGGACCCATAGCGGGTTCGTCTGCCTTCAGCCTCAACCTCGGGCGTCAAAGCTGGGTAACCGTGCGATCCGTGGCCAAATCCTATGGCCCCGACTTGCGGGTCGCCTTGGTTGCCGGCGACCGCGAAACCATCGACCGCGTCGAAGCAAGGCACCAAGTTGGGCCTGGATGGGTTAGCCACCTGCTCCAAAGAGCCAGCGCCTACCTGCTCACCGATCCCGCCGCCACCGAGCAAGTCGCGCGCGCTCAAGCCCGCTACCAGGCCCGCCGCGAGCGCCTTTTAGACCTCCTGGCGCACGCCGGCATTCAGGCGCAGGGACCCAGCGGTCTGCACGTTTGGGTACCCGTGCCCGACGAGCAGTCAGTTGTCTCAGCCATGCGCGACGCCGGGTTTGCCGTGCGGGCCGGGGCTGCCTATCGCATCGCCACGCCGCCAGCCGTGCGCATCACCACCGCCTCGCTCGCTACAGAGGCCCTCCAGGGCATCGCCGCAGCCTTGAGCCAC
>JAUIIS010000374.1 GCA_030431575.1 Acidimicrobiia bacterium | reverse complement strand
GGGGTCTAGTCCACGCGCCAGCCGCTTGTTTTGGGTGGCAACGCCAGTGGGGCAGTGGCCGGTATGGCACTTCTGTGCCTGAATGCAGCCAATGGCCATCATGGGTTCGCGAGCCACGTTGATGAGGTCAGCGCCGAGGGTGAGGGCAGCCATGGCGTTTTCGGGGTAGCCGAGCTTTCCTGAGCCAATGAAGACCAGTTCGCGGTGCAGGTTGACCGCAGCAAACACGCCGTAGACCTTGGCCATGCCGGTGCGGAATGGGTAGGCCACGTTGTCGCTGAAGACCAGTGGTGCGGCGCCTGTGCCGCCCTCGCCGCCATCGATGGTGATGAAGTCTGGGCCGCGTTGGGTGTTGGCCATGTGTCTGGCTAGGTCTTCCCAGAAGCCCATTTGGCCAACGGCGGACTTGATGCCAACGGGGACACCGGTTGCGTCGGCAATGGATTCGATGAAGTCGACCATGGACACGACGTCGTGAAACGCAGTGTGGGTGGCGGGGCTTGCCACCGTGATGCCTCGGGGAACGCCGCGTGCCGAGGCAATTTCGGTGGTGACCTTCTCGGCGGGTAGGAGGCCCCCTAGCCCTGGTTTGGCACCCTGGCTGAGCTTGATTTCAATGGCTTTCACCGGCGCACTGGTTACGGCTTCGACAAGTCGCTCGAGCGAGAAGCTGCCCTCGGTGGTGCGGCAACCGAAATAGCCGGTGCCCACTTGGAACATGAGGTCGCCGCCGCGGCGATGATATTTGGAGATCCCGCCTTCGCCCGTGTTGTGCAGGCAGCCAGCGTGGGCGGCGCCGGCGTTGAGCGCCTCGATGGCCGGTGCCGACAACGAACCGAAGCTCATGGCGGAGATGTTGACGATTGAGTCGGGGCGGAAGGCGTGGGTGCGACCACGCCACTTGCCCAGCACCTTGGCGCACGGCACCCAGTCTTGGTTTGCTCCCGCGGCGATGGGGAACGCGTTGTGGTGTAACACGATGTGGCCGGGGTCGCCGATGCGGTCATCGGAACCGAAGCCAAAGTACTTGTTTTGCTTCTTGGCGCTTGCATAGACCCAGCGCCGCTGGTCTCGGCTGAAGGGCAGCTCTTCGTTGTTGTCAGTGACGATGTATTGGCGGAGCTCGGGTCCGATTTTTTCGAGGATGTATCGCAGGTGCCCGACAACGGGGTAGTTGCGCAGGATTGCGTGTTTCTTCTGGGTGAGGTCGTAAATGGTGACCACTACCACCAGAACCAAGATGATGAGGAGAACGATCAGCCACCAAGCCACTCGGCAAGGCTAGTCCTGCAGCACCGCTGGGGACACGGTTGCTCCACGTGCTGCGTTGTTGACCTTGTTAAGGGGACAGCGCAGCTGCGGTGGACACGCGTGGTTCTGCCGCGCCGCGATGGGTGCCATCGGGACCGATGTCGATGAGGTGCGCGTGCCCAGCGTTGACGGGCCGGCATTCGACGGTGTGGCCTAACGCGGTGAGGCCTGCAACCCAGGTTTCACCTTCGGGTTCGACAATGACATGAAGCTCATTGGGTGTGTCCCATGTGTCGAACCCATTGCTCTTGGGCTGTTCGAGTACCCACCTGGGCCTGGTGAGGACGTCGCTTGGCGTTGCGTTGCCAACCAGGAGGCGAGACAGCATTTGGAGTACAACCTGGGGTTGGGCGTCGCCGCCCATGGTGCCAAGTACGGTCCGCAGTGTCCCATCCAGTCTGGTCACCAGGGCTGGCGACAGGGTGTGCGGCGGCCTGCGGTTCGGGCCATATTCGGCGGGGTGGCCTGCTTCGGTGGTGAAGCCGAGCCCTCGGTTTTGCAGGAAGACTCCTGTGCCGGGAACAACGAGGTGCGCACCAAATCCGCTGGCGTTGGATTGGATGAGCGAGACTCCCATGCCGTCGGCGTCGGTAGCGCACAGGTAGATGGTCCCGCCATCGCCGTACGTGCCGCCCACCTTTGACGCGGCTTGAGGGTCGAGTTGGGCCCGGCGGGCGGACAGCCGGTCTTCGTCGAGGAGAGCTTGGCCATCGGCTCCGTCGAAGAGGACATCGGGCCTGTCGTAGCCGGCCAGCTTGGCTGCCTCGATGTGGAGATGGGCCCAGGCTGGTGACTCGTCGGGCGGGATGGGGGTGCCTTCTAAGATGCCGGCCGCGGCGAGCGAAAGGTAGCCCTGTGATGCAGGGGGCACGGTGTAGAGCTGGTGCCCCCAGGCTTGAAGCCCGAGTGGGGCTACCCACTCCGCGTGCACGTGCTCGAAATCGGCTTGATGGTATTCGCCGTCGCCAAATGCCAACAGGGCCTGTCCGAAGTCGCCCAGGTACCAACTGTCTCTTCCGTTGTTGGCGAGGTCGGTCAACAGCCGGGCCACGTTGGGGCGCACCATCGTGTCGCCTTTGTTGATGTTTTGGTATTGGTCGGCGCCTGCGAGGCCTTGTACCCGTTCGCTTGCGCGAGCGAGATGTCCCGAGACCTCGAATCCGTCGCGGGCGAGCCCAATGGCCGGAGCAAGGACCTCAGAGAAGCCAAGTCGTCCGTGGCGTTCGTGCAGAGCGACCCAGCCGTCGACGCACCCTGGTACCGGCACCGAGCGGATGTCGCCTCGGAACGGCATGGTGGTGTGGCCCTCTGACCTGAGTTGGCTTGCGTCAGCGCCACTTCCGGCGAACCCGGACGCATTGAGGCAGTCGGGCTCCCCGTTTTGGTGGTGGACGAGGGCCCAGAGGTCGCCGCCTAGGCCACACATGTGTTGCGTGGTGACGGTCAATACGGCGCTTGCTGCGATTGCGGCGTCGGTGGCGGATCCGCCGCGCCGCAACATCTCGACCCCGGCCGCTGATGCCCGGTGGTCGACCGTGCATACTGCTCCGGCGGTCGAAGTGGAAGTGAGTGGGTAGCTGGTCATGGCGTCTCCGTGGGTCTCAGCAGGGTTCTTCTTGGGTGGGGTAGCCGCGCTGGCCGAGCAGGGCTACCACCGTTTCTGCGTGGTGTTGGTCGCGAGTTTCGATGACGAGTTCCACCGTGGTGGCTCTGACCGAGAGTGGGTCAAACAGCCTGCGGTGGTTGACCTCAATAACGTTGGCTCCCGCTGATGCGATGGTTTCGATCACGGGTGCGAGTTGGCCAGGCAGGTCGGGGAGTGCGATGCGGAGTTGATGGATGCGGCCGCTGTCGACGAGTTGGCGCATGAGCACCGAGGCCAACACTCGGGTGTCGATGTTTCCTCCGGACAAGATGACACCGACGCGCTTGTCTCGAAAGAGATCGGGGCGCTCTACGAGTGCGGCTAGCGCGGCGGCAGCGGCGCCCTCTGCGACGGTCTTTTCGACTTCGAGGAACAAGGCGACGGCGGCTTCGATGCCGGGTTCTGAAACGGTGAAGACCTCGTCGACGAAGTGGTCGATGATGGGGACGGTGAGCGTGCCTGGCTGTTTCACGGCGATGCCGTCGGCGAGGGTGTTGTGGGCCCCAGGCTCTAGCGTGCGGCCGTCGAGCGCGGCGATCATGCCTGGGTAGGCCTCGGACTGGACGCCGTAGAGCTT
>JAUIIS010000373.1 GCA_030431575.1 Acidimicrobiia bacterium | reverse complement strand
GAGATGCATGAAGTTCGGGCTCAACACGCACGCGTGCAGGCCTCCTAAGCGCTACGGGCGGTAGTGGCGCCCAGCCAAGCAATTGGCTCGGTGGGCGACGTCCGTCAACCTAGTTCAACACAGTGCGAAGGTCGCGAACCGAACTCGTAGTTGTTCGGCGGCCGATGGCCTTTGGGCGCCCCTACACTGGTAATGCCCACGTTGGGCAGGGAATGTAAGGCCTCCACGGACTGTTTGAGAGAACTATGACCGACGTTACCGATGCAACGTTCAACACCGCAGTGATCGAGCGCTCCAAGAGCGTGCCCGTGGTGGTTGACCTCTGGGCTCCTTGGTGTGGCCCATGCAAGACACTTGGCCCCATCATCGAGCGAGTTATTGCCGCCACCGATGGCCAAGTCGAACTAGTGAAGGTCAACGTCGACGAGAGTCCACAGACGGCTCAGGCATTCCAGGTGCAAGGCATCCCCGCTGTCTACGCCCTCAAAGACGGTCAGATCGTCGACGGTTTCGTTGGAGCGCAAGGCGAAGCCGAAGTTCAGGCCTTTGTCGACCGGCTCCTGCCCACCCCCGAGGAGAATCTGGTCGATTCGCTTCTGGCTGCCGGTGACGAGACATCGCTTGTCCAAGTGCTGGATATGGAGCCCGACAACACCGCCGCCATCGTGGCCCTCGCAACGATCCTGGTCGAGCGCGACGAGAACGAGGCTGCGCTCGAATTGCTGGCCCGTGTGCCCGAAACCCCCGAGACGCGCCACGTGGCCGCCCTGGCTCGTAGCGGTGGCGAAGTCGCCGACCAGAGCGAGCTCACCACAAAGCTCGATGCCCTCCTCACCCAGGTAAAGACCGATGACGATGCGCGCCAGTCATTCGTTGACCTCCTGGAACTGCTTGGACCCGACAGCCCCGTGGCTGCCGACTATCGTCGGCGCCTCTCCTCAGCTCTGTACTAACCAACACCGGGCTAGGGCACCACAGAAACGAGGCAGCAGCCGTGGCACTCACAAAGGCCGACGGGTATTGGCTCTGGACCGGGGGGCCCGTCCCCAAAGGCAGCGCTGGCATCACCATTGGCAAGCTGGTAATCGTGCGCTCGACCAACCCCAGCGGGCGCCTGCTCCGTCACGAGCTTGTGCATGTGCGCCAGTTCCGTAGCAGCGGGGCTGTACGTTTTCTCAGCACCTACATCTGGCAATACCTGCGTTGGCGCCTCAAGGGGTATGGCCACCGGGGCGCCTACCGCCGCATCCCCCAGGAAGTCGAGGCGTACTGGTTGGAGCGGGTTCCGCCCTCATAGCAGCCGGTGGGCGAGCTGTTTGGTCGAGCCACACGGGCGTAGCGCGTTCTTTCCTGCCCTCGTACTACGATGAGCGTGCTTCCCCCTCCCCGTCTCTACCTCTCGTGGGAGGGAAACCATGGCTACGAGTGCGCCCAATCCGGGCCCGCCGCTGCCGCGTCCGATGCCAGAGCCAGGCTTAAGCGACATTGTCGAGCGGCTCCGACGGCGCCTGAGCGGCGGCCGCCAACAAGCTGTCCAACTCGACGCCCCCGACCAAGACCAGCCTCGCGCCCCCAGCAGATTCACTACGTTGGCCACCGGCCTTGCCATGGCCGCCGCTGTCGGCGGCATCATCTTGGCGATCACGGTCTCGAGAGGGGCCAGCGGACCGCCAGTTGAAACCGTCCTGCCGTCGGTGTCTGCTGAAGACGTTGCCCCAACAACAGCAGATCTTTCCACGGCCGAGGCGTCTCCACCGGTAGAGGTGGTTGTGCACGTGGCCGGGGCGGTTGCTGCACCGGGCCTGGTGAAGGTGCCCGCTGACAGCCGCGTGGCTGATGCAATCGCGGCGGCTGGCGGTCCTGTTATCACTGCTGACACCGACAGGATCAATCTGGCCGCACTCGTAGTCGACAGCCAACGCATCTATGTACCGGCACAGGGTGAAGTCGTTGTCCCCGCCGACACGCCCGGTGTTCCGGAAGAAGGCGACTCTGGCGGGCTGGTGGATATCAACGTGGCCGATGCTGCTGCCCTCGACTCGTTGCCTGGCGTTGGTCCAGCTACAGCGGCAGCCATCGTGGCTCACCGAGACACCCACGGCCCCTTTCTCACCATTGGAGCCCTCGAGCGTGTGCCTGGCATTGGACCGGCCAAACTCGAGCAGCTCCGACCGTTAGTGGTCGCTGGATCATGAGCACCGCCCATCTGTGGCTCGCCGCCGCAGCAGCCTTCGCCGGGGCGGTCACCCCAGCGGGCGTGCCGGTGTGGGTAGGTGTCGCGATGCTGCTCGCCACGTTGGCGACACGTCAGCACATGCTCGTGGCTGTAGCGCTGCTTGTCCTGTGCTCGGGGCTGGCCCATCGAGCGTGGTCCGGCCTCGACTATCTGGGCCAGGCAGAAGTGGCGGGCGAGGCACGGGTGGTTGTGGACCCAGAGCGTCAAGGACGCCAAACCACAGCCGTGGTGAAAATCGGCGACACCCGCTACCTTGCCTCGGCCTACGGGGCCAACGCCACACGACTCCTGCGGCTAGAGGCTGGCGACGGTGTGCAGCTAAGCGGGACCACGAAGCCTTACAGCGGTTACCGTCGAGCGGCGAACCACGTCGCTGCCAGGCTTGTGGTCACAAGCGTGGGCGACACTTCAGCCCCGAACGCGCTCTACCTGGCTGCCAACGCGGTGCGAAGCACACTCAGCGGAGGAGCCGACGTCCTGTCTCCGGACAGAAAGGCGCTCTTCACGGGTCTGGTCTACGGCGACGACCGGAACCAACCACCTTTGGTTGCAGCCGACTTCCGAACCGCTGGCCTCACCCATCTGCTGGCTGTATCGGGCCAAAACGTGGCCTATGTCCTTATGTTGGCGGCACCTCTGCTCTTGCAGTTGGATCGGCACGGGCGCTGGCTGGTGAGCCTCGCCGTGCTGTTGCTCTTTGCGACCATCACGCGGTTCGAACCGTCGGTGCTGCGCGCCACCGTCATGGCAGCTCTTGCGGTTACGGGCCGTATGCGTGGACATGAGACGCCTAGCGGGCGCATGCTAGCGGGCAGCGTCGTTGCCTTGTTGGTGGTCGACCCGCTCCTCGCGTCGACTGTCGCATTCCAGCTGTCGGTGGCCGCGTCGGCAGGCATCGTGGGGCTCCAACCGCTCGTCGCGGCCCAGCTCAGGGGGCCGCGTTGGGTTGTAGAACCATTGGCAGTCACGGTGGCCGCACAGCTCGCCGTGGCCCCAATCCTGGTGACCACGTTTGGTCCCATCTCGCTGGTGTCTATCCCGGCCAACATGGTGGCCGGTCCAATTGCGGGAGGGGTAATGGCGTGGGGCATGACGGCCGGCCTCGTCGCGGGTATTGGGCCGGATTGGCTAGCAGAGGTTATCCATGCCCCAACCAACCTTGCGGTGATGCTTTTGGAAACCATTGCCTGGGTGGCGGCCTCGGCGCCGATGGCGCCGGTGGGGGTTCGGTGGCTTGCACTCGCTCTCGTCGCAGCTGCGCTCTTCAAGGTGACCCGGCACCGGCCAACCGGAGCGCTGAG
>JAUIIS010000372.1 GCA_030431575.1 Acidimicrobiia bacterium | reverse complement strand
ACGTCCTCACCGACCATCCCGATGTGGTCGAGGCAGGTGTCTTTGGGGTTCCGAGCGAGCGATGGGGCGAGAGCCCCTACGCGGTGGTCATGGTGGTCGAGGGGGCCACGGTCACGGCCGATGAACTCATTGGGCTTTGCGCCCACAGGCTTGGGAGCTACAAAAAGCCGGTCGGTGTGGATTTCACCACTGAGGAGCTTCCGAAGTCGCCGGTGGGCAAGCTGGCCCGCAAGGTCTTGCGCGAACCGCACTGGCACGGCCACGACCGTCGGGTCTCGGGCAACTAGTGCCTAGGGGGTTAGGGCTCAAGGTCCCGGTTGGCGAAGCGCCAAACACCGACGGACACCAGCACCGCGGATACTGCTAGCAGCCCCAACGCAGGCAGAGCTTCGAAGTCTTCTGCGGGAACTGCCGCCAGCATCTCGAAAGGCGACCAGGCTGTTGCCGCGTTGGGCAAGTCGAGTAGGTCGCCAAGAATGCCGATCACCACCGAGGCAGCGAAGGTGATCCATGCGGCAGCGGTTTGGTGAGGCAACCAACCAAAGACCGCGATGCCGACGCCGACGAACACCAGGACTGCAGGCAGGAGTTGTATGGCGGCCACCAACAGCGCAACGAACTCGCCGGTGTTGCCCACGACTAGCGCGTTTCCAATGGCTAGCCCCAGCCCGGCAGCCAGCATCAGGAGGAAGCAGCCAGCCACCGAAATCCAAACGTGGGCGACCACGAACCTGGGGCGGCTAGTGGGCGTGGCTAGCAGCATCTCGGCGTGGCCCGATGTCTCTTCGCTGCGAGTTCGCAGACTGGACGACAACGCAAACCCGGCGGCCAACAGCGCCAGCATGGCAAGCGACGATGCCAGGAACGCCTCAGTAACGCTGGCCCCATCGATGCCAGGCATGAACTCAGCGAGTTCTGGGCTGGTTTCGATCATCGATTCGATGGCGTCGCTAACTGAACCAAAGAGCAAGGCCATGACAAACACACCGGTCGCCCAGCCGCCGATACTCATGCGCTGCATGCGCCATGCCATGGCAGTGGGATTGGCTAGCCAGGGCGCAGCCACTGGCTGACCGCGCCGTTCTTGGAGAAGCCCCGAGCCAAGGTCACGCCGATCTATGAGCCAGAACGCCAGCCAGATCAACAGTGCGGCGAGCAGGACTAACAAGGCGAGCGTCCACCATCGTTCGGACGCAAACGCTCGTACCCCCAACCCCCACCCAAACGGTGAGGCCCACGAGAGCCAGCCTTCCCGGATGTCGCCCACACCACGCAAGATGTACGTGACTGCGAGCACTGCAGCGGTAAGACCTGAGGCGGCTCGGGCGGTGGGAGCGAACTGGGACGACACCGCAGTAACGCCGGCGAACACAACGCCCACCAGTGCAAACGACGTGCTGAGGGCAATGGATCCCGCGACGTCGAAGCCCACGGCGATCATGACAGCGGCGCTGACCAGGCCAATGATGAGGTTGGCGCCGATGGCTACTGTCATGGCGGCCGTTATGGGGCTGTTGCGCCCAACAGGTTGGGCGCGCACCAGGTCGGCGCCACCATTGTCTTCTTCGGCGCGGGTGTGCCGCACCATTAACAACATGCTCATCACCGCGCAAGCCAAAGCCATCCACAAGGACAGTTCGTTAACCAGAATCGTGCCGACGTTGGGGTCGTCGAACCCGTAGCCGGGTCCGGCAAACATGATGACTGCGGGGTTGCCTTCGACGCTGGTCACGTACTGCTGAACCTGCTCCGGGGTGGCATAAAGGCTGTAGATGGAGTCGGCAGATAGCCCCACAAGCCCAATAAGCCCAAGCACCCAAAGTGCAAGGCGCCGTCGGTCGCGTCGAAGGATGAAGCCGGTAAGAAGCTGCGTTCCGCTCAACCCGCCAACGCGTAGCGCAGCGGTCACCTCTGCACCCCGGAGTCGGCCAGTTCTTGGTCGTAGTGGCGCATGAAGAGTTCTTCGAGAGTGGCCGGCTGGCTTTCGATGGACACGATCCCAAGGTTGGCCAAGTAGCTGGTGGCAAAACCAATGCCGGAGTGCTCGACGTTGACGGTCACTGCGGTACCCGCAACCTGCACATCGTTGACGAACTGGTGGCTTCTGAGATCATCGAGTGGTCCGGGTGCTGCGCTGAGCGTGACGTTAATGGTGGTAGAGGACAATCCCCGTAGGTCCTCGAGGCGGCCGGTCTCGACGGTGGCGCCGTTGCGAATGATGGTGACCCGCTCGCAGACGCGTTCGACCTCGCCCAAAATGTGGCTGGACAGCAACACGGACCCCCCAGACGCCGTCACTTCGGCTACTCGTTCTTGAAAGACTGCTTCCATCAGTGGGTCGAGGCCGCTGGTTGGTTCGTCGAAGATGAAGAAGCTGGCTTGTGAAGCCAGGGCCGCGATAAGCGCAACTTTTTGTCGGTTGCCCTTGGAGTAGGTGCGGGCCTTCTTGGACGGGTCGAGCTGAAAGTGCTCGATGAGTTCTTCGCGGCGCTGGTGATTGTCTCCTCCGCGGAGGCGAGCCAGGTAGTCCAAGATCTCGCCGCCGGTGAGATTGGGCCACAGGTAGGTGTCGCCTGGGACGTACGCCATGTGGTGGTGGAGTTCGACAGCGTCGCTCCATGGGTCTTTGCCCAACACGGTGACTCGGCCTGCTGTGGGTTTGAGCAGACCCAACAAGGTGCGGACGGTGACAGACTTGCCTGCCCCGTTTGGTCCGAGAAACCCGTGAACCTCGCCGGGGAAAACCTCAAGGTTCAGCTCGTCGAGCGCTCGGAAGCTTCCGAACTCTTTGACGAGCCCGACACACACCACCACATGTCCAGCCATAGTGGCCACATTAGGCCCAAGCTGGGCCGGCGCCCCAACGGCTGGTTCCGCCCACCTATACGCTAGGCCCCTTGGGTCGAGGGGGTAATGAGGTACTTCTTGCCAGTGGCTTGGGCTGCATAGGCACTGGCGATCTTGGGGTCGAGAACCTCGCTCAGGCTTATGCGGCTGGTGTAGTGCGACGCAAAGGTGGTCGTGATCTCGGCTGCGACGCGTTGGCGAAGGCGTTCCATACCTTCGCCACCGATCTTGCCGAGGAACGGGGTGAGTACCTGCTGGGCACCACTCTTGCAATAGATTCCGAAAATGATTTCCTGCTGCGAAACCGCGCCACGAACCTCGATCATGACCGGCGCCTTCTGAATGCCAAAACGCGTCTGCGCGTTGTGGGCTTCTTCGCTGCCGATATCCAACTCGTGGATCTTGTAGGTCACGTTCTTGCCACCCAGATTGCTAAGCTCGCGCAGGCGGCTGCGCAAGTCGAGTCTTCGTTGGGCGTAATCCTCTGGCAAGTCCCGGCTGATATAGGCATCGATATGGACCGGGTACTCCGGATCGAGTTCCTTGATCAGATCCCTTGTATCCTGCGAGAGCGAATTGATCTTCTCGGTCGGCAAGGCGCGCCCCTTCAAGAAAGCGCGCGGGAACACATGATGGTATTCCTTCCGATTGAATTTCGACAGCGCCGTACCGACGTCCACCTTTACACCGTTGGTT
>JAUIIS010000371.1 GCA_030431575.1 Acidimicrobiia bacterium | reverse complement strand
GGGTAAGGCTCGGCGTTACTCGAAGGTGTAGCGGTAGACGTTGGTCTCGCGGGCCACGAAACCCATGCGCTGGTAGAGACGATTGGCCGCTTCGCGGCTGGGGCGCGAAGTGAGATCGACGGTCTTGGCACCGGCCTCCTCCGCTATCTCCAGTGCGCGTTCGTTCACCAGACGCCCCACTCCCATGCCGCGTGCGGCATCGTCCACTACGACATCTTCGATCCACGCGCGCATGCCGGTGGGGATACGGAAAAGCACCAAGGTCATGGCTCCCAAGATGGTTCCGGATTCGTCGCGGCCCACAATGATGGTGGACGCGTCGGAATCGACCATTGCCTGGAGTTCCTCGGCTGTTGGCGGTGGGCTCGAAGACGAAAGCTGAGGAATCAGCCGGGCAAAAGCCGCTACCAGTTCGTCGTCGACCGTTATGACCTCGTGGATGGTGACCATGAGCCGATGGTACTGGCAGCGCGGTGATGGATCGGGGCCATCTCAGATAGCCTGAATCTAATGTCCACTGAACATCTCACGTGGCGTGGCCGGCCTGTTCTGGAGCGTCCCGTCCTCATCGCCGCATTCGACGGCTGGAACGACGCAGGCGACGCTGCCACCTGGGCCGTCCGCCACCTCGACCAACGCTGGGACGCCCAGCACTTCGCCGAAATCGATCCGGAGGAGTTCTTCGATTTTGCGTCAGTGCGTCCCGTTGTCGAACTCGACGACGACTCGCGTCAACTGCACTGGCCCGCCAACCACCTCAGCGCCGCAATCGAACCACGACCCGTCATCTTGTTGCAGGGCATCGAACCTCAACTCCGTTGGCGCACCTTCACCGACCAGGTGATTGCGGTGGCCAAACAGTACGACGTGTCCATGGTGGTCACCTTGGGAGCGCTGCTGACCGAGACACCCCATACCCGCCCAGTCACTATCTACGGCGGCAGCGACGACCCCGAACTCCGCGAACGCCTCCACCTAGAACAGTCCAGCTACGAGGGGCCCACCGGCATTGTGGGGGTCCTCAACCAGGCTGCCCAAGAGGCCGGGATCCCCTCGGCGTCGTTGTGGGCTGCAGTGCCCAACTACGTGTCGGGCGCCGCCTCTCCCAAGGCTGCGCTGGCGTTGATCGAACGTCTGCAAGACCTCCTCAACGTGGCCATCAACGCCACGGATTTAGAGATCGCAGCCAGCGCGTACGAACGCCAAATAACCGAGCTGGTCTCCGAAGACGACGAGACTTCCGAATACGTCAACACCCTCGAAGCGCAATACGACGAGGGCGAACTCAGCGAACCAGACCCAGAAGCGCTGGTCGAAGAGGTCGAGCAGTTCCTTCGAGAGCAACCCGACACCTAGTGTCCTGTCCGGTCCACCCTCCTAGGCCAACGCGGTGTCTAGCCAGGCTACGACGTCGTCGACAACCGACGGCCCCCACGGCTCGTTGAAGAGTTCGTGGCGACCGTTGGCGTAGAGCGTTCGCTTCACCTGAACCTGTTGTCCAATCGGCTCACTGGCGGTCGGCAGCACAAGCTTGTCCTCTGCGCCATGGATGACCAAGGTATCGAGTGACCACGAATCAAGGTTGGCTGCAACGGATCTCGTGGTTTCAACCATGGCCCCAAGCAGCCCCAGGCTTGCTTTGTCTCCGACCAGCGGGTCGGCTGCGTAGGTTTCGCCCACCAGCGGGTCACTGCTGAGGTCCTCTAAGGCAAGGCCGAGCTTCATGGCGGGCTTGGTGGTGAGCTTGGAGATGGCGAGCAGCGGGCCCTGCACAGCCTTCTTGGCGTCGATGCTCAGCGCCGGAGCCGACAAAACCACGGCGTCGGGCTTTGAACGGTCGGTCAAGCAGTAGCTGGCAACTATGAGACCGCCCATCGAGTGCCCGAGCAGTGCGGTAGGCAGACCCAGCTCGCGTATTGCGGCGAGCTGGTCCTCGACGTCATCGTGCATTTGGCTCATGTGATCTACGTGGCCGCGCCGCCCGCCAGAGGCGCCATGGCCACGTTGGTCGTAGCCCACAACCGAGATGCCATTTGCGTTGAGCTGGCGGGCCACGTGCTCGTAGCGACCGCAGTGCTCGGCAATGCCGTGCACAATCAGCACGGCGGCGCGGGCGTTGTCGGCGGGCCAGTAGCGACGCAGCTGCGTAAGCCCATCTCGGGTGACCCCTGTAGCTACCTGCGCGGTGTCCTCGATGTTGGGGCTAAACGCAAAGGGTGTGCTCATGACTCTTCTCCATCGTTGCGCCACGTAGGCCTGCGGGGATGATCGAACTCCACGTCGACTGGTTCGTCTCTGATGGCGGCAAATGCGTGCCTGGTCCACTTGTCGGCGTTGGCCACCGGTTCGGGCAGCGCATCCTCGGCAAAGAAACCAACGTCGGTTACTTCGAGCGGGTGTCCCTTGAGTTCGCCGCCAACCACTCGGCATTGAAACACCAGCGAATACAGCGGCATCCGGGTGAACCCCTGACGCATGCCGTCGAGCACCGAGATGAGGCGGACGACTTCGACTTCGATGCCGGTCTCTTCGTGGACTTCCTTCTCGGCGACCTCAGACGCCGAGTAGCCCACGTCGGCCCAGCCGGTTGGGAAAAGCCACACGCCTGAGTCGGCTCGCTGGATAAGCAACATTTCGCCTTGGTCGTTGCCAACAACGGCGCCGATGGCGACCTTTGGGGTGACATAGCCCGGCACCCCCTGGCCCACATCTTTGAGCCACTCGTCGACGAGGTTATCGGGCGTCGGCCCGTCGCTGGCCCGTGACCGGATGTCGGCGGCCACCTGGAGGACTTCTTCGAACCGCTCGCGTTCGTAGAGGTTGTCGGTGAAGCCAAGGCCTGTGCGGGCAATACCCGACAGCGCTTCGGCCCATCGCAGCAGATCTCGTTCGTCAGCCATGCAGTGTCTCCTGTGGGAGAAAGGCTACGAGCAGTGCGTGGTCGAGTGCCCGCTGGATTTCAGCCAGGTAGGCCTCGTCGGTGACCTTTTCTCCGTTCCGGTCACGAAGATAGAACGAATCCACGACATCGTCGCCCAAAGTCTGCACTTTTGCGGTTGCGATGTTGAGGTCTAGCTGGCTCAGCGCACGCGTGACGTAGTACAGCAAGCCAATGCCGTTAGCCGATGCCACTTCAACAATGGTGGCCGCAGACGACGACTCGTTGTCGATGGTTACCCGGGTCTCCACCACTGGTTGGGGAGCCATGGTGGTGGTCCGTGGGCTGTAGGTCCTGATCTGTTCGTCGATACGGGCTGCGAGGGCCAGACGCCCGTTGAGGGCATCGCCAACCGATTCGCTGACCTTGGCCCAATCAATAGAGTCAGCAAACCGAGGCTGCACCTGGAACATGGCCAGAGCAATGCCGAACTCAGTGTGGGCTGCGGCTTCGACGACCTCGAGGCCGTTGAGGGTCGCTGCGCCTGCAATACGGCTGAAGACACCAGGCCTGTCGGGGGCGTAGACCGTGAGCAGCCCACCCTCGCCATGGATGGCTTGTGTGCCCCGACGCATGGCGGTCCGTTGGTCTTCGGTTGGGAAGTTACGAGGGAG
>JAUIIS010000033.1 GCA_030431575.1 Acidimicrobiia bacterium | reverse complement strand
GACCCTTACCAACCTCATCAAGCCGTACGAACCCAACATGTTGCGGTACCTCAAAGACGACGGGTACACCGTTGTGTGGGCTGGTTTGCGCGGCGACACGTTTGCACCCGGCGTTACCGAGGCTTCCACCAGCTTTGCCGGCTTCGTTGAACCACCAACATCTCAGATCGGGCAGTTCACACGTGAGCGAGATGTTTTGTGGAACCTGTATTACGACGGGAGACGCCCCGACGACGTCCATTTGGATTTTGACGAAGCCACGATCCGAACCGCGATATCGGTCCTTGACGACCCTCCCCCGGAACCTTGGTGCCTCTTTGTTCCGTTGTTCTTTCCGCACCCGCCCTTCCAGGTCGAAGACCCCTGGTACTCCCAGCACGACCCCGCCAACATGCCGACGCCCACTGGCCTTGGGTCTGGACCCAAGCCAGCATTCCAGGCGATCCTGCGAGACCGCTACGGGTCGGATGCGGTGACGCCCGAGCAATGGGCCGAGATCAGCCGCACCTACTACGGCATGGTCAGCCGGGTCGACCACCAGCTGGGACGGCTTCGCGACGCGGTGGACGCTGCTGGAAAAACGCCCAACACAGCGTGGATGTTCTTCACCGATCATGGCGAATATCTCGGAGACCGTGGCCTCACCGAGAAGTGGCCATCGGGACTGGACAACTGCCTGTTGCACAACCCGCTGATTGTCTCAACACCCGGTGGCCCAACCAACGCAAGCTTTGACGGCTTCGTCGAGCTGATGGACCTCATGCCCACCGTCCTTGACCTTGCCGGGGTGTCTCCAAAGCACACCCACTACGCCAGGTCGCTGCTGCCGGTGTTGGCCGGCGACACCAAATCGCATCGTGAAGCCGCGTTTAGCGAAGGTGGCTTCAACCCCGCCGACGCAGACCAGTTCGAGACGGTGCTCAAAGGGCGCTACGCCATCAAGACTGCAACGCAACAGGACCACCCTGAAGCCGTGGCCAAAGCAATCTCGGTTCGTACGTCCGACTGGACCTACATCTACCGCCAAACCGAGCAAGACGAGCTGTACAGCCGAACCAACGACCCACACGAGTTGCATAACGTGGCGGGCGAGCAGCCAGCGGTGGTTGCGGAACACCGAGACCAGCTTCTGGACTGGCTGGTGGAGACCGGCGATGTGATCCGTTGGGAAAAGGACGCACGGTTCCCAAAGATCGAACCGGGTTGGCGATAGCAGTGCTGACTGAACGGCTCGAGATTCGCCCCACAATCCCCGCCGACCGCGACGTCTTCGTGCAGCTCTTCTGCGACGAAGAGTTCATGGTCTTCGCCGGCTCGCTCACTGAGGCTGCGGCCCGCACACGGTTCGATCACATGCTTGCCATGCTCGACCGGTACCCGTTTGCCAAGCAGACAATCATCGAAAGATCTACCGGACAGATCATCGGCTACACCGGCGTCGACGAAACCGACTTCGAAGGCGAGCGGCGGCTGGAATTTGGTTGGAGGCTCGTGCCCCAAGCTCGCGGCCGGGGCTACGCCACCGAAGCTGCGTCTGCGCTGCTCGACCTCGCAGACCAGACAAGCGACGTCGAGATCCTGGCCTTCGTCGACCCCCGCAACGCAGCGTCCCAGAGCGTTGCTAAGAAGATGGGTTTCGCCTTCAGTCGCCAAGGGACCATCGACGACTACATCGACAACGTTTATGTGCGGGGCTTGGGAACCCGCCCCACAGCTCATCCCCAACCGGGCGAACTCACCATCGCGCTAGCCAGCGCCGATGACATAGACGATTTGGCCAACCTGCGCGCAAGCTGGGTCCACCAGTCAGAGACCACGGCAGACCTTGCCTTCCAAACGAGCTTTCGCTCTTGGTTCGAAACAGAGTCCAACCACCGTCAGTTCTGGATCTCCCGCGTAGACGGCCAACCGGCGGGAATGGTGAACGTGTTGGTGTTTGACCGCATGCCCTCCCCCACCGCAGAGCCCGGCCGTTGGGGTTACCTAGGCAACATGTATGTGCAGCCAAGTTTGCGCAACCAATCACTGGGCTTCCAGCTACTGAACGCAGTGACCGAGTGGGCTGACGAGCAAGAGCTGGTCCGTCTTGTACTGAACCCAAGCGAACGGTCAATCCCGTTCTACACCCGCCATGGCTTCACCGACAGATCCGGCCTGCTCACGCGGCGGCGACCGGGCGCTAGCTGACTGTCTTGCGGGCAGGCAGGACCACGAGTTCGTCGTCTACCTTTGCCACCGTCAACGGCGTCTCATAGACGTCGGAGACCACTTCCGAACGCAGCACGTCGGATGGCAACCCGGCCGCAGCGACTTCACCCCGACGCAGCAAAGTCAACCTGTCGGCGAACCGAGCCGCCGCGGTCAGGTCATGCATTGCGGCCACAACTGCAAGCCCGTCTGTACGACGCAGCTCATCGATGAGTTCGAGCACCGCCGTGTTGTGCCCAATGTCCAGCGCACTCGTGGGTTCGTCGAGCAACAGCACCGGCGCTTGCTGGGCCAGCACGCGGGCCAGCACCACACGCTGAGCTTCTCCCCCGGACAGCTGCGTCAACAAACGATCGCCGAAGTCACCAAGGTCGAGCCGGCGCATGACCGAAGTTGCGACCTGCCGGTCAGAAGCAGATTCGCGCTGCAGCCATCCCAGATGAGCGGTCCGGCCAAGAAGCACGTACTCGGCCACCGTCATGCCGTCGGGTAGCAAAGGAGCTTGGGCCACAAACGCAACGTCGGTGGGCTTCGGCGTTCGCTGAGCAAACGTAATCTCGCCGTCAAATTCCGCGAGCCCAGCGACCGCCCTCAGCAACGTCGACTTGCCGGCCCCGTTGGGGCCGATCAGGCCTACCCACTCTCCGGGTTGGACCGTTACGTCCACGTCCACCAGCGCCGGGTGCGATCCCAGCATTACCGAGACATCGCGGCACACAAGACCGTCCACACTCATGCTTTTCGCGCTCCGCTCCAGAGCACCAGGGCAAACACCGGGGCCCCAACCAAGGCGGTGATCACACCAACAGGCAATTCGGCGGGCGCATTGATGGTTCGGGCCCACACATCCACGAAACCCAAGAAGGCGGCACCAGAGACAGCCGAAAGCGGCAGGATGACCCTGTAGCTTGAGCCCGCGAGCAGTCGCACGAGGTGCGGAACCACCAGGCCCACGAAAGCTATGAGACCGCTGACTGCAACGGCTGCAGCGGTAAGAAGCGAGGCCGCAAGAATGGTCCACAGGCGCACAGCTCGCGGGTTCAGGCCCAAAGCTTCGGCCTCGTCGTCCCCGACGCGCAAGACGTCGAGGTGTCGGCGCGTGGCTAGCAACACAAAGCCGCACACCACCACATACGGGCCAAGGATGGCGACCTGGCCCCAGCCACTCGTGTTCAGTTGCCCAAACAACCACGAAAGCACCTCGCGGGCGCGGGTTTCGTTGAGCTGTTGCAGCGCATACGTCTGCGCAGCCGAGAACAGCGAGGCAACGGCAACACCGCTCAGCAACAGCGTCGCCGGGCTACTCCACGCACCCCGTGAAATGACGGTGGTCATCCCTACTGCGCCCATGGCCCCCAAGAAAGCCGCGGCCGGGACGGCTCCGAAGGGGCCCCAGCCAACATCGAGGCCGAAGCCAAGTGCGAGCACCGCGCCGAACCCCGCTCCGGCCGAAACCCCCAACAGGTAGGGATCGGCCAACGGGTTACGGAAGACACCCTGGTAGGCAGCACCAGCCATGCCCAATGCGCCGCCCACGAGCATGCCAAGCACCATGCGCGGCAGACGGATCTGCATCAGGATGCTTTCCTGCCTGGCCGACAAAGACGAGTCCACGTCCACAAGCGGCAGCTTGTCCAGCAACGTGGCGATCACGCCGCCGACGGGGAGGTTGGCGGCACCACTTGTGGCGCTGTAGATGGCTACCGCGACAAGGACGGCTACCGACACAATGACGGCGCCCATGGGCACGCGAAACGCGCGATCGACCGAAAGGTCGAGCTCGTCAGGTGCCGCGATGGGCAAGACGCCGTCAGCCACGGGCTACGAGACGGACTCTATCGAGGCTAGGGCCTCGGCAACCGTGGAGATGAACTCTGGCAAGCGGGGGCCAAACCGTGAGGCAACATCTGCGTTGACAACAACAATTCGGTCGCTCACGACTGCGGAGATCTCGCCCCAGCCTGGCCGAGCGGCCACGTCCTCTGGGGTGTAGCCCACCAAGTCGGTGATAACCATCAGCTCCGGATCGGCCTCAACAATGTATTCCTCGGTCAGCTGCGGGAACCCGGTCTGGTCTACGTCGGCAGCATCGGCAATGTTGGTAGCTCCAAGCGCTGCGTACACAGCGCCAACGAACCCGAAGGAGCTGGCTGAGAAATACGTGTCGTCGAGTTCGTGGTAGATCCGCACTGCAGAACCAGGAGCTGCGGCCAGCGCTGCATCGATCTCTGAGCGCAAGGTGGCAATAGCCTCGGCGGTCCCATCGACGCGGCCGGTAGCGACGCCAAGTTGAGCCATGACGTCATAGCCGCTCTCGATGTCTTGGGGGGCGGGGCTAACGAGGACCGGAATACCGAGTTCGGTCAGACCAGCAACCAGGTCGTTGGCGTCGAATACCAAGATGACCAAGTCTGGCTCGTAGGCGGTGATCGCCTCGATATTGGGGTCGAACGCGGACAGGTCGGTCAGCGGGGCTTCGGGAGGGTAGGACGAGAAGCTGTCCACGGCCACCACTTGTTCGCCAGCGCCAATAGCAAAGAGCATCTCGGTAGCTTCGGCGTTCAGCGACACTATGCGCTGTGGGGCCTGTTCCAGCGTGAAGCTGCCTGCGCTGGACTCGATCGTTACGGGGAAGTCGCCTTCGACCGGATCTTCCCCGACAGCGTCTTCTTCGACGGGCTCGGCGGATTCCTCGGGCTCTGCTGGTTCGCCGGCATCGTTATCGGTAACGGCGTCGCTGGTGACAGGGTCGCTGGTGACAGGGTCGCTGGTGACAGGGTCGCTCTCATCGCTACCACACGCCACCGCGATCATGGCGAGGGTCACGCCCATGAGCAATAGGAAACGTTTCATTCTGGTCCTCCTTTGGTCGAGGAACAGAAGCTCGAACGGCGCCGTGCGCCGACCAAACCAAACCCCTAGTCCTCGAGGGTTCATTTGATTCGCACAACACGCCGAGCGACCGGACTTGTTGGCTTCAGGACTAAGCCTGTGGCCACATCACCGTTGCGGGTCAGCGCCGGAATCTCACCGGACTTCGTCTTCGTGTTGCTCCCGCAGCATACGCCCTGGTCTTACGATCCGTCGACAACGGCGCTAGTCGTCGACAACGGCGTAGGCCTCGATCTCTACTTTGAGCTCGGGGTCCACCAGGCCCGAGACCTCAACCAGGGTGGCCGCTGGCCTAATGGCATCGAAGGCCTCCGAGTGCGCCCTGGCTACAAGGTCGAGATCGGTAAGGTCGGTCACATAGGTGATGGTTCTAGCCACCGATTCAAGGCCTGCCCCTGCCTCGGCTAAGGCGCTGGCAATGATCTCGATAGCCGCCTTGGCCTGCACGTACGCATCGCATCCGCTGACGTTGGGCGGCTGTGCAGTAGTTCCGGCCACATGAATCGTGTTGCCAATACGGACGGCCCGGCAATAGCCGAAGACGTCCTCGTAGGGGTTCCCCGAGCGAATGTTTTGGCGCATGGTCAAAGGCTAGCTGGGGTCAACCGGGCTGGCCTGTTCCCTGCGGCGGAGCCACAGCTTGTTTGCCTCCACCGCCAGGGGTGCCGGCAGCGCCAGCAGGACAACAATCAACCATTGAGCCGCCGTCAGCGCGGTCGTGCCCACAATGCGTTGCATCAACGGCAGCTCAACTGCCACCCACACAAAGGCGAGGCCGAAACCAGTCCACTTGATGAATGGCATCAGTGGATCGGCCCAAGCAGGCTCCCGGGTACGTCGCGTCGCCAGGCCAAGCAGGGCAGTCCCAAGCCCAACCACGGCAAAGGCCATGGTCATCGACTGCGAAGGGTCTGTAGGGCTGGGCTCATCTGGACCCCACATAACAAGCCCCAGCGCGGGAAGGGCAAGCAACAGCCCGGTAACTGCCCACCGTCGAGCTGAAGCGAACGTGACCATTCGTTCAGCTGGGTTACGCGGCGGCCGATCCATGACGCCGGGATCTGGCACATCGGTGATCAGACCGATCACGACGGTAAAGACAACCCCGAACTTGGCGGTTAGGAGCAGCACTGGGGTGAGACCGACGCCGTCGTTGATGTTGAAGATGGTGGCCAACACCATGAGCTCCAGCACCGCAGCCAATACGGTGAGCTGCAAGCCGATGTACGCCGACATGCGCCGATAGATGTCTCGGCCGAGTTCGATGGCATGGACCAACGTGCCGAAGTTGTCGTCCATCAGGATCATCTTTGCGGCCTGTTTGGTGACCTCACTTCCGCTGCCCATCGCCACGCCGATGTCGGCCTGTTTCAGCGCAGCGGCGTCGTTTACGGCATCGCCGGTCATGGCCACGATGTCGCCCGACTCTTGCATCAGCGCAGCGAGGCGAAGCTTGTCTTGAGGAGTCACACGTCCAAAGACATGAAGGTCGTTCAACTGTCTGCTGAGCTCGGCATCAGACAACTCACGTAGCTCAGCGCCGGTGGCTACCCCAGCTCCCAACCCAAGGTCGTCGGCGATAGCCCGGGCGGTCACTGTGTGATCACCGGTGATCATGCGCACGTCGATTCCAGCCCTTTTGGCCACCGCAACGGCTTCTTTGGCCGAAGGCCGCAACGGGTCGATGATGCCCACCAGCGACACAAACGTGAGCTCGTGCACCAGGTCCATCGGGTCGGCGGCTATGGCCGCCTCGCGGTCCGCTGACAGGCCCCGGTACGCAAACGAGAGGACGCGCAAGCCCCCTTCTGAGAGCCGACGGTTGGCGGCAACGATCTCCTGCCGGACATCGTCAATAGGAACACGCTCGCCACGCCAGACTGCGTGAGTGCAACGGCCGAGCACCACGTCAGGGGCGCCTTTCACCAACGCCACGAGCGGCTCGTCGATTGCACCATCGGGGACCCGATGAAATGTCGCCATGAACTTGTAGGCCGAGTCAAACGGAACTTCCGCCAAACGCGGCAGCTCTCTGCGGGTTTCCTCGGCATCGAAGCCTGCCTTCGCTGCCAGAACTACCAACGCCGCCTCGGTGGGGTCGCCCACAACCGTGCCATCCCCAGCAACTGTTGCATCGCTGCACAGGGTCAAACCTAGGCCAAGGCCACCGAAGTCGGGTGCTTCCTCGCCTGCGACTTGGCGGATGGTACCGACCTTTTCGTAGCCGTCACCTTCGATCGTGTACCAACGGCCTGCGGTCATCATTGATGTGGCGGTCATCTGGTTCAGCGTCAACGTGCCAGTTTTGTCGCTGTTGATTGCGGTGGTTCCCCCTAGCGCCTCCACATCCGACAAGGTCTTCACCACGGCCTGCTGCTCGGCCAGCCGCCGCGCTCCTGAAGACAACATGGTCTGGACAAACGTGGGCAACCCAGTGGGGATTGAGGCGATAGCCGTTGCGATGGCCAACACCAGCACGCTGTCGGCGTCGAGGCCTCGGGCGAGACCTACACCCACGATCACTGCTACCGCTCCCCCGGCCAAGAGCCCAAGGCCTTTCGAGAGTTGGTCGAGTTCGACCTGGAGGGCTGACCGGCTCCTCGCAACGCCGCTGACCATGCCAGCGATCCGGCCCATTTGTGTGGCCGAGCCCGTCTCGGTCACGACGAAGGTGGCCGTGCCGCGCGTCGCGAGCGTGTTCTGGAAGACCATATTGGTTCGGTCACCGAGAGCCGTGTTTGGATCCTCCAACACTTCAGCGTCTTTGGGGACCGGGGCGCTTTCGCCTGTGAGCGCGGCTTCTTGCATCTCAAGGGTGGCAGCGCTGACAATGCGACCATCGGCGGGAACCTGGTCGCCGGCCTCGATAGATACAACGTCACCAGGCACGAGCTCTGAGGCGTCGATCTCCACCAACTGGCCATCGCGCCGAACCTTCGCAGTGGGAGCCTGCATGTGCGCCAACGCGTCGACGCTTTCTTGGGCTTTCAGCTCCTGGCTGGTGCCACGAACCACGTTGAGCGTGACAAGCAACCCGACAATCACCGTGGTGCTGGTTTGGTCGGCAAGTGCGCTGACCACCACGACGCCGATGAGCATGAGCGTCATTGGGTTGGTTATCTGGCGCCACGCGACGCTCCATGGGCTAGGCGACGGAGGAGCCGGGACAGTATTCGGCCCATGGACCGCGCGACGCGCCGTGACGACCTCTGCGCTCAGGCCATGCTCTAGATCTACCTCTTGTCGCGCCACCATCTCGTCGGCGCTAACTGCAAACCAGATAGCGTCCGACCCGGTTTCGTCGGCTGTCATGCTCGCCTCCAGATCGACCAACCTGGACAGTAGTGGCAGAGGACCCCTGCCGCTCAAGCGACAGCGATCAGCGCATCTCGTGTTCGCGTGTCGGCGGGGAAGAACAACTCGATCGACAACTCCGACAGCGTCACGTCGTGAGGTGACCCAAAGGTGGCGACGGTCGAGAAGAATGCCAGGTCGCCGTCAGGCGAACGCATGCGTGTGGCCAGCAGGGGCTCTGTGGCAGAGGCCGCGCTGTGTTGGGCTCTGGCAAGCCCGGGGTAGGACTTGACTTCGTCGTACAGGGCCTCGAGCACAGGGTCTGCACTCATCGATAGCTGACGTTCTAGACGGCCAAGCAAGTGTGCAGCCACTTCATCAAGGTTGATGAGCCGGCCGCCCAAGCCTTTTGGATGCAGGCTCAACCGACACACGTTCAACGGATCGGTGAGCACGACTGGGTCTGCCCCCTCGACGAACCGAAGCGCTCCTGCGTTGGCACCAACCACGTTCCACTGGCGGTCGATAACCAAAGCAGGGAACGGCTCGTGGTTGTTGAGAACGAGATCGATCGCAGCCTTCACTTGGGCCATTGCTGGGTCGTCCAGGGAAAGCGATTCGTACGCTGCTGCAAAACCCGCTGCAACCAACAGCGCGTTTTGCTCGCGCAGTGGCACGTCGAGTTCGCTGGCCAGGTGCAGCACCAACTCCCGACTCGGTTGCGAGCGGCCCGTCTCAACGAAGGACAAGTGCCGTGTCGACACCTCGGCACGGGTGGCAAGCGCGAGCTGGCTAAGCCTGCGCCGTTCTCGCCACTCACGAATCAGTGGACCGACTCTGGATGAAGTTGTTGCCGCTGGCATAGGTGTGACCCTACGACAGCAGCCGTGGCACTACCGTTACCTCACAGGTAATCGCCCCTATGACCTCGGGAGCGCACCATTGCTGCATGGAACACACACTCCCTTCAGCACTCCCCTCAACCAGGGGCACCTCGCCATCCGCCGACAACGGCGAACTTCTCCGCTTCGGTCTCGGCTTTAACACCGCCCTTTGCTCCACCACCGGAGCCATCGCGTTAGCGTTCGCTGGCTCTTTGGGCGATTGGATGGGTCTCGACACACGGGTCATACGAGCAGTGGGCGCTGCGTTGCTGCTCTATGCCCCTGCGCTGCTGTGGCTCCGCAGCCGCACAGAACTCCAACCTTGGCACGGTTGGCTGCCCGCGATGCTCGACGATGTGTGGGTGGTGGCGGTGGCAACCATCGCCACCGCAGGGTGGGGACTCACCACGGGTGGCAGGTGGTTGCTCGCGGCCACCGCTGTCCCTGTGGCGATCAGTGCGGTCCTTCAGCTGGCGGGAGCCAAACGGCTTTAGCCGGCGCCAATCACCTCGAAGGTGGCTGCGAACTCCGCGCCGATCCGGTGGCCAGACGCGGCGGCGTTCTCTTTGAGGAAGTCTGCGGCATGAGCCATGTCACCACCCAAGTTGTCCAAATAGAGCTTGTGGCACAGCAGTGAGGAGATCCCAGCATCGAGATGCTGGCCAACGTCTACTCCATGGGTCGGTTGAGGCGATCCGCTGAACGCGACGATCTCGGTGCCACCCCATGCCTCACCTGCATCGGGGAAAATCCACGGGTTGGCGGCGTCGCGCACAGCGTCGAGCAGGGCTATGCCCACCGCTCGATGGTCTGCGTGGTTCCAGCTCGGGCCACCCCAACTGTCGCGGAAGTTGATGGACAGCAGTACCTCAGGCTTGTGGGTTCGTATGACGCGCGCAAGATCCTCCCGCAGGGTCAGATCGGCCACCACCTTGCCATCTGGGTGATCTAAGAAGGTCACGTCGGTCACGCCCACAACTGCGCAGCTCGCGACTTGCTCCTCGACCCGAGCGGGCCCAACCTCAGAAGGAGGCATCGATGCGATGCCAGCCTCGCCTTCTGTTACCAAGACATAGCGCACGTCCTTGCCTTGGCTGGTCCAACGCGCCACCGCAGAAGCGGCGCCATATTCCATGTCGTCGGGGTGGGCTACAACAGCGAGCGCCCGGTTCCAGTCTTCGGGGAAGATCTCCAGCGGTGCTTCTTGATTGGTCATTGGTTCGCTTCAATCTTGTCGAGAGCAGCTGACAGGGTGTCGACCGTGCGGTCGATGTTGTGGAGTTTGTCAAGGCCGAATAGGCCTAGGCGGAATGTCGAGAAGTCGTCGCCTTCATCGCATTGGAGCGGAACTCCGCCAGCAATCTGGAGACCTTGCGCAGCGAATTTCTGACCGGACTTAATGCCTGGGTCGCCGGTGTAGGAAACCACAACACCGGGGGCCCCAAACCCCTCGGCGGCCACGCTGACGATGCCCCGCTCGGCCAGAAGCTGACGGACCCTCGCCCCGAGTTCAAGCTGTTCTTGTTTCACCGTGTCGAACCCATACTGGGCCGTCTCGATCATGACGTCTCGGAAAGCACGCAGCGCGTCCGTGGGCATGGTTGCGTGGTAGGCATGGCCGCCTTGCTCGTACGCATGCATGATCTCGCGCCACTTCCTGAGATCACAGGCAAAGCTGGTGCTGGTTGTTGTGGCGAGGCGCTGGTGACCGAGGGGGCTGAACATGACCAGCGCCGAACACGGCGAGCCGCTCCATCCCTTTTGTGGCGCCGAGATCAAGACGTCAACGCCGGTGGCTTCCATGTCCACCCAGACGGTGCCTGAAGCAATGCAATCGAGCACAAACAGGCCGCCCACGTCGTGCGTCGCCGCGGCAACCGCTGCGATGTAGTCATCGGGCAAGATCATGCCAGCCGCCGTCTCTACGTGAGGGGCAAAGACCACCGCTGGTCTTTCGCGGGCAATGGTTTCTACTACTTCGTCGATCGGCGCAGGAGCGAATGGTTCTTGATGGCCGGGCTGGGCGCGTCGCGCCTTGAGAACGGTGTGCGATGCCGGGATAGACCCCATCTCGAAGATCTGGGTCCATCGGTAGCTGAACCAGCCGTTCCTGATCACCAACACGTGCTGATCGGTGGCGAACTGGCGGGCCACCGCTTCCATGCCATAGGTGCCACTACCGGGGACCACTGCTACTGCGTCCGCGTTGTAGACGCCGGCAAGCGTCGTGGAAATGTCGTTCATCACCTGCTGGAACGACGCAGACATGTGGTTGACGGCCCGGTCGGTGTACACCACCGAGTACTCAAGTAGGCCATCGGGGTCGACGTTTGGCAGTAGTCCTGGCACCGGGGGTCTCCATTCGGGGTGGTTCGGCCCAAACATAGACCTCGGCGACGGCGAACGAGAAGCCTCGGTAGTCTGAACGGGTGAGCTACCAGGCGCCACAACAGCCGAAGGCACCTTGGTTGACGCGCCTGCGCCGTTCAGGTTTTGGGCTCATTGCGCTGGCCGTGCTGGCCATGTGGACCATCGAGCTGCTCGACACAGTCTTGTTCGATGACTGGTTTCAGTCCGGTGGCATCCATCCTCGGCAGGCCGATGGCCTCGATGGGATTGTCTGGGCCCCCATGCTGCATTCCGATTTCGGCCACGTGTTTTCCAACACCGTCCCGCTGCTGGTCATGGGTGGCCTGGTTTCGGTTCGAGGCTTCAAGTATTGGGCCATCGTCACAGGATCCGTCGTGGCAGTGGGCGGGTTCCTCACGTGGCTTCTCGCCGATGGCACAAACCATATTGGGGCCAGCGGCGTCGTGTTTGGCTACTTCGGCGCACTCCTCAGCGCGGCGTGGTTTGAGCGCAAGCCAGCGGCGCTGGGGGCAGCGCTGATCTCCATCTTCTTGTACAGCGGCCTCGTCGCTGGCTTTGTCCCACAAGACGGCATCTCTTGGGAAGGGCATCTCTTTGGCTTCATTGCTGGAGCCGTCGCCGCAAAGTTGTTGGCCGAACCACGGCCTTACCGTGACCCCGACGACCCTGGCGATGTCCAACCGTGGGAGCTAGACGAGCCGTGGTTGTCGTAGCCACGTGCTGGTTCTTCAGCTGTAGTGCGCGGCCACGTTGTCGGGATAACTCCGGCAGAAGTAGTTCCACAACTGCTCGCCGTAGGTTGCTGGTTTGTGGTCGCTAGCCATGTCGCCCACGCCCGCAGCGGTTTCGTCTGCGGTGGCCATGAATCCCGCGTTGGCGTGACGTGGGCTGGCAGCGACAGCGTCGACGAAGCGCTGCTCTATTGGCAGCGGCTCAAGCGTCGTGGTTAGTGATGGGCCGTGGAAGTACCCCGCGGCATAGCGCTCGCCCGCGGAGATGACGCGATGCGGTGTGGCTACGAAGTAGTTGCCGGTGAGGCCTTGGAGCATCTCGCCAATGTTGATCACGAAGGCGCCAGGCACGTGCTGGACCGGAATCCAGCTACCGTCGGGCGCCTCCACCTGGAGGCCAGGGGTTACTCCCGGGGCCAAGATGGTGAGAAACCCAGCGTCGTGGTGGGCGTTCACGCCCGCCGCCCCGTCGGGCGTCTTCGGGTAGCGGATCAGCTTGGTCAGCGACATCTGTTCGGTTCCAAACACCTCGTCCAGATGGTTGGGATCGAGTCCCAGCCCAATGGAGAAGCACTCCATGAGCTGGCCTGCCAGCGCCCCCAAGCGTTCAAACCACTGATTGAGTAGCTCCTGGAACCCGGGAAGGACCTCTTCGGGGAACCATTGGTTGGGGCCCAGAAGGTGCAGGTATGCCGGTTCTACACCCCTGGGTCGCGCTGGATGCTCTGTCCACAGATCGACCTGTTCGCGGATATCGGGTCGGCCGTTGGTGTATTCGGCGCCTTCGCCTTCCCAGCCCCGGAAGTGCGGCGACTTCCGTTTGTCGATGAGATCCTTCTTCTCCTGGGGTAAGGCGAAGAGACGTTCAAGCATGGCGAATACATCGTCGATGAATTCGCCCTCGATGCCGTGGTTGGTGAGCACCATGAAACCAATCTCGTGGCAGATCTCGCGGACCTCTACGGCGAGGGCATCTCGTTGGCCGTCGGTGCCGTTCCAAGGCCCAAAGTCCACGAGTGGGATTGCTGCAAAGTTCGACATTGCTTGTTACCGAGTTAGCTAGTTACCGAGTTGGCTAGATACCGAGTTGGCGAGACGCCAAGTCTCGCATGATCTCTTCGGATCCACCGCCGATGGCTTGGACCCGCACCTCACGATAGAGGCGTTCGACGGTGTCGCCCCGCAGGTAGCTGGCCCCGCCAAGGATCTGGGCTGCTTCTCGGGCGCAGAACTCGAACCCCAGCGTGGCGGCAACCTTCAGCTCAGCAATCTCGGCCACGGGGTCGTCGCCTTGGTTGAGGCGCCACGACAGCAGCTCGCACCATGCCTGATTGGCCCGAATCGTGCGGTCCATCTCGACCAGCTTGTGGCGGATGACCTGATGGTGAGCGAGCGGCTTGCCAAAGGTCTGACGGTCTCGCGCATAGGCGAGGGCCTCATCAAAGCAGAGCCGGCTGAACGCTATGGATTGGGCGGCCATGTCTATGCGCTCGGCGTTGAAGTTGTTGACGATCATGGAGAAGCCCGCACCTTCTTCGCCCACCAGGTTGGTCGCGGGCACTCGCACATCGTCGAAGTACAGCGTGGCAGTGTCCGACGCGAGCCAACCCATCTTGTCCAGCTTGGTGCGCCCCAGTCCTGCGCTGTCTCCGTCGACGACCAGCATGGAGATTCCAGCCGGGCCTTCTCCCCCAGTGCGGACGGCGGTGGTGATGAAGTTGGCCCGCATGCCCGAGGTGATGAAGGTCTTGGAGCCGTTGACCACGAAGTCGTCGCCCTCGCGTTTGGCGACCGTGGTGATGCGGGCAACATCAGACCCTCCGCCTGGTTCGGTGATGGCTAGGGCCGAGATGGCGTCGCCAGCCAGGCACGGTGCTATGACCCTGGCCTTGAGTTCTGCTGTGCCGAATCGCTGGATGGGCGACAACCCGATGTAGTTCGAGAGCAGCGAGGCAATCAGGCCACCGGACCCAGCCATGGCCAAGGCTTGGAGCATGCCCATGCGCAACAAGGCGTCTCGCTGTCCGTGTCCTCCGTATGCAGCCTCGAACCCGTCACCAAATATGCCAATGGCGGCCGCCTCTTTATAGAGATGGATGGGGATCTCGCCGTCCAAGTCCCACTGATGCACGTTCGGGGCAAGTTCGCGCTCGGTGAATTGGCGGACGGTGTCGACGAACGCTTCCCGGTCGGGGTCGGCGTAGGGGCTAGAGACAGTGGCCATGGTGATGACCGTAGTTGGCGCGGCCCAGCCAACTCCATGCGAGGATGTGGACATGACGAGTTTTGAGACCCTGACCGTGTCCGTAGCCGATGGCCTCGGCCGTCTCACCCTCAACCAGCCACACAAGCTGAACCCGCTAGGCAACGATGCGTTGGCTGAGGTGGCCCAGGCGGCGCAGTGGATGGACGACAACGGCGCCACGGTGGTCATCGTGACTGGCGCAGGCGACCGGGCGTTCTGCGCAGGCTTCGACCTCACCCAGTTCGCCCAGAACAACAGCGATGGAACCGACGGCGCCACGCTTGGTTTTCGGATGGCTGACGCTTTGGAGAGCATGGATGCCGTGTCGGTGGCAGCTATCCACGGCCACTGCATTGGGGGCGGTCTGGTGTTGGCAGCGGCATGCGACATTCGCATCGCCGCCGAGAACACGAACTTTGCCATCCCCGAGGTGGACCTGGGGATTCCGTTGGCGTGGGGTGGAATTCCTCGGCTGGTTCGAGAGATTGGGCCGGCGCTGACCAAGGAACTGGTGATGACGTGTCGGCCCTTCGACGCGCAAGAGGCCTTGTCTGCCGGCTTCTTGAACAAGGTTGTACCCACGGAGGGCTTGGAGGATGCGGCCGACGCTATGGCTGCTGCGCTACTCAAGCGCCCCCAGCGCATTCTGCGCACCACCAAGCGCCAAGTTCACACCGCTATTGAAGACATGGCCTCCACTCGCGATGGATGGGCGGGTTCGATTGCGCTGCAGGCAGCCCTCACCGACCCCGAGGCTCGGGCGTCGGCTCGCCAGTACCTCGACGACCGAGGACACAAGTAGGCCGACCCGCGCCAGCTAGACCAGCCGACCGGCCAGGTGTTCGGGGTTTGGGGAAAGTCCGTCGAAGCTTGTAACCCACGTTTGTGAGGGTGGGGCAACGGTTCGGTAGAGTTTGCCCGCCATGGCCACGGCGGCCGTCGCTGGCCAGTCCGGTGGCGTCAGCGTTTCGGGCAGATCTGGGTCGGCCAGGCGGGCTCGCCGGAGGTCGTGAGCCAACATCGTGCGAGCAGCAAAAGCCGCTGGCCCTGTGAGTTGGGTTAGGCGCCCAAGCTCGTCGCTCATCCATGCGTACTTCTCGATGAGTTGTTGATACCGCTCCGCAGCATGCGCCAGCCCGAACGCTTCGCCAAACTCCGCAGAGTTGGCGAAGGGGCTCAGATCATCAAAGTCAGCTACGGCGACGGGCACTTCATGGGTCTGGCGCCCGCGCTCGAGCAGCGACCGCACGCTGTCGATCTGATGATCGGGGACCGCCATGACGCCTGGCGCTAACCGGCCGTAACCTCGCCAACGCAGCGCCGTGGCCAGGTCACTGCTGCCTGAGGTAAAGACCAGGGTCCATTGCCCATCCCAATCGGCGGGACGGAGGTGGTAGATGCGACGCTCCGCAGCGGCGAATTCTGTGCGGGCTCCCTCGGTCAACCGGTACTTGCTGTGGCGGCCCACCCGCTCGGTCTCGAACCAGTCCTCGTTCGTTAGGCGAGAGAGCGATGTGCGCACAAGGCGGTCACTGAACCCGAATGGTGCGCACATAGCGATGAGGTCACCGAGCCAGATTGCACCGCCTGCGGGGACGACAGTATCGCCAAAGATGGTGACCAGAACCGACCGCGCCGAAATGTCGCTTCGTTGCCCAAAGTCCTCTGCGGTCGCGAGCATGCGCTCGCTTAGGGATGCCATGACCGAAACCTTAGTCCAGACATGACACAGAATCGATACTTGCAATCGATATTTTTGTGTCATAATGTGTCGCTATGACGCGCACCGAAGTTGACCCGCAGGCCAGATTCGACGAAATCATCGAAGCAGGCGAAAAGGTCGAACCCAGAGACTGGATGCCCGAGGCGTATCGCAAGACCATGATCCGCCAGATCGCCCAGCACGCCCACTCCGAGGTGATCGGCCAACAACCCGAAGGCAACTGGATCACCCGGGCTCCCAGTTTGGCACGCAAAGCGATCCTCATTGCCAAGGTCCAAGACGAGGCCGGCCATGGCCTGTACCTCTACTCGGCAGCAGAAACGCTAGGCGTCAGCCGCCACGAACTGAACGAAATGCTCCACAGCGGACGCCAGAAGTACTCATCAATCTTCAACTATCCCACCCTCAGTTGGGCAGACATCGGCGCCATTGGCTGGCTGGTCGACGGCGCAGCCATCACCAATCAGGTGATGCTGACCCGCACTTCGTACGGCCCCTACTCGCGGGCCATGATTCGCATATGCAAAGAAGAGTCCTTCCACCAGCGCCAGGGCTACGAAATCATGTTGGCCCTCGTCAACGGCACCGAGCAGCAAAAAGCGATAGCGCAGGATGCGTTCGAGCGCTGGTGGTGGCCATCGCTAGCCATGTTTGGCCCACCCGACGATCAATCAACCCACACCGAACAATCCCAGGCATGGGGCATCAAACTCGAAACCAACGACGAACTCCGCCAGAAGTTCGTTGATATGACGGTCCCCCAAGCGGACTACCTCGGATTGACCGTCCCCGACCCTGAGCTGCGCTACGACGAAGACAGCGGCCACTACCACTTCGGCGAGATCGACTGGGACGATTTCTGGCAAGTGGTCAAAGGCAACGGTCCATGCAACAGAGAACGGATCGCGCACAAAACCAAAGCCTGGGACGACGGCGCCTGGGTTCGTGAAGCCGCCCTCGCTCACGCCGCCAAACAGGCCAACAACTCCAAAGGTGCAGAGAAATGAGCTACGACGTCCCCCGCGAAGAAAACGAAGTCGACCCCGAGTTTGCTGGCACCCAAAACGGGTTCCCCCTATGGGAGGTCTTCGTTCGGGCCCAACGAGGCCTCAACCACGTCCACGTCGGCAGCGTCCACGCAGCAGACGCCCAGAGTGCAACCCAAGCCGCCCGCGATGTCTACACCCGGCGCGCCGAGGGTGTCTCGCTATGGGTCGTGGCCTCAGAACACATCCACGCTTCCGATCCCGACGCCCAAGGCGACTGGTTCAACGACTCCAAGCCCTACCGTCACCCGACTTTCTACGAAATCCCCGAAGAGATCGGACACATGTGATGGCTGACCCACACGAGCTCTACACATTCCTGCTCCGCGTTGGCGACGACAACCTCATCTTGGCTCAGCGCCTCGGAGAGCTTGTTTCATGGATGCCCGAACTCGAAGAAGACATCGCCGTGGCCAACGTGGCCCTCGATCACCTTGGCCAAGCCAGGAACGTTCTTACCTACGCGGCCCGCATGGCTGGACCCGATGCCAGCGAAGACACCTTGGCTATGGAACGATCCGAGCGGGAGTTCCTCAACGCCGTTCTGGTCGAACAACCAAACGGCGACTTCGGCCAGACCATGGCCCGCCAACTCTTTGTCGACGCCTACCAAGTGCCTTTCTATGAGGCGCTAGCCACATCCAGCGACGACACCGTTGCTGGCATAGCGGCCAAAGCGGTAAAGGAAGCGCGCTACCACCTCGCCCGCTCGTCGAACTGGGTGGTGGTGTTGGGCGACGGCACCGACGAGAGCCACCAGCGCATGCAAGCTGGCATTGATGCCATGTGGCGCTACACAGCCGACCTCTTCTTCACCGACGAGACAGAAGAAGCCCTCCAACAAGCCGGCATCCTCCCCTCCTTCGACAACATCCGTGGCACATTCGACGACACCGTTTCCTCCGTCCTTGCCCGAGGGCTATTGGCACTACCAGAGGATCCCTACCAACGCATCGGCGGCCGGACCGGCTTTCACACCGAACACCTGGGTCACCTGCTGCCAGACATGCAGGCGCTCCACCGAGCCAACGCGGGCGCGTCGTGGTAACCGACACCCCAGCCTCAGTGCTCGACCGGGTCCGCCAAAACGTCCAAGAGGTGACGGACCCAGAGATCCCTGTGCTCACCATTGCCGACCTTGGCGTACTGCGATCAGTCGAACTGATCGATAGCGAGGTGGTCGTCACCATCACGCCCACCTACTCGGGTTGCCCAGCTATGGCCCACATCGAGTCACAGGTGCGCCAAGCCATCAAGCTCGCAGGCGCGTCGGGCCGCGTCGTCACCGTCTTCAGCCCGCCCTGGAGCACCGACTTCATCACCGTCGCAGGCCGAGAAAAGCTTGAGGCATACGGGATTGCGCCCCCACATCCAGCAGCGCACGGCAGCGCCGGTACCGGATCGACCGTGCACATCCGGCCGGCTATTCGATGCCCCCAATGTGGGTCAACCAACACCAAGATCATCAGTGAGTTTGGCTCCACTGCATGCAAGGCGCTCTACCAATGCCAGGCCTGTGCCGAGCCGTTCGACTACTTCAAGGAACTCTGAGCCAGATGTCGATCCAATTCCATTCCCTTCCCGTGCACGTGCGCCCCGAAACCGACGACTCGGTAAGTTTGAGCTTCGTCATCCCCGAGTCGCTACGCCCGACCTTCCGCCACGTTCCGGGCCAGCATTTGGTGCTGCGGGCCACCATCGACGGCGAAGACGTCAGACGCTCCTACTCCATTTGCTCAGGCGTCAGCGACCCTGAGGTCCGCGTCGGCATCAAACGCATACCGGGTGGCACGTTCTCCACGTACGCAACCTCACAGCTCCAAGACGGTGACACCATCGATGTCATGGCTCCTATTGGCGAATTCGCCTACCAGCCCAAAAGCGACACCGAAAACAACTACGTGGCGTTGGCCGCCGGGTCGGGCATCACGCCAATCTTGTCGATGCTCACGTCGATCCTCGAGGTCGAAGCATCCAGCCAGTGCACGCTCGTGTATGGCAATAGGGCAGCCACCACCATCATGTTCCTCGAAGAGATCGAGGCCTTGAAGAACCGCTACCCCGACCGCTTCCAAGTGATCCATGTCCTCAGCCGCGAGCCACACGACATACCCCTGTTTCAGGGGCGCATCGATGCTGAGAAGCTCACAATGCTGACCCAAACACTGATCGATGCCCAGAATACCGATGCTTGGTATCTCTGCGGGCCGCTCGACATGGTCGAGACCGCCCAGTCGACCCTGACGGACCTGGGCGTCGCTGCCGACGCGATCAACACCGAGTTGTTCTTCGACGAACGGATCGAGTCGAT
>JAUIIS010000370.1 GCA_030431575.1 Acidimicrobiia bacterium | reverse complement strand
CCCGGCCCTCGATGGAGAGCTGCACCGCATGCAGCGCCGACTCGTCGCGATCCAACATCACCAGACGCGATGGCCCAAAGCGCTGGAGTTGGCGACACAACTCGGAGCCAATAGAGCCCCCCGCACCAGTGACAAGCACCCGCTTGTCATGGATGTAACCAGCGATCTGTTCGATGTTGGTGGCAATTTCGTGTCGCCCCAACAAGTCGCGTTCGTCCAAGGGACGAATATCGCTTACCCCGGGGGTGCCGATGAGATCATCGACACGGGGGAGTACTGAGACCGCAAGGTTCGCTTCGAGCGCTGCGTTAGAGAGCGTACGGATAAGCGCCCCCGAGCTCGACGGAATGGCAATAACCAGGTGAGCGGCATCAAAGTCGTTCGCCGCAGCGGCCAAGTCGTCACGGCCACCAACAACAGGCACGCCCATGACTCGCAGTTGGCGCTTGGCTGGCTCGTCGTCAAGCAAAGCCACCGGATAGAAAGGCCCGTCTGGGTTGCGCAACATTGCGGTCACCAACTGGATACCCGCTTCGCCAGCACCAAACACCAACACCTTGGTGGCGTTGTCAGCTGACGGACGCAACCTACGGTCGATGGCATAGCGCCACAGATACCGGGTTCCGCCCATAGCAACCAAGGCGAACACACCTGCAGCCACCGTCACCGACGTAGGCAAGAGCCGGGGCTCGTACGCCCAGGTAGAAAGGGCGAGTAGCGAGGCGGTGACCACCAAAGCCGCCCGACTCACGGCGGCCACCTCCTCGAAACTCCCAAAGCGCCAGCGCCCGATGTACAACCCCGCAGCAAAGCCAGCCCCAAGCTGCACAATGGCAGCCAGAGCGAACGCAATGAGCGTCGAAGTCGTCGGCCAGGCGTCGGCTTGGAATTCGAAGCGCACCAGAATGGCGCCCCATATCCCGCAGAACCAAGCGCTCAAATCAATGAACGCTTGCACCCAACAGCGATGCTTTCCAAGGGCTCTAAGAGCCCTACTTTGTCCCAATGTTGCTCCTCGGACTGTCCCGGTCCGACGCAAACCCGTTCCCCTCCGAGGGTGCGAGATTTGCGCTGAGTTCTTGGTGAATGCAACTTGCTTTCACCGGAAACTTTTGAACTCGCAAGATGTATCGGACAGTTAGGCCTAGGCCTTGAGGCCTATTCCGAACTTTCTTCCCGAACAGCGCGTGACCAGGGCTTTTGCGGAACCCCGCGCAGGGTGAGCCGGCCGAACAGGGCTGGGCAACTACTCTTGGCGGCCAGTGACCACAACGCCCACGCCACCCGCCAAGCCGCCCTCTCAAGGCGACAGTGCCGGTCCAGAGATGGATGCCATCCTCTTTGGCCCCGACACGCAGCCAACCAAACGCGGTTCGCGGCGCCGCGGCGCCAAACCCCATATGTGGGCCCGCTGGCAGCGTCCCCCGGCCACAAACCGCGAAATCATGTTGGATCGCGCCGTCGTGGCCGCCATCTGCGGGCTGGGCGCCCTCTTTGCCACCTACGACAACGCCGCCCCCACGGGCCTCGACCGAGTGGATGGGCTTTGGCGAGCAGTCGGTGCGGTTGTTGTGGTGCTTTGTGCCGCGTTTGCCCCACCCATCTTTGCGTTGGTCAGCGCAGTACTGGCAGCAGCGTCATCGGCCCAAGTAGGACTCATCTTGGTGGGGGCCATGTGTGTCGTGTTGGCCATCATCGTGGTGTGGCGTGCCCCCGACTGGCACAGCCCCTCGGCACTGGTGGGGCTCGGCGTCACCGTCATCATCTACCGGCTTCCCCACGACAACTTCCTTGGCATCTCCACCCTGGTTGCCCTAGGCGTCATTGTCCCCGTGGTGGGTGCTGCCCTATACGAAGGGCCGGTGTGGCTGGCCCGAATGCTTAGCATCGGTGGCGCAATCGTCGCCACTGCCACGCTGGTGTCGCTCGTCGTCTTCGGGCTCGTCATGTGGCAAGCACGTTCAGACCTGCAATCGGTCGCAGACCTCGCAAACGAAGCCGAACAACACTTCAGAGAAGGCAACGAAGACCAAGCGCAGGCCACGCTCAACCAAGCGGTAGACAAGCTGGCCAGTGTCGAATCGTCCACCTCGTCCAGATGGATGAACTTCACCCGCGCCATTCCCGTGCTGGGCCAACACACGATCGCCGTTCAAACCGTGACCCGCAGCGGAGCATCAACCGCCACCGCCGCAGAAGCCGTGCTTGTCGACCTCGACCGCGACGCACTGAGCATCACCAACGGCGCGGTCAACCTCGATGCAGTACGGGTGATGGAGCCCTCCGTGGGAGCCCTCGCAGCCGCGAGCGCATCGGCAACCGCCGATATCGAGGGCCTATCCACCTCATGGCTGCTGCCTCCGGTGGCCGACGGGCTGGACCGGGTGGCGAACGACATCGCTACCCTCACCACAGCCTCACGCCGCGCAGACGACGCAGTGCGGTTGGCCCCAACCATGTTGGGCGGTGTCGGGACCCGCAACCACCTCGTCCTGTTTGCCACCCCGGCCGAGCTGCGCGGTTCCGTTGGCCTCATTGGCAACTGGGCGCTGGTCCAGGCCAACGACGGCCAGCTGCAACTGACCGGCGTGGGCCGGGCCTCAACGCTAGAACCCCAGCTCGAAGCGCTAGAGGTCTCGCTGACCGAGCCTGCCCGCTACGTCGAAAAGTACGGCGTCAGCAACATCGAAACGTCGTTCTACGACATCACGCTTAGTCCCGACTTCCCCGACGTGGCCTCGGTAGCTGCCCAACTGTTTGAGGCTGCCACAGGCACCAGCGTCGACACCGTCATGCTCGTCGACCCCGCGGGCATCGCAGCGCTGCTGGCCATCACCGGGCCCGTAACCGTTGGCGATGTCGAAGTCACCGAGACCAACGCCCGGGACCTGCTGCTCATTAGCCAATACATCTTGTTCGACACCAACGAAGAGCGCCTCGTATTCCTCGAGTCGCTCCTCACCCAGACCTTCACCCGGCTTCTCACCACGGACTTCCCCGACCCCTGGGACCTCGACGAAGTCTTTGCCCAAGTAGTCAACGAAGACCGGATCATGATTTCGTCCACCGTGCCCGAAGAACAGACGCTCCTCGCTGACCTCGGCGTCGGCGGCGCCTTCGCCGACGGATACAGCGTCGGCGACGACCTCCTGGCCGTCGTGGGCCAGAACCAGGGGCAAAACAAGATCGACAGCTGGCTGGCGCAAACAACCACCTACGACGTCGAACTCGACCCCTTCACCGGCCAAATGGCCGGCACGATCAACCTCAGTCTCGCCAACGAGGTCCCCGACGCGCTCTTGCCCGATGCCGTAGTTGGCAGCAACGACCAAGGTCTGCCCCGCGCCACCAACCGCCTGTCGGTCACCGTCTACAGCCCCCATCAACTCCTCAGTTCCTCGGTCGATGGCGTCGAGGCCGGCTTTCAGATCGGCCAGGAATTTGGTGTCAACACCTTCAACCGGGTCATCGACATTCCTTCGGGCGACACCGTCACCATCGAACTCGAGGTAGCGGGCGAACTCAGCCTCGGCAGCCAGTACCACCTGGTGGTCCCCA
>JAUIIS010000369.1 GCA_030431575.1 Acidimicrobiia bacterium | reverse complement strand
CCCCCAGGCCTTCCTCGATCAAGTCCTCAAAGACAAACCGGTACAGGGCCGCGGTGCCACCAGCAGCAAGAAAGAGCACTACCGCGATGGCCGAAGCCAGACGACTCTGGACAAAGCGCAGCGTGGCCACGTACATGATCCCCGGAAACGCAATCGCCAAAACTGCACTTGAGACTTGCAACGCACCCTGCAGCGAGAGACCCAATGGCACAAACATGGCCGAGAAGAAGTCGACACCGAAGTGGTAGGCAAAGCTTTCACCGGCCGCAGTGGGGAGCTCTGGGGGATAGTTGTCGGCAAAAACGAATGATCCGGCGTAGGCCAAGTGAGCGGACCAATCACCAAAGGTAGACAAATGCCCAGCCGACACTCCCCCGTCGTCGGTGGTGCCATAGGCCACGTCGAGGATACGGATGCTCACCACAGCGCTCAGCGCAGTCAGCACCAGGACTGGCAGCGGATTGCCGCCGTACGCCAAGGGCTGGCCTAGGCGTTCTCGCAGCGATGACCACTCTTTGGCGACCCGTTGTGGGTCTCTGCGCCATCCAGACCAGCTGAAACCCAGCGACACGAGCGTGGAGATAACCACCGTGCCCCGTGACATCCCAGCCCACCAGGCCAGAACAAACCCAACCGAGCTGATCACGAGAACCCCAACCAAGGTCCCATACAGGACCCGTTCCTCGACGGACAGTTCGGTGTCGAGAAGCAGCGTAAAGCCGTATCCAACCACCACGATCGCGATGATGAAGGCGACGACCAGCAGGTTCACTCGGAGGAGTTTAGGCGCCCGTCGCGGCCCACATGGGTAGGGTCAGCGTGGAAGGTGGCGACCACAGAGTGGCCAGGAGCCACCTTGGTTGTAGCCCGAGCCGCGCAGCGCATAGAGATAGCGAGCACGAGCGTCTTGTTCTTCGGGCCGAGCATCCGAGGGCAGGCCTGCACCGCCCATGTCTATCCACGTTGTCACCGTGAACTGGTACGCGCCGTAGAAACTGTTACCCGTGTTTGTGCTGTAGTTCCCTTGGGCCTCGCACCAGCGAAGCTTCTCCCACTGCTCTTCTGTGGGGTCAGCCCTGCCCCACTTCTCCATGAGCTCATCGGCCTGACGATTGATCTCGGCGATGGTCATGACCCACTCGGCATCGGCCAACGCGGCCTCGGCCTGAGCAATCTCGACTCGGGCCCATTCGATAGCCCGGTCCTTCTCTTCAATCCGATCGGCCAAAGCCAAGGCTTCAGCGGTAGCCGCAGCGCGCATCTCGAAATAGTCGCGGGTGGAGCGAGCAACGGCGTCGGCACCCTCGCTAATGAGCGTCGAGCGATACGCGAAATCATTGGCGGTTGCGGCGTCGAGCAAATAGGTGGCTTCGATGGCACTTCCACCGTTGATGTATGCCTCGATGGCGAGAGCACGGGCACGGTCTTGGGTGTCTTGGAGCTGCACTGCAACAACGAGGGTCTCCTCGTTGTTGTCGCCTTGATTGAGTTTCAGCTGTTCGAGATCAGCTTCGGCAGTCACGAGGCTGTCGCGGGCGTCGAGTAACCGCACCTGGGCGGCCACGAGCTGCCTGGCAGCCTCGTCGGCATCTCGCCACGGAGGCGTGGTATCCACAGGCTGGGCCAGGGCAATCGGAAGGCCCACAAGAATGCAACAGAACGCAAAGAACCCAGCAGCGACTCGATAGCGCTGGCGCGGTCCCACCCCGTGGGCTGCAGTCTCCGTCCGCATAGCTGGCCAGCCTGGTGCAAGACCAGCGCGCGATGCAAGCCAGGTCGACCCTTTCCGACACAAATCACACCGTTGGAGTCTTGCAACCAGGCACGGCCGCAGTACGGTTCCCAACGTGCCAGAAGGACATACCATTCACCGCTTAGCCCGAGACCTCGGTGCCAGCATGGCAAAAATGCCGGTCGTGGCCTCTTCGCCCCAGGGCCGCTTCAACGACGGCGCCCAGCTGATCAACGGCGCAGTGCTCGATACGTCCGAAGCCTACGGCAAGCACCTCTTTTGCTGGTGGTCCACCGGCAGCATTTTGCACGTCCACCTAGGCCTGATCGGCAAGTTCCGGCCCGCACCACTCGAAGACGCTCCTGGCGACACCATTCGCCTCAGGCTTGAAGGCGCCGACGCGGCCTGGCACCTCACCGGCCCACAAACCTGCAACATCATCACCCCCGAAGAACGCAACGAGGTGGTGTCGACGCTGGGGCCAGATCCGTTGCGGCGCGGCGCCAACCGCAAGCAAGACTTCGTGCAGAAGATCAGTGCCACCAAACGACCAATCGGCGCCGCGTTGCTGGACCAATCCATCATTGCTGGCATTGGCAACGTCTACCGCGCCGAACTGCTGTTCCTCACCGGAATCCACCCCGAGACACCGGCCAACACCGTAGACCCTGACCTCCTTGGTCAGCTGTGGGACCTCACGGTCAGCCAGCTCAAGCGGGGCCTCAAGTGGAACCGCATCGTCACGGTCTCAGATCAAGACGTCGACAAGCGGGTGACCTACAAGATCGACCGCGAAGACGCCCTCTATGCCTACCACCGGGGCGAAATGCCCTGTCGGCGCTGCCACACCCTCATTGTTGACACCGAAGTAGCGGGCCGCTCCATCTGGTACTGCCCTAGCTGCCAGCCGCGCTGAGAGGAGAAGACCCCGTGGATGCCATCTTGTTGTTCTCCTTTGGTGGCCCCGAGGGCCCCGACGATGTCATCCCGTTTCTGCAAAACGTGACTGCAGGCCGCAACATCCCACCAGAACGCCTGGCCGTGGTTGGCCAGCACTACGGCCTCTTCGATGGTATTAGTCCCATCAACGGCCAGAACCGCGACCTCATCGCTGCGTTGGAATCCGAGCTAGCGGAGTTTGGCATCGATGTGCCGGTGTACTTCGGGAACCGAAACTGGCACCCGCTTCTTGGCGACACCCTCAAGGCCATGGCCGACGACGGCCACCGCGATATCTTCGCTTTGATAACCAGCGCTTTCGGCTCGCCTTCCGGTTGCCGCCAGTACCGAGACGATCTCGACCGAGCCACCAAAGCGCTGGTAGCGCAGGGTGGCCCACAGCTGAACATCACGAAGTCGCGCCTCTACTGGAACCACCCCGGTTTCATCGATGCCTCGGCCGCACGGTTGACCCAGGCATTGGTCGGCGCCCCCAGCGACCCGGCGCCGGATCGTCTGGTGTTTACTGCACACTCGGTGCCAAGCGCATGGACAACCACGTCGCCTTATCTCGACCAGCTCAAAGCTGCGGCCACCGAGCTAGCAACCCGCTGTGCCCCGCAGCTTCAGTGGGATTTGGTGTTCCAGAGCCGGTCAGGTCCGCCCTCCATGCCCTGGTTGGAACCCGACATTTGTGATCACCTCCAAGACCTCCACGATCAAGGGGTCCAGCACCCGGTCGTGTTCCCCATTGGCTTCGTCTCCGATCACATGGAAGTGGTGTTCGACCTCGACACCGAAGCTGCTGCAGCGGCAAAGAACCTCGGCCTGACTTTCACGCGGGTTCCCACGGTTGGGACGCACCCACTGTTTGTCTCCGGGCTCAC
>JAUIIS010000368.1 GCA_030431575.1 Acidimicrobiia bacterium | reverse complement strand
TCCGTCGCCGCCACGACACCGTCCACGCACTGATGAACCGGCTATCTGACCTCCGAGGGCGCATGGACCGCACCCTCATCGACGTGGACACCATGGTCGCGCAATCCGTCACCGCCGTCGTTGCCTCCGATACCTACGACCGCATGCTCGAACGCCAGCTACGACAACTCACCGACGACGCCGCTGGTCTCACCAAAGCCCACCAAGAACTCGATCGACTCTGACAACCTGTTTGCGAGAGCCCATGAACTGCCCGCTATGCACCGACCAAATGCTGCTCCCCCGCCACCGCGCCGGGATCGAGATCGACGTCTGCCCAAACTGCCACGGCCTCTGGTTAGATCGCGGCGAACTCGAAAAACTTGTCGAGCCCGCCCAACCAAGCGGCTACGCAGCATCCATGAGCGGCGCCGCCGACTGGCCAGGCGAACGGCCGCCCGAAACCGAGCCATACTCCGAGAAGTACACCAAAGAAGCCCGCAAGGCCGAACGCACCAAGAAGAAACGCAAGAAATCCCTCGCCGAACGCCTCGGCGACGTGCTGGAAGAAGTGTTGGATTAGGTTTCGCCAAAGAACCGGAGGTTCTTCACCGAGGGGTTTTGAACGGCTGACGCCGTCTGCCTATTCAGCTACGCCGGGCAAGCCCGTCTTCGCTGGTGCGGGGGCTCCGGCGGAGCCTCTGCCCCCGCGGCCCCCGCCGGCGCTCGACCTGAGACCGGCGCTGCGCTTTTCTCCAAGCGTTTCTGCGCTCCCCCGCCGGCGCTCGATCTCAAACCGGCGCGGCGCGGTCAGTGGCACGTTTCGGTGATCAGTCGATCTGTTTCGCTGTTACCAGGTGTCGATCATGGGGCGTTTTTTGCCTTGTCTGGGGGGTGGGGGGGGGGTGGAACCGAAGGCGGTGGTGATCCAATGGCGGGAATCGGCCGGGTCGATGACGTCGTCGATTTCGAAATGGTCGGCCATACTGACGCCCTTGCCGACGGTGTACATGCGCTCGACGAGTTCGTCGTAGAGTGCTTTGCGTTCGTCGGGGTCCTCGATGGCTTCGAGCTCCTTGCGGTAACCAAGCTTCACCGCTCCCTCCAAGCCCATGCCTCCAAATTCGCCCGTCGGCCACGACACCGTGAACATCGGGAACTTGAACCCTCCCGCCGCCATTGCTTGGGCCCCGAGTCCGTAACCCTTGCGCAGAACAATCGTGCACGAAGGCACCGTGATGCTGCGTCCCGTCACAAACATGCGGCTCACGTGGCGCACCTGAGCGGTACGTTCGACCTCCGGGCCAACCATGAAACCAGGAGTGTCACACAGATTCACGATGGGCAGATCGTACGCGTCGCACAGCTGCATGAACCGGGCCGCCTTGTCCGCAGCATCGGCATCGATAGCTCCGCCCAGGTGCTTCGGATTGTTGGCCAGCACCCCCACTGGGCGCCCCTCGATCCGGGCCAGTGATGTCACAATGCCAACGCCAAAGTCCTTGCGAAGCTCAAGCACCGAATCGACATCAAACAAGGCGTCGATAATGTCTCGAACCTCATACACCCGCAACCGGTTCTCCGGAACCAGGTGACGTAGCAGCCGCTGATCGCCGCTCTCCCAGTCGGTGGTGCGGCCCTGGAAGTACGACAAATACTTCTTGGCAACAGCAACCGCCTCGGCCTCGTCGCTGACCGCGATATCGACAACCCCATTAGGGCGCTGCACAGACATGGGGCCCACCTCGGTAGGGCGAAACACGCCCAAGCCCCCACCCTCGATCATGGCCGGGCCACCCATACCAATGTTGGAGTTCTCAGTGGCGATGATGACGTCGCAACACCCCAACAACGCGGCGTTTCCGGCAAAGCAGTAGCCCGAATTGATGCCCACAATCGGTACCAGACCCGACAGTTCGCCAAGAAGGCCAAACGCAAGGCAATCCAAGCCAGCCACCCCCACGCCGTCGGTGTCACCGGGACGGCCACCACCGCCCTCGGTGAACAACACGATCGGGATCTTCCAATCTCGTGCGAGCTCAAAGACTCGATCCTTCTTGCGGTGGTTCTGGTTGCCCTGGGTTCCAGCCAGCACGGTGTAGTCGTAGTTGGTCACCACGCAACGGCTCGCATCTTCGCCAAAGAGGTGGCCATTCACCCGGCCAATGCCAGCAATCATGCCGTCAGCCGGGGTGTTCTCAACCAGGTCCTCGACGCTGCGCCGACGGCGCTGGGCGGCAATAACGAGAGGCCCATACTCGATGAAGGACCCGTCATCGACCAAGTCCTCGAGGTTCTCGCGAGCCGTGCGCTGCCCCGTGCGGCGGCGGCGCTCAACGCTGTTGGGCCGGCGATGATCGAGGCCCACGTCGTGACGCTCGATCACCTCAGCCAAGTCGGGCCGCACGTGGTCGAGATCGACGTCTACGTCCTGGTCGACAACTTCGCTATCCACCTCGCCCGGCGCAATCCCAACCAACGTATGTCCCTCAAGCACCGCCGTGCCCACCGCAGCACCAATCGAAATGACCGTTCCCGAGATGGCGGCGGAAATGACGTGCTCCATCTTCATGGCTTCCATGATGGCCACCTGCTGACCCGCGGCTACCTGGTCACCAACTGCCACGTCAATGCTGAGGACCGTGCCCTGCAGCGGTGCAGCAACCCCATCGCCAGATGTTGAGCCCGAAGCCGACAACGGTTCGGCGATGAGCGCATCTCGCCCATGGGCGAGCACAGCCAGCGGGTCGTCTGTGTTGACATGCGCCCCGGCTTCGCCCGCAACTCCTGGGTTGTCACGTTCGTGTGTGCTGGCTGCTGCGGTGGCAAGGAGGTCGGCCAAATGTGTTTCAAGCCACGTAGTGGTGGCCGTGCCATTGGCCAGCTCGGGGCGGGCCACAATGGCTCGACCTAACCGTGCCGTCGTCTCGATTCCTTCGAGATGCAGCGCGCCTAGCGCCCGATGCGCACGCTGTAGCGCCTGGCTCACGTCGCCCGCAGAAGTGGAGGCAATCAGCTTTGCCACCAGCGAGTCGTAACGCGGGTTGGTGGTGTAGCCCGCACGCAGGTAGCTATCGACCCTGATGCCGGGGCCAGTGGGTGGTTCGTACACGCTAACCAGTCCCCCGGCTGGCAAGAATGGGCCCTCGCTCGTAGGGCGTTCAGCATTGATACGGACCTGAACCGACGCGCCGCGGCTCGTGCTTGGCAGCGTGGCCAAGACATCAGTGTTTCCGCTGGCCAGTTCCAGCTGCACGGCCACAAGATCGACCCCGAAGATTTCCTCGGTGACCGTGTGCTCCACCTGAATCCGGGCATTGCCTTCTATGAATACGAAGCGCGCGTCGTCAGAGCTGGCGTCGGTGACCAAAAACTCCATGGTGCCCAGCGACAAGTAGTTACATTGCTGGCCCAACCGTTGCGCCGCTTCGTGAAGACGCTCGCGGAGGCCCTCGTGCAACGCTGGTGCCGGTGCTATCTCGACCAGCTTTTGGCGCCCACGCTGCACGCTGCACTCGCGGTCACCCAAAACCACCACGCCCCCAACACCGTCACCCACGATCTGGACCTCCACATGGCGGG
>JAUIIS010000367.1 GCA_030431575.1 Acidimicrobiia bacterium | reverse complement strand
CCGACGCCGACACCCTCATCTTGGACGTACAAGACGGCGATGAACTCATCGTGTTCTGCCTCGTGACCCTCGATCGCGAAGAACACCAGGCAAGCGCCAACCTACTCGCCCCGATTGTGGTGAACATGAGTCGCGGCCTGGCTCACCAAGTCATTCTCGAAGGCCAACAAGATCTCAGGCGTCCTCTGCCCATGCCCCCAAGCGGCAAAGGTGTCACCGCCGATGTGGCAGTCCTTGGCGATCGGCGCCGTGGCGGACGGGCCCAGCAATGAGCTTTGCCGTCTCCGGTCTCTCTTCGGGACTCGATACCAACGCTCTGGTCGAAGGCCTCATGGCCGCAGAGCGAGCCACGATTCGGCGGCTCGAGTCATCCAAAACGCAAGAGAATCGACAGCTGAGCGCCTGGGGCGACATCAAGACCAGACTTTCCGCAGTCGAAGCAGCAGTAGCCAAAATTCAGACCGGCGGCGGCCTAAGCGCCACGACCGCGCAAAGCAGCAACGAATCTGTGCTGCGCGTCACCTCGCAATCAGGAGCGCTTCCTGGGTCCTATGCCTTCCAGGTCGACGCCCTAGCAGCGGCCCAACAAGTAACCTCGGCCGGGCTTAGTTCGGGCGCCGACCTCGTTGGCGCAGGCACGGCCACCTTCGCCGGAGGCTTTGCATCGATCAAGACCGAAATTGGGTCGCACACCCTAAACGATGGGACCTACCGGTTGACCGTCTCGTCGGTTGATACCGGCGCGTCCGAAGCTGAAGTGCTCTTCGATGGTGTCCAGCAGACAGTGAGCATCGCGGGGGATGGCTCGTTTACGGTCACCGCCGAAGACGGGGGTACCCTGACCCTCACCTCGCTCGGCGGCGCCGACCTCGAAACTGGCAGCGCTGCTATCACCGTGGTTGAGGCCGACGGGTCTACCACTGTCAACAATGTGGTCAGCAAGATCAACGCGGACAACGGCGCCATGCGGGCCCAACTCATCGACACCGGTGATGGCTCGGCCACCAACTATCGGCTGGTGATTACCGCCGCTCAGACTGGCGAAGCACACGCGGGCGACATTGACGTGTCGGCGCTGAGCCTTTTCTCCGGTGGTATGACCGAGTTGCGCGCTGCGAGCGACGCAGAGATCACACTCGGGACAGGCGGATTAACCATCACGCGTCCCACGAACACTATCGGTGACCTCTTCGACGGAATCTCGGTAGACCTCGTGGGCGTCACCAGCGGCCAGGACGTGGAGATCATTGTGGCCGCCGACCAGCAGTCGCAAGTCGATGCAGTAACTGAAGTCGTCACCGCCGTCTCCAGCCTGTTGAGCCGGCTTGCGCAATACAGCAGCTATGACGTGGACGCCGGAACCGGTGGCGCACTCGTGGGTGACTCAGCAGCACGAACCATCAGTTCCGACATCAACCGGGCCATGGTCACCGTCGGTACCGCATCAAGCGGCGTCCGGTTACTGAGCCAAATCGGCGTCACCATCGAACGCGACGGCACGTACACCGTGAACGAAGCAACGCTGGCCGAGGCATTGGCTGACGACCCCGTAGCTGTGCAACAGCTACTTGTCGGCGACACCGGCGTCGAAGACGACGGTGTGTTCGACGTTCTCACTAACGCTGCACAAGCGCTCATAGCAAACGAAGGCCGAGTGTCGGCCGCAGAAGACGCTGCTCAGGCAAACATCGATCAGCTCGACGAACTGATCCTCGCCCAGGAAGTCCGACTGGAAACAGTAGAGGCCAGGTACCGGCGCCAATTCACCGCCCTTGAAACCATGATCGGTCAACTGCAGAGCCAATCCGCATACCTCAGCAGTGTCTTGGGCCAGCAGGGGAATAGCTAATGGAGAGCAGCTGGGCTGAGATACTTGACAGCTTGACCTGCCAGCTCGACCTTCAAGAGCGCGCGCTCAAAGGCGGCTTTGACGCCCCAAGCGACATCGAGATCTTTCCGCCGTCGACCCTAATGACCGAGAACGAGAGGATTCGTGCCGCCGTGCTATTCCAACGATGCGAAGATGTGCTGGATGAAACCACCGCCCGAATCGTGAGAAACCGCAGTATGACCCGATCGCCGTACAGCACAGGAAAGCTGCGATGAGCCGTGTCCTGAAAGCCCCCGAGGTTGTGCTCGACCAAAGCGGAAAAGACCAGCCAGCGGCTTCGGCTGCGTTTCAAGCTGCTATCGAAGATGCTTTCAACCGAGGCCGAGAAGCAGGCGCAGCTGAAGCGACCGCTCAACTTGAAGACCAGGTGGGGCGGCTTCGCGAAGAACTTACGACCATGCTCACCCAAGCGGGCGCCATCGTGGCAGATCAGGTCGGCGTCGACGCCGACACTCTTGTTGATCTCAGCTGCGACTTGGCCAGCTGGTTCCTTGACGACGTGGCCCTCGGCGACGCCGAAGCTGTCTCGAAGTCGCTCCAACCAGCACTCGAGCAGCTGATTGACGAAACCGGCCTTGTGGTCTACCTTCACCCGGCCATAGCAGAACGGCTAGGCGACATCGGTATCCCTGGCGCAAGTAGCGTGCGGTCGGACCCGACCCTGGATCCAAGCGACTTCCGACTCACATCTGACGGCGCAACCATCGAACGAAGGTGGCGGGACGCGCTTGGCGGACTCCGGCCAGAGCTTTGCGCTGCGCTACGCCAGGCAGTACCCGCCCCAAACCAAGCACCTGTTGGAAACCACGACAATGAGTGATGCGCCCTGGAAATCCGTGCTGGCGAACAGCGAACCTAACCGGTCACTGAGCAGAGTGACCCGTGTGGTTGGCCTCGAGATCGAAGCGTCAACTATTCCCGCGGCTATCGGCGACCTCATGTGGATCGGCGACAAGCGTCGGCCTGCGGAGGTCGTCGCGATCCGCAACGACACCGTGGTACTCATGCCGATCGGGTCCATCGAAGGCATCGCTGCAGGCGACCGGGTCGAGGCCAGCGGCGAAGCCCCGCGCCTCGACATCGGCCCCGGGCTTGTCGGGCGCGTCGTCGACTTCAACGGCGACCCCATCGACGGTAGAGGCCCGGTTCATGGCGCAACTGAACGGGTCGATCTTGCTGGCTCAATCCCCAATCCGCTCGAACGCCAACGGATCCTGAACCCGCTGGACCTCGGGGTTCGGGCACTCGACACCATGCTCACCTGTGGCCAGGGGCAAAGAATCGGCATCATGGCTGGTTCCGGTGTTGGCAAATCGACGCTATTGGGGATGGTGGCCCGAGGCACTAGCGCCGACGTCGTCGTCGTTGGCCTCATTGGCGAGCGCGGCCGCGAGGTACGCGAGTTCCTCGAAGACGACCTTGGCCCCGAGGGTGCGGCAAGATCCTGCGTCGTCGTTGCCACCTCGGACGAACCAGCACTAGTCCGCCGCCGCGCCGCATTCACCGCAACCCGGATCGCAGAGCACTTCGCCGATCAAGGAATGCAAGTGCTGCTCCTGTTGGACTCACTGACCCGAGTCGCCATGGCGCAGCGCGACATTGGCCTCGCCGCAGGGGAGCCGCCAACCACACGCGGCTACCCGCCGTCAACGTTTAGCGTGCTGCCCCAGCTTCTCGAACGC
>JAUIIS010000366.1 GCA_030431575.1 Acidimicrobiia bacterium | reverse complement strand
ACCCCCTCGAGACATACACCAGCCTGCACGGAGACGACCTGCTTGAAGACGGCGAAACAGATGACGCCCGATTCCGCATAAACGAGTCCCTCTGGGGGCAAACCTCGGAGGTCTCTGTCGAAGTGAGCTACACACTCGATGGCACAGACGCCAGCATGGTTCACCCCGTCACGATTAAGGGCTAGCTGAACCCAGGCTCCTCACCCGCCAGCCACCCGAAACCCGACATGGCCGGTAGAGGAATCAGCAGCGTTGGCCGTGCGCGCCGCCGGGCGATAACGCTCGCAATACGAAGCGTGACACAGGTACGAGCCGCCCTTCATGACCTTGGAATCGGCAACACCACTTGCCACTCCAGGCTGACCAGAACCTACGAGAGATGGGCGCTGCGCAAAGGTATCTGCACTCCACTCCCACACGTTGCCCGTAGGTTGGTACAGGCCGAGCGCGTTCGGTTCGTAACTGAGCACAGGAGCAGTGCCGATGTGACCGTCGGCGCCCGTGTTGTCATCGGGGAACGATCCCTGCCAGACATTCATCATGTGCTGACCGTCGGGTTCGAGATCTTCGCCCCACCAAAAGCGGGTGCCACCAAGTCCGCCGCTGGCGGCGTACTCCCACTCGGCTTCTGTAGGTAGACGCACGCCAGCCCAGGTGCAATACGCGACAGCGTCATTCCACGACACATGAACCACCGGATGGTCCTGACGCTGATCAACCCCAGAATGTGGACCCTCGGGAGAATGCCACGTTGCCCCAAACACCTGCCGCCACCACGGCGCAGACTGCACCCCACGCGTCTCCTCGAAGTCGTCAGGAAGTAGCCCAGCAAACACGAACGACCACCCGTAGCGCTCCGCATCGGTCGCGTACCCCGTTCCAGCAACGAATTCCGCGAACTCAGCTACGGTGACCGGCGTTGATGCAATAGCGAATGGGGCAACCGAAACCTGCCGCGCCGGGCCCTCACCATCGCTGGGGTAGGGAGATTGGTCGGCCCCCATGGTGAACGTCCCACCGGACAACGCCAAGAGTTCGGGACGACGTTCAGCGCGTGAAGACGGGACGATTGGCATCTGTTCTGCCCGTTTCGCGTCGCTCTCAGTCGGAACAGCCCCAACATGTTCGGTGCGTCCTGGGGCACAACAAGAGCTATCCATTGGGCTGCAGCCATTGCGGGCGAAAGCTCACGGCCGTCCGGCCTTGGGGGACCCGACTTGGACACGGTAGATAGCGCCTTCGGCTTTGCCGGCAACCTCATCGGGGTGCGAACCAGGGGCACAGAGCGCAAAGAGTGTTTTCCCATCTTTGCCCCCAAGGGTGCAGGCAAACGTTGGCTGAGGCGTCGCAATAGTCTCGGTGATCTCGCCGCCCTCGATTACACGCACCACCTGCTGGCCCAAGGCATCTGAGAACCAGATGCCGCCATCGGCGTCAAGTACACATCCGTCGGGGTACATGCCTGGCGTATCGGCCCACCGGCGGCGATCCGACAACGTCGCATCGGCACCAATAGTCCACGCTTCATACCCCTGACCCATGGTTTCGCCGACGATAAGCGTGGAGCCGTCCTCGGTAATCACCGAACCGTTGGGGAACTTGATGCCCTCGGCTGCGATCTCGGCCGAACCGTCAGGACGTACCAAGACCAGCGATGCCGCCTGAGGCTTTGCCTTGCCTTCGAGGTCGAACCCAAAGTTGCCCACGTACGCGTTCCCAGCGCCGTCGACAACCATGTCGTTGCAGTGCCAGGTAGCCAGGCCCGACAAATCGCTGTGTTCGACAAGCCCGTCACCCTCAGCTCGTAGGAGCTTTCGTTCGGTCATGGACACCACAAGCAACGTGCCATCGGGCATCCAGCCCAGCCCCGATGGGCGGTCGGGCAACCCTGAATACATCGCGGTGCGTTCGCCCCCTTCGCTCACCGCATAGATGGAGGCCTGATAGAAGTCCGAATACCACAACCGGCCATCGTGCCACCGCGGGCCCTCGCCAAAATCGACGCCGTCTACCAACAAGTTCCAATCAGCCATAGGCACACGTTAGTCACACCTCTGGGCCACTAGCCTCCCTGCCATGACCACGCTTGATGTTGCCTTCGTGCGCGCACAGTTTCCCGCCTTCTCGGACCCCGCCGCGTCGCGTTGGGCCCACCTCGAAAACGCCGGAGGAAGCTACGTTCCGTCGCAAGTGACCAAGGTGCTCAGCGACTTCTTTGTTGCCAAGACCCAACCGTACTGGGATTTTGGCCCATCGATCACTGCCAGCAATGCCATGGATCTCGCCAAGGCTCGATTGCCTGCCACGTTCAACGCGTCAGCTGACGAAACCCACTTTGGCCCATCGACAACCCAGAACACGTACGTACTAGCTCATGCCCTCCGAGCAGGCATGACTCCCGGCAGCGAAGTGATCGTCACCAACCAAGATCACGAAGCCAACATCGGGGCCTGGCGGCGCCTCAGCGCAACGGGCGTGACAGTGAAGGAATGGAAGGTCGACCCGCTCACCGGCATGCTTGCTATCGAGGATCTGGCCGAGCTGGTCACCGACCGCACCGCCATCCTGGCTATGACCCATGCGTCCAACATCGCCGCCACCCGCAACGACGTCGCCGCTGCAGCGCAACTCGTCCACGACGTGGGTGGACTCGTTGTCGTGGACGGAGTGTCGCACGCACCTCATCAAGCCGTCGACGTGAACGAGCTTGGCTGCGACATCTACCTGTACTCGGCCTACAAGACCTTTGGCCCCCACGTGGGCATGATGTACGTCAACAAGCATGTACTGGCCGAAGTGGCCAACCAAGGCCACTACTTCAACAACGACACCCTGAACAGCAGGCTCGTGCCCGCAGGCCCTAACCACGCAGAGATCGCCGCGTGTGCGGGCATCATGGCCTACTACGACGCCGTCCATGCCCATCACTTCGCCCAGTCGCCCGCGGACGACGCGGCGCTGGTGCGCGACGTGTTCGGGCTTTTCGCGGCACACGAGCAAGAACTCATGACACCCCTGGCAGCCTTCCTCAGTAGCCGTGATGGCGTACACCTCGTGGGGTCTCCCTCAGCGGCACACGCCGACCGAGAACCAACATTTGCGTTCTCGTCCGAACGGATCACCTCCCGAGAGGTCTACGAGGCGCTCATCGAAGCCCAAGTCTCGTGCGGTCACGGCCACTTCTATGCGCACCGATTGATACAAGCACTCGCCCTTGACCCTGACGATGGTGTGGTCCGCCTATCAATGGTGCACTACAACACCGCCGAAGAAGTAGCTCGAGCCCTGACCGTGCTCGACCGCGTGCTCTAGCGCCCGCGCCGACGAGCCATTCCGTTCTCGGTCGCCCACCAACACGCTTCCCCGACTCCATCCCGCCGATTCACGCGCCCAATGCTGCTACCGGGCACACCGGCGACAAGTGCCCGCTGGGGGGTGACGCGCTGCTGGCGATGAACAAGACTAAGCACCGTGGGCAAGCGTGGACGCGACGAACCAGAAGTTGAGCTTCTGTTCGAGGGCGACCTGAACGCGCGACCCGTGACGCCCCTCGACACCGAAGCCCTTGAGGACAATGGCGAAGCCGAACCCAGCTTTCATAGCG
>JAUIIS010000365.1 GCA_030431575.1 Acidimicrobiia bacterium | reverse complement strand
CCAAGTACAAGAACTCCAGGACCGCTATGCCCACGTTCGCCTCGGCTTCGCCACCGACGATATTGCCGAGTGGTGCCACCAATGCGGCCTCGACTCCCCCGCCGCACAACACTTCAGTCCACCCACCCCAAAGACCACCGAGTCCCTAACCGTCACCATGTGGACCACCACGGCCAGCCCTGTTCGTGCCACCGACTACCCCCTGGAGGTGGCGTCTTGACACGCCCCAACGTTCGCGTTTCGTTCGAGTGCTTCCCACCCAACACCGAAAGAGGCATCGCGCCGCTCCGCTCCACGGTCAGCGCGCTCGAACCGCTCAAGCCAGAGTTCGTGTCGGTGACCTATGGCGCAGGCGGAACCACACAAGATCGCACCCTTGACACGTTGAACGACCTCAAAGAGAACACCGGCGTGCCTCTGGGCGGCCACCTGACCTGCGTTGGCCGAAGCAAGGCCGAAGTCCATGCCGTTGTCGATCAGTACGAGGACATGGGGGTCAGCCACATCGTTGCCTTGCGGGGCGATCCCCCAGAAGGCACTCCCAACGGAGGCCGACACCCCGAGGGCTACGCTGACGCAGCCGAACTTGTCGCCGGGATCCGCGAAACCAGCAATGTTGCGATCTCAGTGGCCGCCTACCCTGAGCCGCACCCCAAAGCCGTGTCGGCCAAAGCAGACCTCGACAACCTCAAGCGCAAGCTTGACGCGGGTGCGGACCAGGCATTGACCCAGTTCTTCTTTGACAATGACGTGTTCATGCGGTTTCTCGACCAAGCCGAAGCTGCAGGCATCACCCAGCCGATCATTCCTGGAATCATGCCAATCAATAACTTTGGCGGGATCCAGCGGTTCGCAGAAAGGGCCGGAACAACAATCCCGGCCCACTATCACGATCTTCTCGAAGGTCTTGACGAGACGCCAACAATCCGCCAACTCGTCGCCGCAACCATTGCCGCCGAGCAATGCCAGGACCTTCTCAACCGAGGTGTCACAAGCTTTCACCTCTACACCATGAACAAGCCCGAACTGTCAACCGCTGTATGTCGGATGCTAGGCCTCCGGCCAGACCCGCAGTAGCTCTCGCACCAAATCTGTCTCAGCGCCTGCCTGTCTGAGGAAAAACCGCAGGATTGGGCGCCACGGCTTCTAACCTCGGGACATGACCGCAGAAGGCTCCGCAGACAAACCTGCGCATCGCTACAACGCCACCCTTGCCGACGAGATCGAACTCAGTTGGCAAGCACGCTGGCGCGACAACGGCACCTACAACACCCCCAACCCCACCGGCCCCCTCGCCAGTGGCGACGATGAGCTTGGCGACAAGCTGTTCGTCATGGACATGTTCCCGTACCCATCCGGCGCTGGCCTCCATGTCGGCCACCCGCTGGGCTTCATCGGCACCGATGTCTACGCCCGCTACAAGCGCATGATGGGCTTCAACGTGTTGCACGCGATGGGCTTCGACGCTTTTGGCCTGCCGGCCGAAGAACATGCTCGAGCAACAGGCACCCACCCACGGGACAACACCAACGCCAACATCACAACCTACAAACGTCAACTCGCTCGGTTGGGGCTGGGCCACGACCCGCGCCGCAGCGTGTCGACGATCGACCCCCACTACTACAAGTGGACCCAGTGGATCTTCCTCCAGATCTTCAACAGCTGGTATGACACTGACGCCGACAAAGCCCGCCCCATTGCAGAGCTCGAAGCCGAGTTCCAAAGCGGAAGCCGGCCCACACCCGATGGCCGGCCATGGGACCAACTCAGCAACAGCGAACAACGCGAAGCCCTCAACAGCTATCGCCTTGCCTACCTGGGCGAGGCGCCGGTCAACTGGTGCCCCGGCTTAGGGACCGTGCTGGCCAACGAAGAAATCACCGCAGATGGACGCAGCGAACGCGGGAACCACCCCGTGTTTCGACGCCCAATGAAACAGTGGATGATGCGCATCACGGCCTACAGCGACCGTCTGCTCGCTGATCTGGATCCGCTCGACTGGAGCGATGCGATCAAGGCCATGCAGCGCAACTGGATCGGGCGCAGCGAAGGGGCCCAAGTTGCTTTCCCCGCGTCCACAGAGACCATAGAAGTGTTCACCACACGCCCCGACACACTCTTTGGAGCCACGTACATGGTGCTGGCTCCAGAACATCCGCTAGTCGACTCGCTCGTACCGGCGGCCTGGCCCGGGCAGACCAACCCGTTGTGGACAGGCGGTGCAGCCACTCCAGCCGAGGCCATTGCCTCGTACCGACAAGCCACCGCAGACAAATCCGACCTGGACCGTCAAGAGAACAAGGACAAGACCGGCGTCTTCGTCGGGTCCTACGCCACAAATCCGGTCAACGGCGCCCAAATCCCGGTGTTTGTGGCCGACTACGTACTCATGGGTTACGGGACCGGCGCCATCATGGCGGTCCCTGGTCAAGACGAACGCGATTGGGATTTCGCGAAGGCGTTCGACCTGCCCATCATTCGAACCGTGCAACCAACCGAAGGTTTCGACGGCGACGCGTTCCTGGGCGATGGCCCCGCCATCAACTCCGGGTTCCTCGATGGCATGTCCGTAGCGGATGCCAAGGCGACCATGATCGACTGGCTCGAAGAGCACCAGCATGGCCATCGCACCATCACCTACAAACTCCGAGACTGGCTGTTTAGCCGGCAACGCTACTGGGGCGAACCATTCCCTATTGTCTACGGTCCCGACGGCCTTCCTCAGGCGTTACCCGAGGACGAACTCCCCCTTGAGCTTCCCGAACTCATCGACTGGGCGCCGCGCGAACTCGACGTCGACAGCGCACCCGAGCCCCCACTTGGCCGTGCCGAAGACTGGGTAAGCGTAGAACTCGATCTTGGCGAAGGACCCCAGACCTACTTGCGCGAACTCAACACCATGCCGCAGTGGGCCGGTTCGTGTTGGTACTACCTGCGCTACCTCGACCCCACCAACGAAAAGGCTTTTGTCGACCCAGCCGTCGAGCGCTACTGGATGACTGACCAAGACAACGGCATTGGCGGCGTCGACCTCTACATCGGTGGCGTGGAACATGCGGTGCTTCACTTGCTCTATGCCCGCTTCTGGCACAAGGTCCTCTACGACCTGGGCCATGTCAGCGGACCCGAACCCTTCCAACGCCTCTTTAATCAGGGCTACATCCAGGCCTACGCGTACCAGGACGACCGCGGCATGCACGTCGAAGCATCCGAGGTGGTCGAACGCGACGGCCAATGGTTCCATGACGGCAAACCCGTCAGCCGCATCTACGGCAAGATGGGCAAAGGGCTCAAGAACTCGGTCACTCCCGATGACATGTACGAAGAGTACGGCGCCGACACGTTGCGCCTCCATGAGATGTTTATGGGTCCTCTCGACCAAGACAGGCCATGGGACACGAGCGCTGTCGTTGGGTCGCACCGGCTCCTTCAACGGGTATGGCGCAACCTCGTCGACGAAGATAGCGGCGAGCTGGCCGTGTCCGAGGACCCCGCACCCGAGCATCTCGTGCGAGCCCTGCACCAAACAGTCGACGCGGTTGGTACCGACATGGACGCGTTGCGGTTCAACACCGCAATTGCCAAAATCACCGAGCTCAACAACGAAGTC
>JAUIIS010000364.1 GCA_030431575.1 Acidimicrobiia bacterium | reverse complement strand
TCCCTACCACCGCCACAGCCTTCGCCAACGGCACCCTGTCGTATGCCAAGGTCCGGGCCCTCATCGTTGTAGCCACACCAGACAACGAAGAAGAACTCGCCGCACTGGCCATCGACACGCCCGCTGGGGCGTTACGGGAAGTGCTAGCGCATTGGATGGGCCGAAACCTCGAACCAGACGACCTCACCGACCACCAAAACCGTCAGCGCAGCGTGAAATGGCGCACCGAACCAGACGGCATGACCACCTTCACCCTCCGACTACCCCCATACATGGCCGCCATCCTGATCTCGCGCCTCACCCGGCTAGTCATGACCAGCCGCCCCAAACCCGCTAGCGACGGGTCCTGGCCCAACCTCGCCCAACAACACGCAGACGCCCTCCACAACGCCCTCACCACCGGGACAGGCGGGATCACAACCGAAGTTGTGCTTCACGTCCGCGGCGACGGCAACACCACCGACAACGGCACCCCTATCACCGACACCGTCATCACCGACATTGCACCACAGTCCTACATCCGGGCCCTGATCCATGACGCCCAGGGTCGACCCATCAACGCCTCAGCCAAACAACGCCACCCCAGCACACGCCAACGCCGCGTCGTCAAAGAACGCGACCGCACCTGCATCGACTGCGGCCGAACCGAACTCCTCGAATACGACCACAACCCCAACTACAAAGACACCCGCCACACCATCATCGAAGAACTCGAACTCCGCTGCGCCCCCTGCCACCACCGACGCCACCAACAAGACTCCGCCTAGCAGACCGGGCGGGGCTGCCGAGACGCAAAAGAGCCCGGCGCCGAAGCGCCGGGCTCTTAGTCGGGTACTGGTTGAGCCCTGGGGCTCTACCTCAAATGCTTAACCGTCGATGGAGAACGAGACCTGAGTCTCGGTCTGGGCGTTACCCTCGGCGTCGTATTCGTAGACGTCGTAGGTACCTGCGGTTGGTTCACCCTTGTCGCTGAAGTCAACTGGGCCAGAGGCACCCTGGTAGTTGATGTCTTCACCGTCAGCCAACAAGGCTGCACATTCTTCGTAGTTGGTGCACTCGGTGCCGTCGTTGGTGACGGTGAGCATCTCGTCAACGAAGACACTTGGATCGTCGGTGCCAGCGGCCAAGGAGGCCAAGGCAATGACGTTCACGCAGTCATAGAAGTGAGCGGAGAAGATGGTTGGGGTGTCAGGGCGGAACTCCTGGAGGCGATCCAAGAAGGTGGGCTCACCATCTGGAGGAGCAACTGATGGAGCGGTGCCACGGATGCCTTCGAGCACTGCAGGGTTGTCTGGGTCAACATCGGCTGCGCCCACGTTGTCCTTGAACCCGTCGGTTACATAGATGGGGATGTCGGCAGGGCCTGCGCCGGCTTCGATCATGCCTTGCAGAAGGGTTGAACCTTCGGCGAACACGATCAGAACCACTGCGTCGGCACCAGATGCGGCAACCTCGCCGATTTCGGCGTCGTAAGAGGTGGCGTTCTCGTCGATGGCAACCTGAGCCGCCACACCAACACCGTTGGCCTCGAGGCCACCTGCGAGCGAGTCGGCAAAGCCTGCGCCGTACTCGTCGTTGCGGAACACGATGGCCACGCTGCTTGCGCCGTCGTCGGTAATGACGTCGGCCAGAGCAGGACCCTGGATGGAGTCAGGCGGCGATGTACGGAAGTAGTAACCGTTGTCCTCGTAGTCGGTGAACACAGCGCCAGTGGTGGAGCCGGAGCATTCGACGATGTTGGAGCCGGTGATCTTGTCGATCACACCGAGGGTTACGCCGGTAGCGGCTGGGCCAACAATGGCGTCGACGCCGTCGGCGATGAGACCATCGACTGCAGTGGAAGCGACGTTAACGTCGGTACCAGAGTCGCTAGTGACCAGCGTGACGCTGCCGCCAGCTGCGTTGATTTCTTCGACTGCCATCTCGACTGGGGTGACAAGTGCGTCAACGATGGCGGACAATGGGCCGGTCTGGGGAAGCACGTAACCAATGACGAGTTCGCCGTCGGATTCGCCGCCAGCGGCGTCGCCTTCGCCTTCTTCTTCGGTGCAGCCTTCAGCTTCGCCACACTCGGGGAACTCGATGTCGTCGTAGTCGATGGTGAACGCATCGCCGAAGTACTTCTGGGAGATCTCTTCGAGGGTCCCATCGGCCTTCATGACGCCAAGAGCGTGGTTGAAGGGTTCAACCAAGTCACTGCCTGGGGGGAAGATAAAGCCGAGTTCGTCGGCGGAGAGGGACTCTCCCACAAGCTGAACTTCGTCGGCGTTTGCGCCCACATAGCCTTGGCCGGCGGTCTCGTCGATGACGGCTGCGCAGTTGTCGCCAGCAATAACTGACTGAACAACGAACCCGAACTCGTCGAGCGCGGTGACCTGGTCTTCGCCGAAGGTGCTGATGGCAGTCTCGAGGTTGGTGGTACCAACCTGGCTAGCTACCTGGCAACCGGAGTCGATGATGTCTTGGGCCGAAGTGATGTCGGAGTCGAGCGCTACCAAGAGGCGCTGCTCGAGCGAGATGTAACCGTCGGAGAAGTCGACGATCTCGGCGCGCTCATCGGTGATGGTGATGCCGTCGGCAGCCATATCGAACTGGCCGTCAGCAACGGCTTGGATCATGGGTTCCCAAGAGAAGGTCTTGTACTCGGGGACACAGTTGAGGATCTCACAGATCGTGTCAATGGTGTCGTAGTCCCAGCCAGTTGGCTCGCCAGTCTCGGGGTCGAGGTAGTTGAACGGCAGGTAGGCGTTTTCGACTGCGACCGTAATGGTGCGGCCTTCAAGGTCCGGGCCGTCGGACATGTCATCCATGTCTTCGCCTTCGCCTTCGGTTTCGCCTTCGGTGTCGGACTCTTCGGTTGGCTCGTCTGAGCTCTCCGCGTCGTCGTCGTCTCCACAGGCTGCAGCAATCAGGCCAAAGGCCAAAAAGATCGCGAGCAGCCGCAGTAGCGTCTTACTCATATTGGTTGGATCCCTCCACAGGAACTACGTCGAAACATGTCGCTCCGACTGGTGCTACTCCACACCTGGAGCAGGTTGTAAAGGCTAGAGGCCAAGAACCTCTATGCCAAGGCACCCCCCACATTTGCCTTCACAAACGCACAAGCACCTGGTGAAGACCGGGCTAGCCAGCAAGCCCAATCCGGTCGAGCACAATCGCAAGCTCGTCGACGATGCCGGTGTAGAACGGACCGAACTCGGCGTACACAGCCGAAGCCTCGTCGTAGCGCATGGTGTAGACGACTTCTTTGAGATCGTCGGGGTGCACGCAGAACAGCGTGACGCCCCACTCGTAGTCGTCGACCCCAGTGGAGCCCGTGATTACCTGAAGCACCCGCCCCGCGAACTTGCGACCCGAGGCCCCGTGTTCGTACATGAGCTCTTTGCGCTTGTCGAAGTCGAGCGTGAACCAGTTCTGGTCGGGGTTGCGGCGCTTGCTCATGGGATAGAAGCACCACGCTTGCTTGTCTTGGGGTGGCAGCTGCGGGTAGAGGCGCATGTTGCGCATTTCCTCGGGGACCCCAGCCGCGTACTCGGAAATCTCGGTCATCGAGACATAGGAATCCACGAGGTCGAGGCCTGCGGCGCACAGCGCGGTCTGCATGCCACGGAGCCGCCATTGGTCTTTGCTGAGGACCATGAGACCGAGGTCCGCC
>JAUIIS010000363.1 GCA_030431575.1 Acidimicrobiia bacterium | reverse complement strand
CCCGTTAGCGCCAATACTGCGTCGTAGGTGCCGACGTCTTCTGCTGAGAGCAGCTCTGCGTCGGTGATGTCGCCTTCGATGACGAGCACACCGTCGAGCTTCTCGGCGAGCTCGCGAGCGCGGGCAGGGTTTCTCTCGATCAGCGTGACGGTTCCCGAGCGACCCGATAGCTTTGATGCCACGATTTCGGCTGTGCGGCCGCCTCCGAGCAGCATGATGCGATGGTGCTGAGAGGTCTGAAGTCCCAAAAGGCGAAGCACGTCGCGCTTAGCCCGCTTCTTCACGACTAACCAGACGTGGTCGTCGGCGAGAAGGGTTTCGTCGGCGCGCGGAATGATGGTCTCGCCGGCGCGCGTCCGGGCGGCCACGAGGAAGTCCCAGTCGGGTTCGTATTCCGCGCCGATATCGGACAAGGTCCGATTGCAGAGCGGCGCGGCGTCGGTGAGGATGGTCCCGATGACAATCACCTCGCCTCGCGCAAACTGCGCGATCTCGGTGGCCCCAGGCGCTTCGAGGAGTTCGAGAATTTCGCCCGCTGTTTCCGCGTCCGGGTCGATAACAAGGTCGGCTCCAATGGCATCGCGCAGTTGTTGCGCGCCTCGGCCCCGCAGCGATTCGGCCTCGATGCGCACGACAGTTTTTTCGACACCGGCTTGCTTGGCCAGCAAGGCGGAGATGAGGTTGACCTCGTCGTTGGAGGTGACTGCAACCAGCAGTGCTGCTTTGGCCAGCCCGGCGTTGTCGAGCACATGGGGATGCGTGCCACTGCCTTCGACCACGAGCACGTCGAGGCGGTCCTCGACGTCACGCAGCCGTTGCCGATCGGTTTCGACCACAGCAACGTCGTTGCCATGGCGCGTGAGAAGCTCTGCCACATAAGAACCGACTTCACCGGCTCCAACAACGATTACGTGCACCCCTCATTGCTAGCACCCCGGTGTGCTCAAGGGGCGAATCACCACCGCTGCGGGCCTAGCGATCGAGGGACCCGAAGCGTTGTGTCGGCGTGACCACCGCATGTAGCGGAACGTCGTGGGGTTGTGGAGTGAGACCTTGGACCAGTTGGAAGTCGTGGGCCAGCCCGATGCGCAGCTGAGCTGGCCTTGTGGGTGAACTGGTTGTCTGGGCAAAGGCGCGGTCATAGAACCCTTTGCCCCGGCCCAGCCGGTTTCCGGCGGCATCGAAGGCCACCAACGGCGTGAACACCACATCGATCTCGACCATTGCGACGTCCATGCAGGCATCGGCGGGCTCGAGCAGGCCCCACCGACCCTCAACCAAATCTGTGCTGAAGGCCACCGAGGCAAATACCATCTGTTCGTCCACTACACGCGGGTACGCCGTGGTCCAACCGAGCTTGCGCAGCTCTTGGGCCACAATCTGGGGATCCACCTCACCATCGGTGGCCGCATAGACCGCTGCACAACCAGCTTGGCGATGCACTGCCCACGACCGAAGCTGGCGCCACAGCCCCTGGCTCGCTTGGTGTTGCCTCGTCGAAGAAAGGCCTCTGCGGCGATCGCGAAGGGTGGTGCGAAGGGCCGAGGCCGGTACGGTCATGACCGAAATCTAGCCCGTGCGTCTGCATCGCTGAACTATTCCTTTCAACGTGCCAGCATGGTCCGGGTTCCAAACGCGGGGCAACCAGTGTCCCGAACCAAACAAAACTTGGTGCAGCGCAGCGCCGGTAGTTAGTTTCTTCCGGCTGTTCGCGCCCCACGAGGAGACACGACATTGGAAGCGATTCCCTATCTGGCATTTGCTAGTGCAATAGCTGCACTCGTGCTTGCCGCTTATTACTACAAGCTCGTCGAGGCAGCGCCTCCAGGTAACGAGCGCATGGTTTTCTTGATGAACGAGATCCAGAAGGGTTCTCGCGCCTTCCTCAAGGCCGAGTACACCTGGGTGTCGGTCTTTGTGGCCGCCATGCTTATTCTCATCGGCATCGTCATCACACCGCTGGCCTCAATCAGCTACGTGCTCGGTGCGGTGCTCTCGGCAGGAGCCGGCTACGTCGGCATGACCGTCGCCACTATGGCGAACGCTCGCACCGCCGAGGCGGCCAAAGAAGGGCCCGCTAAGGCGCTTCCGGTGGCCTTCCGCGGCGGAGCCGTCATGGGCTTCTCAGTCGCAGGTCTGGCGTTGGCGGGCCTGATGTTTGTGTACATGTTGTTTGTTGTCTGGCTCGAGGCCGACGATGCGTTTGAGATTGTGACCGCCTTTGGTTTGGGCGCATCCTCAATTGCGCTCTTCTCTCGTGTTGGCGGCGGTATCTACACCAAGGCAGCCGACGTTGGCGCCGACCTAGTGGGCAAGGTCGAAGCTGGAATCCCCGAAGACGATCCCCGCAACCCCGCCACCATCGCCGACAACGTTGGCGACAACGTTGGCGACGTGGCTGGCATGGGCGCCGACCTCTTTGAGTCCTACGCCGGCTCAATCATTGCTCCGGTGGCGCTCACTGCGTTCTCGGTAAGCGGAGGCCTCGCGGCAGCAAACGCTAGCGACGACGGAATCATCCAGCTCCTCACCTTCCCCATGGCCATTGCCTTCGTTGGCATGATCGGCTCCATCATCGGTTCGTTCTTTGTCAAGGGCGGCACCAGCACCGACTCCAAGGCGCTTAGCCGAGCCCTGCACATGGGCACCAACGTGGCCATGGCCATCACCATCGTGGGCACGCTCGGTATTGCCTTCTGGATGTTCGGCGATGACGAGCTCTTCCCTGAAGGCGCCCCAATCGGCCTGGCAGTTTCGGTTATCGGTGGCCTCATCGTGGGCTGGGCTCTTGGCAAGAGCGCCGAGTACTACACCTCCGACCACTACGGCCCGGTGAAGAAGATTGCCCACCAGTCTGAGACTGGCCCAGCCACCACCATTCTTGGCGGCATCAGCACCGGCATGGTTTCGGTCGCAGCTTCAGTGGCCCTTATCCTCGTGGGTGTTGGCGTTGCCTACTGGGGCGGCGAGCAAACCCTCGGTGACGGTGGCGGCATCTACGGCATCGCCGTAGCAGCCATTGGCATGCTGGCAACTACCGGCGTTGTGGTTTCGGTCGACGCGTACGGTCCCATTGCTGATAACGCTGGCGGTATCGCCGAGATGGCCGAGCTCGACCCATCGGTGCGCGAAGTCACTGATGCGCTCGACTCGCTGGGCAACACCACCGCGGCGGTGGCTAAGGGCTTTGCGGTCGGCTCAGCTGCACTTACCGCTTTGGCACTGTTCAAGAGCTTCGAACTTGCGGTATTGCAAGAGGGTGGCTCATTGAGCCTTGACGTAGGCGACGTCGACGTCTTCATCGGCCTCTTTATTGGCGCAGGTCTGCCGTTCTTGTTCGCAGCGCTGACCATCGATGCTGTTGGGCGAGCCGCCCAAGAAATGATCGAAGAAGTTCGTCGCCAGTTCCGCGAGATCCCGGGCCTGCGTGAAGGCAAGCCCGGCGTCATTCCTGACTCGGCCCGCTGCGTGGAAATCTCTACCGCTGCGTCGTTGAAGGAAATGATCGTTCCTGGCGCTCTCGCAGTTGTGGTCCCCCTCGTTGTCGGTTTCATCGATGTCGACACCCTCGGAGGATTCCTCGCCGGTGCACTGGTGACCGGGTTCTGCCTCGCCAGCTTCATGGCCAACTCGGGCGGGGCCTGGGACAACGCCAAGAAGTAC
>JAUIIS010000032.1 GCA_030431575.1 Acidimicrobiia bacterium | reverse complement strand
GCCGGAGCTGTTTCTGGTACTGGAGGGGCGTCGTCTCGGTGATCGCTTTGAAGTGTTGATGAAACGTTGATGCACTCATGCTCGCTTGCCGAGCCAGCTCGGGGACGGACAGCGGTTCGGACAAGTCGTTGCGGATGGCGGCAATGGCGGTGGAGATTCGGGCAGCCTGTCCGTTGCGGCGCACAAGTCGGCGTAGGGACGCTCCATGTTCGGCCTCCAACAGGCGGTAGTGGATTTCGCGGCTGACGAGCGGGGCGAGCGTTGCCGAATCGCGTGGCCGACCCCGAAGCGAAAAGAGCCGCGACATAGCGTCAATGAGGTCAGCGTCGGATTGGCCTACTTGGATCGAGGGCGAAGCTGGTTCATCGGTGTCGGCGTCGCCGAGGTCGTCGAGGAGACTTCGGAGGACAGCTGGATCGAGTCGCAGGATCATCGCCAGGTACGGGACATCGTGAGACGCCTCGGTGATTCGCGATGCGACGGGGGTGTCATGGCTGACGATGACCGACTGGCCCTGCTGGCACACGATTCGACGCTCGGTGAGCACCAGATCTTTCGCACCCTGCAGGATCAGGCAGACGACCGGGTGGTACACCGTCGCATCTAGTCTTGTCGGAGATCGGCTCTGCGCGACGACGAGCCCATCGATCCCGGTTGGAGAGACTCCCCCGGCGCTTGGCGAAAGGTCTGCGAATCGGCGGACTCGCGAGATCAGGTCGATCATCGGTCGACTGGGGTCTGTCATTCACCCAGCGTAGGCGCCGAGGCCTCCCGGACAGTCCAGATACGACGAACCTTCGGAGGATTGGGCAGGTGTTCCGCACGATTTGGCACCTGGCGTTCCTCCCGAAGGGGCACGATGGATGTCTCGCCGCGCCGAGAGGATTTCTTCAATGACGACAACCGTTCACGCATATGCAGTCCGCGAAGCAGGAGGACGACTCGAACCCACCGAGTTCGAGCTCGGTGCACTCGGCACGACTGAGGTCGACGTCGATGTGTTGAACTGCGGCATCTGCTACAGCGACGTCAGCATGATCGACAACGACTGGGGTTTCTCCCCCTACCCCATGATCCCCGGCCATGAGATCGTCGGCACCGTCCGCACCGTTGGCGAGCACGTCACACACCTCTGCGTCGGCGACGTCGTGGGCATTGGCTGGCACTCCAGCTATTGCATGTCGTGTGACCAGTGCATGACCGGCGACCACAACATGTGCGCAACTGCGCAAAGCACGTTCATCGGCCGCGCTGGCGGCTACGCCGACATTGTTCGCGCCGACGCCGCTGCCGCTTTCAAGCTCCCCGCCAACGTCGAGCCAGCGACCGCCGGACCGCTCATGTGCGGGGGTATCACCGTCTTCACGCCGTTCTCGCAACTCGGCATCTCTCCCACAGCCAGCGTCGGCGTCATCGGTATCGGCGGCCTTGGCCACCTCGCCGTCAAGTTCGCACGAGCGTGGGGCTGCGAGGTCACCGCGTTCACCTCGACCGAAGCCAAGATGGCAGAAGCGCACGAGCTCGGCGCCCACCATGTCTTCAACTCGCGAGATCCCGAAGCTATCGCCGGCGCCGCCGACTCGTTCGACCTCCTCATCTCCACCGTCAACGCGCCGCTGGACTGGGACCCGCTCCTTGCTACCCTGAGGCGCCGCGGTCGCCTTCACGTACTCGGAGCCGTACCTGAACCACTCACCTTCCCGATGCAGTCGTTGATGATGACCCAGCGCTCGGTCGGAAGCTCACCAGCAGGTCGCCCCTCCGACATCACCAAGATGCTCGATTTCGCCGGACGGCACGACATCCAACCCGTCATCGAGACCTTCTCCTTCGACCAGATCAACGAGGCAGTCGACCACGTCCGAGACGGCAAGGCCCGATACCGAGTCGTCCTCGAGCACTAACAGCCGATTGGAACAACGGAGCACGGCCCAAAATGCCCACAGAGCAGCAAGGCGCAACCCCTACGGCCAAAGGCTGGTTCCGCGGCCCGCCGAGAGCGCACGGCGAGGTCCTCGACGACCGCACCGTCAGCTTTCTGGAGCTCTTCTACGACCTCGTATTCGTGGTGCTCATCGCCCAGATCGCGCACACTCTCTCCGGCGACGTCAGCTGGGTCGGCGTCCGGAACTTCGCGATCGTCTTCGCCCTGATCTGGATCGCGTGGACCAATGGCACCTTCTACCACGAGCTGCACGGCCGCGAAGACGGGCGAAGCCGCTCCTACATCTTTGCGCAGATGACAATGCTCGCACTGCTGGCCGTGTACGCCGGCCATGCCGCCGATTCCACCGTCGATGGCCGTGGATTCGCCATCGTCTACGCGCTCCTCTTGTCGTTCATATCCTGGCAATGGCTCGGAGTTCGCAAGTACGACACCCCTGAGATGGCCGCCCTCACCCTCCGCTACGTAGCTGGCATGTCAATCCCGATCGGCCTAGTCGCAACCAGTGCGATCATCGACACACCCAACACGCGGTTGATTCTGTGGACCGCGGCCATCACCATGACCATCCTCGGCCTCGCCGCACAGATCTTCCGACCTGACCCGGCACTTGAAGACGCATTCCGAGTCACGGAGTCGACGGCAGAGCGATTTGGGCTGCTCACGATCATCGTCCTGGGCGAAGTCGTCGTTGGAGTCGTTGACGGATTGTCCGAGGCCAGCCGGAACGGCCGAACCATTGCAACAGGCATCGTTTCCTTGACGATTGGATTCGGGTTCTGGTGGAACTATTTTGACTTCGTCGGCCGACGACCACCCCGCCCCGGAGCCCTGACCCGCGGCATGTGGAATCTCGGCCATCTCCCGATGTGGCTATCAGTCGCAGCAACTGGCGCCGGCATCGTCAGCCTCGTCGAACACGCAAACGACAGCCGCACACCTACCGCTACCGCGTGGCTCATCACCGGGTCGACTGCGGCGATCGCCCTCTCCCTCGCAGTCATCGTGTCGACGATGCCCAGCCATCCCGGGCGTCGGATGGTGCCGTTCACGCTCACCGCAGCAGCAGTGACGGCTGTTCTCCTGGGAGCACTACGCCCGAGCCCGATCGTTCTTGCCGCAGCGCTCGCAATTACCTTGTCACTGGTCTGGGTCGAAGCGTTCGCCCGCCACCTGCGAACGGGATCCGCAATCGGCGCCGACTGAACGGACACCCCGGTGCGTACTCCCAAACACAGGTCTAGCGCGTGGTTATCGGTTTCGGCAGCAGCTTGACGGCCGGGCTCGATCCGGATCCGCTACTGCTGGCGATTGGATGAGCGAGAGGTCCATGGCAGGTCGGTCACCTTACTGCTCGACGTTCACGGGGCGGGTGAGGTCGTCGGCTCTGGTCATCTGGTCGACGAGAGCGTCAAGTGCTGCGGTGCGAGCTGGGGGGTCTCGGTGTCCCATCGCGAGGTTGGTGAGTTCGTCGGGGTCGTTGTCGAGGTCGTAGAGGATCTCGAAGCCGTCGGTGTCGCGGGTGTAGCGGTGGGTGTCGGTGATGACGGTGCGGGTGCGCAGTGGCCAGCCGGGCTGGATCGCGGCGAGGGGAAAGTCGTCTTCGACGAGGACCGCGTCGCGCACGGTCGCGGTGGGGTCGTCGAGAACGGGACGCAGGGTGGTGCCCTGCATGCCGTGGTAGCCGTCGACACCGCACAGGTCGAGCACCGTTGAGGGCAGGTCGACGCTGGCTGCGAGACTCCGGGTGCGTTGCGGCGCCCGGGTGGGGTCGACCACGACGAGGGGGGTGCGGACGCAGCCTTGGAAGTGCATGACACCCTTGAGCAGCAGACCGTGGTCGCCGCCCATGTCGCCATGATCGCTGGTGAACACCACAATGGTGTTCTCAGTGGCGCCGAGTCGGTCGATCGTGGCCAGGATGCGGCCCACGCCTTGGTCGATCATCTCGATCATGCCGTAGGTCGCCGCCGTTGCGGCCCGCACCACTTCGGGTGTCGCCCCAAACGGAATCACGTAGGGACGCTTGCCCTCGTTGTCCGCGCTCAGCGACCGGAAGAACGTCAAGTGACTGGGCCAATCCTCGCCGGGATCGTCGAAAGTCACTGGCAGCTCGATCTCGTCGGGGTGGTGGCGGGAGAACCATGGTTCGGGGGGCGCCATCGGATGATGGGGATCGGGGAACGAGCACCACACCATCCACGGTTCGCCCCACCCGTGAGACCGCTCGATGAAATCGATGGTGCGCTCGGCAACGAAGGTGGTCGAGTATGCGTCTTCGGGGATCGGGGCGGGGTGGACCTGCCACCAGTGGGGTGATCGGCCCGCGATCGGCGCTGCGGGGTCGAGGCCGGAGCGCAGCACGTCGGGGTCGATGCCTTTGTCGAGAGCCCAGCGGTAGTGGTGACCGCCGTTCCATGTGCCGTGGCCGATGGTGAGTTCGATGCGACCGAAGCCGTAGAAGTCGTCGGGGTCGGGCGGGTTGTCGCCGACGTAGCGTTCCTGGTGCTCGATCGTGTCCCAGCCCTCTTCGAAAGGCGACCACTCCCCCGGGTGCCCGTACTCACGGACCGCTTCGCGGCTCATGCCGTGCTGGAGATGCGACTTGCCGATCAGCGCTGTCTTCCAGCCCTCGTCGCGTAGGCGGCCGACGAAAGTGGCCGCGTTGATAGGCAGCGAACGATCGTTGAACACCACTCCGTGAGCCGACGGCATCCGGCCGGTCATGATGGTGGACCGGTTCGGCATGCACACCGGGTTGTTCACATACGCCCTGTCGAACACGGTTCCGCGCGCTGCGAGCGAGTCGATGTTCGGGGTCTGCACCACGGGATTACCGGCAAAGCTTAGATGGTCGGCGCGCAACTGGTCACAGATCACGAACAACACGTTCGGGCGACACTCCGGTGTGGGGTCGATGGTGCTCATGGCGCGATCATCTCGTCGACGGTGTGAAGCATTGCTCGCTCGTCGAAGTTCCCGGCGATCTCGGCGACCAGGTCGCCGACCGACCGGCGTGCAGTCTCGGTCGCCGAGGATGTCGTGGTGGTCATGTCAGAAGGTCCCTTCGTAGCTGCGCCGTCGAGTTTGATGCCCTGGCGGAACAAGTCGCCGAATCTCGGCCAAATGACACGTTCGGCAAACTTGTCACTTGACAAGTGAACTTGCTTGATCCAGATTGACTTGTCAAGTGCAAAGTCAAAGATCGGATGTCGATGGAAGTCCTGGAAACCGATGTGCTCGTCGTTGGCGCCGGACCTGCTGGCCTCACAGCCTCTGCGCTGCTCGCCCGCTCAGGGGTCGATGCCCTCACACTGACCAAATACGGAACCGCCAACTCGCCGCGGGCCCACATCACGAATCAGCGAGCTGTCGAGGTACTGCGCGACCTCGGGATCGAAGATCAGGTCCAGGCCCGAGCCCTGCCCCATCATCAGATGGGAACCCAGGTGTTCGCTACTTCGTTCACCGGCCAAGAGCTGGCCCGCAAGATGACCTGGGGAGCTGGCGACGACCGGATCGGCGACTACCGCTCAGCCAGCCCCTCCGCCATGTGCAACATCGCCCAGCACATGCTCGAGCCGATGATGTTGCATCGGGCCGTCGACCTCGGCGCCGACATAAGGCTCCATCACGAGGTGGTCTCGATAGAGGATCGCGGCGACCACGTCCATGCGCTGGTGGCCCCTCACAACGGAGCCGACCGGTTCGCCGTCCGAGCCCAGTACGCCATTGGATGCGACGGTGCCCGAACCGTTGTGGGCCGAGACGGCGGCTTCCAGTTCGACGGAAGAACAGGCAAGGGCAATGCCGTCACCGTTTGGATCAGCTGCGATCTGACGGAGCACACCGCCCACCGCCCGGGCGCGCTCTTCTTCGCGCTGACCCCATGGAGCCGGGACTTCATCAGCGTCTGGACGTGTGTCGAACCGTTCCATGAATGGAGCACGATCTTCACTCGTCCCGGCCTCGAAATCGGCGAGATCGACGAGGCCAGCATCGCCGAGAGCGTGCGGGCCGCCATCGGCAGCGACGACATCCCGTTCACGATCAAGCACATCAGCCCGTGGGAGTTCAACCACGTCGTCGCGGCCCAGTACCGCCGAGGGCGACTGTTCCTCGCTGGCGATGCTGCTCATAGGCACCCGCCGGCGAACGGGCTCGGGAGCAATACATCGATACAAGACAGCTACAACCTAGCTTGGAAGCTGGCGGCGGTTGTCCGGGGTCAGGCGGACGACTCACTGCTGGATTCCTACGACGCCGAACGCCGCCCGGTCGGTCGGCGCGTCGTCGATCGAGCCAACCAGAGCATCGATGACATGCTCGAGTTGTTTGGCCCTCTCGGCCTGACCCCCGGCATGACGCCTGACGACGTGGCCCGACGACTCACCGATCTGCACGGCCCCGATGGCGCCGACGATCGGGCCGCCCTCTACCATGCCCTGGAGCTAATCGACGGGCAGTTCAACGCCCTTGGTGTCGAGCTCGGCCAGCGATACGAGTCCTCAGCCGTGATCGACGACGGCTCGACTCCTCCGGAACCCGCTGGCGACCCGGATCTGTATCACGTTGCCTCGACCTCTCCGGGTTCGCCGCTGCCTCACGCCTGGCTGGTCGCGGACCAACGCAACGTCTCGACTCTCGATGTCTGCGACTACGAAGCGTTCACCTTGATCGTCGGTCCCGCGGGACGGGCGTGGAGGCAAGCGGCCCAAGCGGTGGCCCTCCAGCTCGGTGTGCGGATCGAGGCGATCACGGTGGCGCTCGGGGCGGACTACGACGACAGCTACGGTGCGTGGCACCGCATCCGCAGCATCGCTGCCGACGGAGCGCTACTCGTTCGCCCCGACCGCATCGTGGCCTGGCGAACGCCCAGCCTCACTGCCTCCCCCGAGGCCGACCTCCTGTGGGCCGTGGCCCAGATCCTTGGCACCTCCCACCACTGGCAAAACCCGACGGAAGCGCGGCGCTGAGCCGTGCCACTCCCGAGCGCACGTAGCCTGTTCGCATGAACTCCAGGGCAGCGCAGCGCGAGCAAACTCGAACCCGAATCATCGAAGCCGCCATCGACGTATTCGCCGAGCACGGGTTCGAAGGGTCCTCCACCCGTCACATCGCTGCTCGGGCCGACACCAGCCAAGGCCTGGTCAGCTACCACTTTGAGACCAAGTTCGACCTTTGGCAGGCCGCCGCCGACTACCTGTTCACCGATCTTGCTGACGCGCTCGGCTCCGAAACCGACCTCACACCGCAGGCTCCCGCCGTCGCCCGCGAAGCGATCCGTGCCTTCGTCCGCCTTAATGCTCGCCGCCCCGCATTGTTCCATTTCATGACCGACGCCGGGCGCCACGACGACGAGCGGATGCACTACCTAGTTGACACCCATCTGCGTCGCTGGTTCGCAAACGTCGCCAACCTCAGCGAAGACGACACCGGAGCAGCACACATCTACTACGCGCTCGCTGGCGCATCGTCGCTCCTGTTCGGCGTTGCGGCTGAGTGCCGGACCCTGACCGGACTCGACCCCACCGACCCTGATGTGATCGAGCGACACGCTGAAGTTGTCGCACAGCTCTTCGCTCCGTAGGAGAGCGCCACTTCGATGCCCCCATGGGGCCAGGCATCTGGGACCTGCATCATCTCGACCGGCTCGTCCAGCGGCGCGCTGTCTGTTGGATTCTTTTTGGTGGCGGCCGTGTGACGCGTCCGTACCGACCCGGGCTCAAGTCGCCACCCCGGTTCGGCGGCTTTTGCATCCTGTGCCAGCTGTTCCCGTTGACAACGCCATCGCGATCTGCAATGTATATACGTCATGAGTATCAATATGAATTGGCGCGGACACGCGAGGACCGTCGACGTCGGTGAACTCGTCGCCGAGGTTGACCGAACAGTGGCTGGTGGCCCGGTCGCAGTCGCGCTGACCGATCTCGACCGCTTTCGTGACCTCAACGACACAAAAGGGCGAGCAGCGGCCGACAGGGCTTTGCAGGTGTGGGTCGACACACTCGTGGGCTCATTGCCCGACGACGCCATCATCGGCCGACTCGGGGGCGACGAATTCGGCATCGCCCTACCCAACACCTCGGCCGAGAACGCGCTGATCCAGCTCGACGAAGTCCGTACACATCTCGCTGAACATCCGGTCGAGGACTGGTCCCTCAGTGCCACCTTCGGCATCGCTGCCCGCCCACCTCATGCGACCGCCACCGAGGACCTGTTCAAACAGGCCAGCGAGGCCCTCGCCCGCGGCAAACGCGAAGGCGGCGGCCGCGTAGCCATCTACATCGAGGAGAAGATGGTTCTCAAGAGCAACTACTACACACGAGGCGCGCTCGACCGGCTCGCCAAGACCGCCGGACACCTCAAGCGCACCGAGGCATCACTGTTGCGCGAAGCGCTGGATGACCTCTTCAAGAAGCTCCGATAGGACGTACGCATGCCACAACCGACCCTTGCGCCCAACGGTGTCATTGGGGTGCTCGTCCCATGGGGCAACACCACCACCCAGCTTGAGATCGAGCCCCTGACACCCCCCGGAGTGGTCAACGCCATCGCACGATTCAACTTCGGACCAAGCATCGATACCGAGGCCGAACTCCGAGCCGTCGCCGGCCACCTGAGCTACGCCGAACCCTCGGCCATACTGCTATCGCTCAGCCCCGAGATGTTCCCAGAAGGCATACAGCGAGCCCGCGCCATGCAGCGAGCAATCACTGAAGCATCCGGGGTGCCAGCGTTCACCTCAACCGACGGCATCTTTCACGAGCTCCAACGCCTCAACGTCACCCGCATTGCGCTCATCGCTCCAGCACCCCAGGAACGAATGGCCGCAGCGGCCACTAATTTCGCCTCCGAGGGCATCACCGTCGTGACCGCCTGTGGCATGGACTGCGGCCTCGACAACATCAAGGCCACACCGCTCCATGACATCGCCGAAGCGTTCCGATCGATCGATCACCCCGACGTCGAAGCATTCGTCCAGACCGGAACTGGACTCCCCGCCTTCGCTGTCGTGAATGACCTCCAGGCCCAGCTGGGACGGCCGATCATCACCTCCAGTGCGGCCGGCTACCGTCAGACGCTGGAATCACTCGGCCTCAGCCTCGGCGGGTCGAATGCACACCCGTAGGCCAGAGAGCGCCAGAACCCCGCCGCGTCGCGAGCCAACGGTACCCGACACGAAAGCCGAGACAGCAGTAGACGACACGACGGAAGTGACAAGCACGACACGCCAAGTGCGCGGTGTTGGCGCATCTCGTCCCAGTGTTGACCTTGCACAAGAGGCCAAGGTGCACTGTGCCGCCAAGCCGCTGCGGCCTCTGGCGTCGACCGCAAAGTCGTTGCCCGCGATCGCGGTCAGCCAGTACCGGCTTTGACTGCGACGAGGTATTCGATCGCTTGAGGGATCCGAATGCCGGTCGCGTCGTCACTGAACTCGGCGAGTGCGCTGCGCAGACTCGACTCGACAGCCTCCTGCCCCCGCTCCTTCACTGCGGTGTACATCGGCCCCGACGACAGCAAGGCCTCGACCTCAAGGTCGAGTGTGGCCCCCTCGGTCTCGAACTCTACTCGGTGGCGGGTCCCGGGCTCGAGGCCCGCGTCGAGGCACATCTGCTCTACCCGCCCGTCGAGCGCGATAGATCCCATGCCAGCCATTTGGGCACGCTCGTGTCTTGACTCCGGCACTGCCGAGGCCCAAATCGTCGCACTGGGTAGTTCCATCAGATCTGCAGGCCAGAAGCTCAGAGCCAGCAAACCTCCCTTGCGCAACACCCTTGCCGCCTCCATCACTGCGGCTGGCGTGTTGCCCCAAATCCCTCTAAAGCTCGTGGCGACATCGAAGGTCTCGTCACCCCACGGGAGATCGTGCATGTCGCCGTGGCGCAGGTCAGCGTCAGGCAAGCGCGCAGATGCGATCCGCAGGAGCCGATGTGAAGCGTCGATGCCATGAACCGTTGCGCCTCGCTCTGACGCCAGCGAGGCTGCAAAGCCGGAACCGCACGCGATATCCAGATAGGCACAAGGCCCATTCACCCCAGCAAGGGAGAGAACCGCTTGGTACTCGGGCCGAAACCGCGGCTCGGCCATGTACGCCCAAACCCGTGCTGCGTTGCCCCACCCTTCGTCGACCATCTCCCAACTCATCGCGTCGACCTTAGTGCCCACGTCAACCGTGGGCCACGTGTCGGTGCCCAACCGAGGGCGGACGGAAACCCCAACGACACGTTTGGAGCATCGGGCGTAGGTCCCGAGGAGGAGATGATCGACCGTAAACCGACGCTTATGGAGCGAATGCCGAGTCGAACCCCACTGATTCGAGACGACTCGTCGGCGCGCCGTGGAACTACACCACCGGTGGCCCGTCCGCCACGCTTCTCGCCGCTATCACCACCAAACGGGAGAACCCGCAATGACCTGGAACATCAACGGCAAACACGTCCTCGTCACCGGCGGCACCTCCGGTATCGGGCGCGCCACCGCCGCCCAACTCGCCAGCCGCGGCGCACGAGTCACCATCACCTCACGAACGCTCTCCACCGCCCAGAACATCGCCGACGAACTCACCACAGCCACCGGCACCCAAGTCGAGCCAGCGAAACTCGACCTAGCGTCCCTCGACGCCATGCGCACGTTCGCCTGGGACATCTCCGCTGAGCTCGTCGCTTCCACCGCTTGACACCATCCCGACTGCTGCGCTCCTCGACCCCAGTCCAAGACCGACCGACGCGCTTCGTCACGATCGAACGAGTGCGACCCTTAACCGTCGCCATCGAAACTGGCTGGGTGAGGTCCGGCTGAGGATTGACGTTGCCAACGGCAGGGCCGCTTCAGGAACCGTGGCTTCGATGCCCCTATCGCGGCTTGGCTCCCCCGCCCACACGGATGATCTCGCCAGTCACCCAGCTGGAGGCGTCGGAGGCTAGATACAGGCATGCGGCCCCGATGTCCTGTGGCGTCCCGAGACGACCCAACGGGATGTTCCACTTGGCGAGCACCTCGTCAAGCTCCGACTCATCGTGGCCGATTGCCTGGAGCATCACCTCGGTGGGGATGGCGCCAGGGGCGACGGCGTTGACCCTGACATCGGGCGCGAACTCCGCCGAGAGGGTCCACGTAACAGAGTTGGTGCCAGCCTTGGCTGCGCCGTAGTGAACGCTGCCCGGTACCGGTCCGGAGCCAGCGCCCGATGTGATGTTGATGATCGACCCCGTATCCATATAGCGCTTGGCCGTGAGGCAGCCGACGTAGACCGCAGTGACATTGAGGGCGAGGGTGCGGTCCCACTCCTCGCGAGGCAGTTCGGTGGCCGGAACCTTGAGTGGGGAGCCGCCTGCGTTGTTAACCCAGACCGTGAGCTTGCCGAACTCAGCCACGGCGGCTCGTGCCAGCGCGTCGACCGCGTCGTCGTCGGTGACGTCGGTGGTGACCGCTATCGCCTGGCCCCCGGCATCGACAATCGATGCGGCGACGCGATCAATCTCCTCGGTTCGTCGAGCGGCAACCACGACGGCTGCGCCAGCCTCCGCGAACGCCCTGGCAATGCCTTCGCCGATGCCCCGTCCACCCCCGGTGACCACCGCCACGTGGCCGGCCAGGTCGAACAACTCAGGTGTGGTGGGCATGTCGTCAGGACTCCTGTGGCTGGCTTCGTTTGGTCACATGCAAGTCGAGCTGGGCCAGACCTCGCAGGATGTAGCTGGGCTCGTACTCGAAGACGTTGTCGGGGGCGAAGCTCGGCAGCTCGATCCGCTTCGCCAGCTCCTCGAAGGCGACTTTGCCTTCGAGGCGCGACAGTGGCGCCCCGATGCAGAAGTGGTGGCCCTTACCGAAGGCGACGTGCTCATTGAGGTTGGGCCGAGCGAGGTCGAACGACTCGGCGTTGTCGAATACCGTGGCGTCTCGGTTCGCCGCCGCGAACATCACCCACAGGGTCGAACCAGCGGGGATCGAGACACCGTCGAGCTCGGCGTCGGCGGTGACGAAGCGGAACAGGCCTTGGTTGGGCGACGACAGGCGTAACCCCTCCTCGACCAGCCCGTGGATGTGTTCGGCAGGGTCTGCCTCGAGCGCTGCCCACACATCGGGCCGCTCGATCAGCATCCGCATGGTTTCGTTCAAGAACTTGGTGGTGGTCTCGTTGCCAGCCACCATCAGCTGCTTGATGATGCCGTATACCTCGGGGAACTCGAGTTTGCGGGTCTCGCCGTCGGGGGTGTCGGGGTCGTCGAAGTCCGCGTGCGTCAGGTCGGACAAGATGTCGTCGGTCGGGTCGGCCAACCGGCTCTGGTACTCGCCGTACCAGTACTTTTGTGCCTCGACCTGCGACCGAGCGGCGGCCAAGCGCACGTCATCGGGCGGGCTCGCGCCGAGCGCAATGTTCGCCGCCTCGGACCAGAGCTTGATGCTGTCGACGGTGTCAGCGGACATGTTGAGCGTGCGGTGAATGACCCGGACTGGCAATGACACGGCGAAGTCTGCATGGAAGTCGATCGGCCCGTCGTCGGGGAACGCATCGATCAACTCGATGGCAATGTTGCGCACGGTGTCCTCGAGTTGGGCGATGCGCCGAGCCGAGAAGGTGCGGGCGACCAGCTTTCGGTATCGGGTGTGCCGCGGCGGATCGACCGTCAGGAGGGTCTCGGCCCGAGGCCAACCTTCGGCCATGATCGCAGCCACCTGGTCCATGATCGCGCTCGACGCGGTGGTCTTGACGTTGGACCCCACCGACGAGAACGTGGTGGTGTCTCGCAGCACCCGATTGACCACGTCGTGACGGGCCACGAAGTACATCCCGGTGGCCTCGTGGTGGAAGACGGGCCCATGCGAACGCAATGCGGCATAGTGGTCAAACGGGCATTGCTGAATCTCGCGATCCATCGGGTCGTAGTTGGCAAGGTCTACGCTGCTCACGATTTCGCACCCTAGTCGAAGGCGCCGCGATGGTCGGCGTGGGCCGTGTCGAGATGCTCCTCAGCCGGCCTGACAGCCGACCCAAGTTCCCTGATTGTGAAAAAGGAATGGCTCCAGACCATCGGCTCGGCAGGCAACCAGTATCGATGTTTGCGGACCCGGAATGGTGACCTCTTTGACAGTGCCGTCCGCGGGGCTGCCGATATCACTAATCACGGGTTCGACAAGAACAGAATCGGCGCCCGGCTCGCTTCCAGCGATAAGTTCACAACCGATCCATTCGCCCTGGTCGGTGAAGAGGAACGGCTGAAACCCGTGCCGGTCACACACCACCAACACCGAAGACTCGGGTCCAGGAAGGACGAGTCGCTTCACGGAGCCGCCGACGGGGCTCGGCGCGTCCTCGAGGACGAGCACGGCGGCGCTCGGGGGGTCTGTGGTGGCTCCGGCTTGGCCGTTCGGGGAGGGTTTGAGATCAGTGGATCCACACGCCACCGCAAATAGGGAGAGCGCAGCCAGTGCGCCGATCCAGATAGCGCGAGTTTGGGGGTACATCTCGACTCCAAACGGGGTGGTTGTAAGGTTTTCGAGTCAAACGTAACTAACCGCTGTTCTGTTGTCTCCGGCTACCGGAGCGACTGCTGGCCCCGCCATCTGGGGTCTTGCTGCTTGCTTGCTCCGCCTGCAAGGGGGCGCGCCAGCGGTCCGGTATCCGTCGCGAGGCGGAGTCTGCGATCCGCTTGCAGCGGGGTGCCCTGCGTCCTCGAGCGCTGCTTACTTGTAGTAGCGACAAAGAGGACCAGCAGATGACTTCTCCAGAGACCCCGAATCGAGTCACAGCGTCGTACGCGATCCATCACGGTTTGGGCGCTGGCTCAGGACGGCGACGGGAACGATCCCGCCGTCCTCGTCTACGCTGTGGGCCGACGCCTGGAGAACACATGACCATCCGAGGCTCCACCAACGCCGAGATCCCCGACACGCTCTACGTCGGCCACCCATGACACCGCAAGGTTCTGCCGAATCCCCAAGCCGTCACACGCAACTGTGGTCCGAGCGGCCGAAGCGGCGGGCCCGGCGATGGGTCGGGATCGGCCTAGCCGGCCTTTTCAGCCTGATTGCGGCGTGGCTCATACTCGCGGCGCTGATCTACTCACCCACCTACGTCATCAGGGTGCTGCGAATGCGAGAGTCGAGCCAGGCCGACTACTTGACGCAGTTCCCTACTCGCACGCTCCACGCCTCGACCAACCCATACGAGTATCCCGTCGCCATCGATCCCGACGCGGAGCGGCGTCTCGAATCCGCGTTCGGCACCACCGACATTGGCAGCTTTCTCCAAGGCACCGACTCCCAAGCTCTTCTGGTAATCACCGACGGCGCCATCGTGTTGGAGCGCTACGCCAACGGGGCGAGCCGCGACACGATGCTGACATCGTTCTCGGTGGCCAAGTCATTCGACTCCGCCCTGATCGGCATAGCGATCGACGAAGGCCTCATCGGCAGCGTGGATGATCCAATCACCGACTACCTGCCCGAACTCGCCGACCGAGACCCGCGGATCGCCGACATCACGATCTCCCACCTCCTCACCATGTCCTCTGGCCTCGACTACGCCGCCATGCGCTGGGCCCTGTTCAACGGAGATGATCCCCTCACCACCTACCATCCCGACCAGCGCAGCGTCGCGCTCGAGGCCGCCACCCGCATCGTGGAACCACCCGGCCAGTCGTTCCAATACAACAAGTACCACCCCCAACTGCTCGGCATGATCCTCGAACGCGTCACCGGAATGACCATCACCCAATACACCCAGACCCGACTATGGGACCCGGTCGGCATGCAATACGACGGCCAGTGGACCCTCGACAGTAGCGAACACGGCTTCGAGAAGATGGAGGCTGGGCTCAACGCCCGCCCCATCGACTTCGCCAAGCTCGGGTCTCTCTTCTTAGCCGGCGGGCAATGGAACGGAACACAGATCATCACCCAAGAATGGATCGAAGCGTCCGTCGCTCCCGACCCATCGCGTGATCAGCCACGCCACTATCGAGACGACTTCGGCAAGTGGATCTACAACGATGGCCGAGGCTGGTACGGGTATTTCTGGTACGGCCGAGCACGCGCCAGCTCCGACCACGACTACTTCGCCGAAGGCGACCACGGCCAGTTCATCTACGTCTCGCCCGCAACCAACACCGTCATCGTGAGACTCGGCACCGAATACGGCCTCGACCCCTCAGACTGGATCGACGCCTTCTACGAATACGCCAGCAAATAGCGGCCTGCTCCCGGCTTCCATGTCGGCGTGCCTTGCGTTCATCACGACTGGAACACTGGTACCAGGCCGACTGGCCACCGCATGAGCGTCTCGCCTGCTCACGGCCGTTGCCACTTCGGCGAGGTGCGTCATTGAACCAGTAGGTGCTCAGTGACACCAGGCCCTCAGGCAACCAGGAGCGCTCGGCGGAGCAGCAGCGTCATGGCTTCGACGTAGTGGTCGTCGGTCCATCGGAGTTGGTGGGTCAGCTCACGCCATGTGTCGAAGTGCGCCACTGCGTAGAGGAGAGCGGAGGCCTCTTCAATACTCCACTCCGCTGCAAGCTCCTGCAGGTCGGCGATCCGTTGAATCATCATGCTGAAGGCCGCCTGGCGAAGCCCCATGCGGTCACGCCACGCGGCGCCCAACGCTTCGTCGTCGTGTTGGGCGGCCTCAAGGACTTGGGCGACAGGACACACGGCAGTCCAGAAGTCCGTGTTGAGCTGCATCGCTCGTTCGAGGAGCTCGGCGCCCGTCGGCGCCGCTTGAACATGGGCCAGTGATGCGCCGAGGTCAAGGGTCTCGTCCATGTGATTGACCAATGCAAGCAGGAGGTTGTTGCGGTCGCCAAAGTGAAGGTACACGGCCTGGCGAGACACGCCGGCTCGCTCCGCGACCTCGCTCAGCTTGAGGCTGGACCCCTGGTCAGCGACCAGGTCCCAGGTAACCGCCAGGATACGGCTTCGAGTCTCTGGGTCGCCGTACGAACCTGCATCAGTTGACATCGTGTAAACCCCGTCCTAGCGTGCTTTACACAGTGTAAATCGCCGGGATCGGAGAGGCAGTCATGCCGACGCAGTCGTTCATCGAAGCCCAAGCCGCAGCACTGAGTCGGTACGGAGTCGACGCGGAGGAACGCTTCGTCGGCTCCCCCACCGTCGACGGCAGGGCCCACGTCATCGTCGCCGGCGAGGGCCCGGCGGTGGTGATGGTCAACGGCATCGGCACACCCGCTGCCATGTGGGCTCCACTCATGGCCCAACTCGAGGGCTACACGCTGTACGCCGTCGATCTTCCCGGCTACGGACTCACCGACACCACCCCAACCCTGACCGACGACTTCAGATCGACCGCGGTCCGGTTCCTCAGCGACGTTCTCGACGGGCTCGGACTGGCCCGACCGGCGTTCGTGGCCAACTCGCTCGGATCATTGTGGGCCATGTGGTTTGCGACCGACCGGCCAGACCGAGTGGCGGCATTGGTCCACGTGGGATGCCCGGCCATCGTCTTGGACACGTCAGCGCCGCTCCCGATGCGTCTCCTGTCGGCTCGCCCGCTGGGGCGAATGATGATGAAGCTGCAGCCCCCGTCGCCGAGACAAGTAAAACAGCTGTCGAAGATGGTCAACGAACACGTCCTGCCAGCCGAGATCGCAACCCTGATCCTCGCCACCGAACGACTCCCGCATTTCGAATCGACGTTCCTGGGCACACTCCACGCCCTCGTAAGGCTGCGCGGCGCCCGCCCCGACATGGCGTTGACCCGTGACCAACTTGGGCAGGTCAACCAGCCATCACTGCTGGTCTTCGCCTCGAACGACCCGATGGGCGCCCGACCGGTCGGCGAGCAACTCGCCCAAGCCCTCCCCGACGCCGAACTTCACGTCGTCGACGGCGGCCACGCACCCTGGCTGCACCACGCCGACCAGATCGCCCCACTCGCCACCGCATTTCTCAGCCGCCGGCTTGGCAGCAACGCTCAGCGAAGAACGGACACGACTACCTGACCTGCGACAGCCAACGCAAAACTCTGCCCACGCAACAACCGGACCGATGACGCTGTTAATCGTCCGCTAGCAATATCGCAGTGAATCGAACACGTCGCAGGTATTGGAGTGGCTCTGGACGATCTTGGCCTCGATGATGAGACGAAAGACCTCTTCTTGGACGGAAACGCGCAGCGAATCTTCATGCTTCAAGGCCCATAGGCTCCCCAGGCGCTATTGCCCATTGGCCAGAAACAGGGTCAGCGGCCACCATGGGCTCTTGCTGCTCCTGAAACAGATCCCCGGATCCTTCGTTGTTCTTGTGCTGCTCGCGACGCTGCTTGCAGCCGCCCCCGCCGCGGCCTCAAACGAAGAGGTACCCATTAGCGCCGACGCGCCCACACCCTCGAGCGTGTTCCTGTCTACGCCGAACGCTGCGCCCTCGACCGGGTCGGACTCGGCCGCGCCAACGCTGGGCGCCACTGCCTTCAGCGGGCTGACCGAAGTCCCACCTCAACCGCCAATCGCAGCTCTGGACATCCAGCTTTCTCGGAAGGCGATCGCCAACCCAGCCAACGGCGGGTTCGTGCTACGGACCCAAGAGTCCCTCGTCTCCCTTGACGCCAACGGCCGGGTCTTGAGCACCATGTTACGTTCTCCCGATCCTGCCGACTTCGGACTGTTCATCGACGGCGGCCTCTGGGAGTACACCAGTGACGGGCTGATCGAGATGGACCCTCTGACGCTGCAGACCGTCGCCAGCTACCAGTCCCCCTACTTTGCGGCCAGCCTTGCGGTGGTTGGCGACAACCTGTGGTGGGCCCGATCATTTCAGCAGTTGGCGTACACGCCCCGCAGCGGTGGACCCACCGTGACCGTGGCGCTACCCGGCTCGGTGCAGCCCGAGAACGTGCAAGGTCTAGCGCACCATCCGGGCTTCGGGGATTACTTCATCTTGTCCGAGAGCAACCGCTTCCATGTCATCGATGCTTCGAACCCAAGCTCAATTCAGATCGTGGCCACCAGCGACGGCGAGTACCGGGGCGCCACCTTTGATGGACGAGTGTTCACCGCCCAAAGCCTGGCAACTACGTTCTCGATCCGTTCACTCCCAAATCTGACCGAAGTGGGCCAGGTCAGCTTCACCCAACCAAGCCACGGATCGCTGACGCATCATCCACAAGCGGACGCTGTCTCACTGGATGGGTTTGGTGAGGTGCGCGAGCTTGACGGCACGCTGTTGCGAGACGCCGACGATGTTGATCGCCCGCTGGCATTCAGCCACGATGTCAGCCGAGCGATGTATGCATCTTCTTACGACGTCCGTGTCCTGAGCTTGCGCCCTTCGCTTGCGCTATCAGGACACCAGCTCTTTCGGCCTGATTGGGTAGATCACCTGCTGATCGGCGGCTACAACATCTCCGGTGTCACCGACTTCACCATCAACGGTCAGTCCGTGCCGTTCGAGCTCGCGGTCGGCGGTTTGCGCGCTGACATTTCCAACTTGAACGTGTCACCGGGCACCGATGCTGACGTCAGGGTGACCACGGGTTTCGGGACTGGCGCCATAACCGTGCCCGCAAACGCCCCACGCGGCCAAGCCATCGTGACCGTCACGTCCTACTCGCCACCAGATCTGGCCCAACCCCCTCGCTATGACCTTTGCAACAACAGCCGTGTGCTCATAGAGCCGGGCGACACAGTCATCTTCACCACTGCGGCAGATCAGGTCTGCAAAATAACCAGCGGCACCTCTTCCAGGTACCGAGTGCGCTCGGCCTTCATTGATATCGCGGCGCCGGCTCCAGGCGTTGACTTGGTATGGGACGAGCGCGAGTTTCGGCCCGGTCAACCAACCCATCTCGCATTTCTAGTGGAACCCAAGGATCAGCCGATCCCTGTGTGGATCTTCACGGCCGGGCTTGGTGACGCCCCGGCCGACGAGGTGTACCCCGTCACACTTCGCTGCGATAGCTGGACCACCAAGGTGCGGATTCGAAGCAACTTCGGCGCCAGAGTTGAAGTTCCCGCAGAGTTGGCGCCAGCAACGGGGAGGGCTGCAGCCCAATGTGAAGCGGTAATCAATAAGAAGGGCGCCAAGAGGGTCACTAGTCGTGATGGGGCGCGAAGCAACGGCAAACTCAAGCAACGCACGTTCGATTTCCGGCTCTCCCGCCACGGTCATCAGTTGGCGTTCTTCATGGATTACGGGGGTGCCGACGCATATGTCCCACACCTGATCTCGGCCCCTGGGGAGTCACACGGCAAGCGGACCAACGCAGGTGCCGTTCACGTGCTGCCCGTTGACGCCGCTGGAGTGCCGGTTTCTCGAGGTTCCTACATGCTGCGGCAAGGGAAACGAGCCGGGGGCAAGGCGCAAAGCGGTGACAACTTTGGTGCATCCAACGCTGTCGGGGACTTCAACGGCGACGGATGGCTAGACATTGCGGTCGGCGCGCCAGGCGAGAAGGTCCGAGGCGCAAAGAACGCCGGATCGGTCCACATCGTCTACGGCCATCGGCGAGGCTACCGAAAGGCCAGAACACAGGTCTTCACCCAAGAAGCTTCCGGGGTGCCGGGAAGTTCGAGGAAGGGAGACGCATACGGGGCTGCGTTGGCTTCGCTCGATTTCGATGGCGACGGCTACATAGACCTGGCGATAGGCATCCCGGGCAAACGTGTCGATGGCGCCAAGCGTGCCGGAGCCGTCCACGTTGTCTACGGCGGGCCGTCGGGGCTGTCGACCGCCCGCCCAGTGGAGGTCATCACCCAGGCCAGCTCCTACCTTGACGACCGCCCAGAGAAGGGTGACCGGTTCGGCTCGGCACTAGCAGGCGACTGGTACCGGCTCCTGGTCGGAGTTCCCGGCGAGGACCTGGAAGGCAAGAAGAACGCTGGCGCCGCGCACCTCATCAACGGCGTTCGATACCAAAGCACCATGATCACGCAGAAGGGCAGAAGGGCCGGCAAGCTGGGTAAGGGCAACCGACTAGGCGAGACGGTCGGCCTGCTGGCCGACGATGTGTTGGTCGGAGCACCCGGCGACAACATCCGCGGCAAGCGCGACGCCGGGTCCGTAGTTCGCGGCAAGATCAGGGCATCGAACCTGAGCATTGTGCAGCGGTACGCCATCACGCCGTCGTCCTACCTCGGTGGAGCAAACGTCGCTCGCGGCCGTTTCGGCTCTGTCCTTGCCACGTGGCAGTCTGGCGGCGGCGGCTATGCCGTTGGTGCCCCGAACACGACCATCGACGGCGTGCCCAAAGCAGGAGCCTGGTACTACGCCGAAACCGAAAGGCAGTACGGCGTTGTCGACCAGCTCTGGGAAGACTTCCCTGGAAGCCCGCAGCCGGGCGACCACTACGGCGCCTCGTTCTTTGTGAACTGGCGGGGCGGCCTCACCATCGGAGCGCCGGGCGAAACCATCGCTGGCCGGACGGGTGCGGGTGCGGTGTACACATTCGACCGCAGCGGCGAC
>JAUIIS010000362.1 GCA_030431575.1 Acidimicrobiia bacterium | reverse complement strand
CTACGATGGAGACGTGGCGGTCTCTCAAGCGCTGGTCGACGAAGCTTGCGATGGGCTTGGCGTCTCGGAGGTGTCGCTCATCGCAGACGGCGGTCAGAAGACGGTGAGACTTGTTGAACGAGGGGGCTCTCGGCATGTCCTCAAGGTGATCGAGATCGGGAAGACGAGCCCGGAGTCGCTTCAGCGTGCAGCACGAGAGGTGAGTCTCCTTCAGTCGATATCCAGCCCTCACGTGGTTCGGGCGGAGTCGGATCTCGTCGAGTTGGGGGATCCGCCGAGCGGCGCGGCCTGGCTCGAGGAGCTTCTCGACGGCGATGATCTCACTGTCCACTTCGGACAGGAGTGGACCTGGCCGGACGCTGCGAGAATGATGATGGAGATCTGCCTCGGATTGGCCGAGATGCACGACGCTCGTGTCGTTCACCGTGACTTGAGTCCGGCAAACGTTCGTCGACGGGCCTCTGGACAGTACGTGGTGATGGACCCCGGATACGCTCGGCATGAGCTTCTATCGCCAATAACGGTCTTTGGTCATCCTGGAACATATGGATACATCAGCCCTGAGCATCTGCTTCAACCACCGAATGGGCCCACTGCCTTCTCCGACGTCTTTTGTGTGGCAATTCTCGGGCAGCAAGCGTTGAGCGGCGAAGTTCCAATCCCGTACTCGGGAGACCTGAACGATTACGCAACGAGGCTCCGTGATGGTACGAGGGTCGATCTACGAGCCGTTCGATCGGACCTTGGAGCAGGCGTGTTGGATATCTTTGACCGAGCCCTTCACCGGCAGCCCGCCCGACGGTTCGCGCATGCGCGCCAGATGGTGGAAGCGATTGAAGGGCTGACATGACCCAGGTACTTATCGAAGACACGGCCCGCAATAACTTGGCTTCGTGGGCCGGAGAGGCGATCCGATCGGGAACATGCGCTGGCGTGGTTGTCAACCCATTCTGTACTCCATACATAGGGAACACCTACAAGCGGTCTGCGCAACGCATCATCGAAGAGATCAGGGATGCTGGAGCGACGCAGGCATGGTTTGACCCCATGACGCACGCGCTTCAGATGCCGGGAGTCGGTGACTTCAGGTACTACGAGCGGTGGAACTTGTGGGATGGCGAGCCGGGCTCGTTGCTGACGCGAGGCGCCCGCCGCGACCACATCCAGCGTGTCTTCGCTCTACAAGACGAGTTGGGCGTGCCGCATCTGGCTCCAGCTGTCCTCGTGAACGGCGCTTCGGGCCAGGATGCTCTCGCCGCTGTGACGCTCTTCGAAGATGCGTTGGACCTAGACCCCGGAACGCGATTGTCGCTCGCTGGCACGCGAAGCCTTTGGCGTGGCGGCCAGGAACTCGATGCTCTCGTTGGCACCTTGGCCCAGCTACGCGGCGGTGGTTGGTTCCTCACCTTTGTTCGCGAAACCGACCAGATGCCTCCACGCCTCGAGGTAGCTGAGGTGGCCGGAATGTGCCGAACATCGCGTTCACTCAGTCAACTTGGTGATGTCCACGCAGCCTTCGCCGATCTCTCCGGCCTTCCCGCCGTAGCTGCGGGGGCCACGTCGCTCGGAACCGGCTGGGACCCTCGCCAGCGGTCCTGCTTCTTCGCTTCGTACGAGCAGCGAGCGGAATCCGGGAGCACCGGCGGTGGCTGGTTCCGGCGTCCGACCATTGGTCGCTTGTATGGCGTTGTGACCCGAGCGGAGGTCGAGCGCCTGTTCAACCAGAATCCAGGCCTCGCTCAGGCGGTCTTCACCGGTCCCCTGCACCCTGATGGGCCGAAGGAAGCGTTCTTGCATCATCTCGATGTGCTTGGCTGGGCGTTGTCGAACCTTGACTCGGGCCAGTTCGAGCAGAACTTCATCTGGCTGCGTGACCAGTATCGCGAGGCTCAACGCTTGTGGTCGGATTTCGCTGGGATCGCAGTCACAGACGACCGAAGCGATGTCTGGATTGAACCCCTGCTAGCAGGACTCGAGTCCTATGGCAGCGACGAAGGTTGGGCTTAGGACGACCGGGAAGCTGCCCCCTACCTCCGAGCCATGAGTTCTGCGACAACATGTTCGGAGGCCCATAGCTTTCGGGCTGGACGCTTGGGGGATGGGCGGGGTTCGAGCAAGGCGCTGGCCCCGACGATGAGTCCGCCGCGATCGCTCGCTACCGCCTTGGTCAGCTCCTCTGCGGAGTCATCAGCCAAGCGGTCAAGAACGAGCACGTATGAATCGGCCCAGAGAAGGTACGTCCGGCACTGCTGCAGCGCTCGACGCCAGTTCTTTACCTTGGTTTCTATGGCAAAGATCTCACCGATAGGCACAAGCGCTTCGGGTCGGGTGAAGCGGCCGGGCGATACGGCGATCAGGGCTCCAGAACCTAGTACCTCTGGCCACCGCCGTTCTAGCGAACCGACGTCCCATCTAAGCCGGTAAGCCAGCTGCCGGACTGACTGTGGACGCGAGGGGTCCGCCGCTGCGACCATGCCCGCGTCGATTTCGTTCAGAAGGGGTGGCACCTTGAGGCGGAGACGAGCTGTGCGGCTTCTTTGTTGTCCTACTATCGCAGTGACATCTGGAACCCCGAACGGGGAGTTGAAGTCGCTGAAGGCGTAGAGGCCGTGCTCCGCGCCCGGAAGTTCACTGAGTGCTGCCCGAGCCACTGATAGGAGCTTGCGTTCTTCTACTGGCTCAAATCGTCTTCCTGCTCTGGCTCGGGCAGCTGCCCGAATCCGCGGCGAACTGCTCGAACGTCCGCCTGTGGTGTCCGGGCTACGAGGCATCGTCCCTGTCTAGCGTTGGCTTCCACCAAAGATGCGGCCGGCGACCCGCTCGGCCGCGTCGCTCTGCATGGGTGGGGTGACGTGGGTGTAGATCTCGCGGGTGACGTGGGTGCTGGAGTGGTTGAGGCGCTCGCTGACGATCTTGATGTCTGAAGCTCCCCGGGTTTCACGCAGGCGTGGTGGTTTGAGTCTTGGCCTGGCGGCCTGAGTTGTTGTGACGGTAGTGCTGGTCTTCGAACTCTGCCGGCGGGATGCGGCCGAGTTCGTGGAAGAGGCGGCGGTGGTTGAACCAGTCGACCCATTCGAGGGTGGCGAGTTCGAGGTCATCGAGACCGCGCCACGGGCCCTTGTTGCGGATCAGTTCGGTCTTGTAGAGCCCGAAGATCGACTCGGCCATCGCGTTGTCACACGAGTCGCCGCGTGAGCCAACCGAGTTCACGACGCCGTTGGCGGCGAGTCGTTCGGTGAGCGAATCGCCAAATACTGAACGCCGCGGTCGGAGTGATGCACGAGCCCGTCGAGATCGGCGCCGTCGCGGGTGCGGTCCCAGATCGCCTGCTCGAGCGCGTGCAACGCCAGATCGGTCTTGAGCGATCGTGACGCTTGCCAGCCGACGATGCGCCGGCTGAAGACGTCGGTGATGAACGCCACGTACACGAACCCCGACCACGTTCTGACGTAGGTCAGGTCAGCGACCCACAACCGGTTCGGCGCCTCGGCCGAGAACTGACGATCGACAAGATCACGAGGCCGATCCGCTGCGTCATCGGCGATCGTTGTGCGCTTCACTCGGCCTCGAACGGCGCCCTGCAGGCCCAGTTCACGCATCAACCGTTCGACAGTGCAACGCGCCACGGCGATGCCTTCGCGGTTGAGCTGGGCCCAGATCTTCGGCGCCCCATAGACCCCGAAGTTCTCGCGATACACC
>JAUIIS010000361.1 GCA_030431575.1 Acidimicrobiia bacterium | reverse complement strand
GTGGCGGTCTCATCGCAGGTGTCAGTGCCTACATCAAAGCAGTCCGCCCAGGTATCAAGGTCATTGGCGTGCAGCACAACGAGTCTTCGGCCATGGCGCAGTCGGTGGCAGCCGGCCGGCGGATTGAACTTGACCGTGTAGGCCTCTTTAGCGACGGTACTGCGGTGCGTCTGGTTGGTGAGGAGACATTCCGCCTGGTGCAAGACCATGTCGACGACATCTTGATCGTGAATACCGACGAGACTTGTGCGGCTATCAAGGATGTGTTCACCGACACCCGCGCCTTGCTGGAGCCAGCAGGTGCGTTGGCCGTGGCTGGAGCCAAGCGTTACGTCGAGGCCACTGGTGCTACGGGCGAGACCCTGGTTGCGGTGGCATGCGGCGCCAACATCAATTTCGATCGATTGCGCTTCGTGGCCGAGCGGGCCGAGATTGGTGAGCACCGGGAGGCCGTGTTTGCGGTGACTATCCCGGAGGAACCGGGCAGCTTCAGGCGCTTCTGCGAAGCGGTCGGCAGCCGCGACATCACCGAGTTCAACTACCGAATCAGCGACGGCGACTCGGCGCACATCTTTGTGGGCGTGGCGACGTCTAGCGCCGACGAAGTGGCCGAGGTTGGCGCTGTGTTTACCGCTGCCGGTTTTGCGACGTTGGATCTCACCGCAGACGAGCTAGCCAAGGCGCATCTGCGGCACCTGGTTGGGGGCAAGTCTGTCCTGGCCTCAAACGAGGTGCTGTATCGATTTGAGTTCCCCGAACGACCGGGCGCGCTCATGACCTTCTTGGCCACAATGAATCCGGAATGGAACATCTCGTTGTTTCACTACCGATCGCACGGTGCAGACACCGCCCGGGTGCTGGTAGGGCTCCAAGTCCCTCCCGGCAGCGCAGGCGATCTCGACCAGTTCTTGGACACGGTGGGCTACCGGTACTGGGACGAGACCGAGAACCCGGCCTACAAGCTCTTCTTGGGATGAGCTTGGAGGCCAGGCGGGTGCGCCGGAGCCGCCAGACCAGTTAGAGAAGCTCGCGAGCCCACGGAGGAATCCAAGGCGTAGGGCTGCCCACCTGGCTTATATGCGACACCAAGCCGGTCTCGGGTGCGAACAGATGTAGCCCAACCGAGCCCGGCTCGTCGACGTAGCCATAGGGGGTGCCATCGAGAGCCAAGGCGACCTGTACCCCTGTGCTTGGGCACACCATGGCCAGGGTCGCGCCAACCAGGCTTTGGATGGGGCGATGTATGTGCCCGCAAAGCACCGCCGCAACCTGAGGGTGGCGGGCCAACACGCTCGCTTCTGCCGCGCTATCGGCGAGACCGGACTCGTCCATCCACGCAATACCGGTCACGAAGGGTGGGTGATGTTGGAAGACGATGGCTGGCACGTCTGGGGCCGCGCCCAACGTGGCGTCAAGCCAGGACAGTTGGTGGTGGTTGAGCTGCCCGCCGTTCTCGTTCGGGACCGAGGTGTCCAGCCCGATGAGCCGCAGCTCGCCGAGCTCTACTACGTAGTCGAGCGAGCTTGTGTCGCCGCTACGGGCTCTGGAGCGAGGGCCGACGTCAGCTTGGTGTGCGTCGAGGTGTTGGCAGAATCTTGCGCGCACTTCGCTGGGAATGTCGTGGTTGCCGGGGATTGCATAGAGCGGGATGTCGAGCCCAGCGAGAATCCGCTCGAGGTTGTCGTATTGGGCTGGGAGACCATCGTTGACAAGGTCGCCGGTGGCCAACACCAGGTCGGGTTTGGGTCGCATAGCGTTGAGATGCGCGATGGCATGCTCTAGACGAGTTGCTGTGTCAACGCTGTCGTAAAGCAACCGCCCCGCCTCGACGACGTGGCAATCGGTGATTTGGGCAATGACAAGCATGACCTGACACTAGTTGCGGCTTGGTCAAGAGACTTCGGGCGCCTGCCCGTCGGTCGGCGGGGCAGGGCTGTGTGCTGGAACACGTATCTCGATGTAGACCAACGCCAAGCTGGCGCAACCAATCAGCGCCCCTACGGCGATACCCAGCGCTTGGAGCGAACCAGCCTCTATGAAGGCAGCGCCCACTGCTGGCCCAAACACTCGACCTGCAGCCATGATGGACTGGGCATCGCCGGCTCGGTCCGACGGATTGGCGCTGCGCTCGGCCAGTAGTTTGTAGATACCGGGGACTCCCATCCAGAAGGCGAACCCCCAAAGGACGAGGGCTGTCAAGAAGACCGGGGCCACGGTCACCGAGGTGAGTACCAATGCAGCGGTACCGGTGCCGAGCACCCAAAGGCCAGCCAGCGGCCGCCGGCCCCGGTATCTGGCTGCTGGGATGCTGACTGCGGCGTTGCCGGAAAAAGCAAGGGACACGACCCAAGGGTCAAGGCCAACCTCGTCTACCCCCACCGCAGCGGCGAAGACAAAGACTGCCGAGCCGCCCAAGGTCAGCGCACCTAGCGCCAGCAGGATGGCCCGGGCCACAGGGAGCGGTTTTGATCGGTCGGCCTTGCGCGGCGCATGCGCCCCCATGGGGCGGTCGGGCCCGCGAACGATAAGCGGTAACGCAGCAAATATGGCGAGGGCCACAAAGACCGCGTCGGCCCCGAACTGGTCGGCAAGGTAGGAGGCCACTGGCGCACCCACGATGCCTACCACGGGCCCAACAACGGCTACGTCTCCCATGCGGTCTTCGTCGCCAAAGACCTCTTGCCAACCCAGCCAAGCCACCACGGCCAGCGCGACACCGCCTAGGAAGCGCAGCGCCAACAGGCCCGAGAACCATGGCATGGCGGCCGAGCCCGCGTTGGCCGCAACGGCCATGAGGAGGGAAATGATCAGCAGCCGGCGGCTTGGGTCGACGAAACGGCCAACGGTCCAGGAGGCAATGACGAAGCCGCCCAGCTGGAAGCTGGAGATCAGTGACGCGGTGCCAAGCGAGACGTCGTACTGGTCAGCGATTGCCGACAACAAGAACGGGGTAGCCGTGAACACCATGGACGAAACCGCCGCGGCGGCGAGCAGGTCTTTTCGGGTGTTCGGTCGAAGCAGGGTGACGACCTGGAGAGGGCTTTGCATAGCTGAGCTACCTTAGCGAGCCGAGTCTGTGGGGCGGTGATGGCCTCAGCGTCGATTTGGTGTGCGCACCGGTTCAATAGGTTGCTGACGGTTTTCTCCCGGCCTTGGCTAGCCCCACTTCTGTTTTGTCGGCCTCCAGGCCCGTTAGCCTGGGTGCGTATGGCAAAGCGGTATGTAGTGCAGACCTTTGGCTGCCAAATGAACGAACACGACTCCGAGCGCATTGCCGGGTTGCTTGAAGCCGATGGCTACGAGCGCGGCGACGATGTCGACGACGCCGATGTCATTGTGCTGAACACCTGCTGCATCCGTGAGAACGCCGACAACAAGCTTTACGGCCAACTCGGCAACCTCAAGGTCCTCAAAGAACAACGGCCAGATCTCCAGATCGCTGTTGGCGGGTGCTTGGCCCAAAAGGACCGCGACCTTATCCAAGAGCGGGCTGGCCACGTAGATGTGGTCTTTGGCACCCACAACGTTGGTCGGGCCGCAGAGCTGTTGCGCCAAGCCCGCGAACATGGGCCTGTCACCGAGATCCTTGAAGCTGCCGCTGCCGAGGATGCGGCCGACTTCCCTTCGGCGCTGCCAACACGCCGCGAGGCGGACCACGCAGCTTGGTTGACTATCCAGATTGGCTGCGACAACAGCTGTGCCTTC
>JAUIIS010000360.1 GCA_030431575.1 Acidimicrobiia bacterium | reverse complement strand
GCGCGCGTGAATCGCCATGGCTGGCCGGGCGGAACGCTCGTGGTCAACGTCATGGCGTCTTTCCTTGTTGGGACCCTGGCGGGTAGCTCAGCAACAGCGGTCACGCTCGTTGGTGTCGGGTTGTGCGGCTCGGTTTCGACATTTTCGACGCTGATCATGGAGCTACATGACACCGCCGGCCGCGGAGAGTGGAAGGCCGCTAGCCGCTATTTGGGTGCCACCTTGGCGTTGGGCGTCGGCGCTGCCTGGCTAGGTTTCACGCTGGTGGGTTGAGCCAAGCGCAACGCCAACTAGACGTTCTGGCGTTCGACGAGCCGCTGAATCCAAGCGATGTAGCTTTCGGCGTCTTGTGCACCAGGTACAGGCAAGACGTTGTTAATGACCACTGTCGGCACTGCGGTTACGCCTTCGTCGATAGCCGAGTTGTGCTCGTCGATAACCAGTTGGGCCATACGCTGGCGTTGCTCGGCCACCATGGCGCCGAACTCGTCGCGGCTAATTCCGATCTCAACGGCGATGTCGGTCAAGACGTCCCAGTCCGAGATCGTCCGATTGTCCACGAAGTAGGCCTCTAACAGGCTCCGGTGGGCGTCGGCGGCTCGGTTGGGCCAGTTGGCTTCGATGATCTTGTAGGCCACCTGCGCCGGCAGGCTTGAGGTTGGCGGCTCGTTTGGGGATTCCATCGTCCACGGGTTAAACGTGGTTCGGGGTTCGAGTTCGGCCATCTTGGACCAATTCTGGCTATATCGGACGAACTTCTCGCGGCTCATGGGCTTTGGGTCGGTCCGTAGCAAGAAGCTACGCCAAGTGATGTCTACGTCGTCACCAAAGTGCTCTTTTACTTCGTCGAGACGGACCGTCCCTACATAGCACCACGGTCAAAGAAAGTCGGACCACACGGTCAAAGGAACAGCCATACCTCCACAGTAGCAGCGCCCCGTAGGCCCGATCTGTCGTCGCTACCGTGGCTACATGGCGGTGGGATTGGTTTTGGTGGTGCGTCGGCGCCACCAACGCAAGCCAAGCCAGGTGATCGGAAAAACCCAGATGAACGGCAACAAACCGCCAGCTACCAGCACCAGAACTTCACCTAGTCGCTTTAGGAAGTCCCAACTAGCGCTCACACCGTCGGTGAAGCCCGGGAGCGAGTCGTCCGCGACAAACGTGGCGTCTACGCTCTCGACGGCCACAAAGGCCACGTTTACTCGTACTCGGTCACCGTTCTCGTCGAATGCTGAGGCGCTGAGATTGAAGCCGGCACTCCCGCCTGCGGGGGCATCGAAGCTGGCCCAGGCAAAGATGGCTTCGCCGGGTTGCATGATCAGATCACTGTCTGCGTCGATAAAGGCAAAGTCTCTTGGTCGAAGGTCCAGTGATCGGGTGCCCTCCAACTCGATTTCGCCTACGGCAGCGTTGCCGGTGTTTGTGAGGGCGATACACGCAGTGACCGGGTCGCCTTCGTCGGCTTCGAAGCTTTGATTGCCAGGGCAGCGAGCTCCGTCGTCAGCGCCAGCATAAAACGTGGCCTCGAACTCAAGCTCGGCAATGACTTCCGGTGGTTCGGGCTCGCGCAACGTCAGGAAGATGGTGGCTAGGTCGACTTGGTCTTGCACCGTGCGCAGCTGCCCCCGAAGCAACTCCAGGTCTGTTTCGCGTCCCAGCAGCTGCTGTTCGAGGGCAGCGACCGTCTCTAGCTCGGTAGCAGCCACCAACAAGTCCCGAAGGCGTTCGACGCTCACTTCGGCGGTGCTGATACGGCTCTGGAGGTCAACCACACGCTCGGTTACATCGTCGGCCGTGATGCGTTGGCTCTGTAAGTCGCCGAGACCCTCGAGCCGGACTAGGGCATCTTGGAAGTCCTCGGGTCGCACCTTGAACTCGAGCGTGGTGAAGTTGTCGGAACCGCTGCTCGCTGTATCTTCGCTGAACAACAAACCGCCGAGCCCGGCTACTACAGTCTTGGCCTGAGAAGCCGCCGAGGCCACGTTGTCGACCTCGACATCGACGGTGGCGACGTAGATGATCTGGCGTCCCAGGTCTGCGGGGGTGAGCCCCGATGGTGTGTCGCTGCTGCCTGCGTCACCGCCTGGCCCGTCTTGTTCTGCTGGTGCTTCTGCCTCGGCTTCTTCGCTTTCTCCGTCGCCTGCGTCGTCGGCGGGGAGTCGACCAGACTCGCCCCCAAGGGAGCTCTCATCCCCCGATTCCGCGTCACCTTCGTCCTCGCCCGAACCGGCTTCTTCTTCGTCCATCACCAACTCGGGTCCGGTGTCGGCGCTTTCGGTGCTCCCAGCGTCGTCGTCGTCAGCGCTACAGCTGATGGCAAAAAGGGCGAGGACGCCCAGGAGGACGCACAGCGCCCGCCAGCGGCGACCCTGCGTGCGGTGAGCCTTAGTGGAATACATATGCATTTCCCCCTCCGTAGTGCGCAAGGTCGCCAAGCAATAGCCCCACAACCAATGTGTGTCAGCTATGACGTTCGCCGCGGACCCCCGGGTTCCCCGAATGCGCGTTACAACGGTATGTCATTACGGCAACGCTTTGTTGTCGCCCCGCCGCTCAACCACGCCACACACTCGTTGGTCAACAGATCAAGCTGGGCAAAGCGCATACCCCATCGTTGATGTGCACGTCGCGCTAGTGCATCTCCTTGTGTTGTGGCCGCTCGTGCGACAAGCCGGGCCAGCATGGGGCCAGATGAGAGACCAACTCGTCCCCGCTAACGCATGCTCCTGCCTGCGGTGAGCTCACCAGGCACTATGCGCGGCGAACCACGCCCCAGGTGCCCGTACCCGCTCGGCTGGCCGTTGCCGTCCATGCGCCCGGGAGTGCAGCGACCACATCTTCGACGGGCAGATGAATGGGCGTTTGCTCGGCATTGGTGTTCACCCAAAGCACCACCCCACCGGCACCAAGAATCCGGTCGACCTCAGCCGGAAACAACAGTGCGTTGACCAACACCACAATGCGAGCCGACCCGGAAGCCACGGGCAAGGCCGAGGCGTCACCCTGCACCCGTTGCCCAAACTGGGGCGGGGCGTGGCGCAACATGTCGGCCGCAATGTCGATAGCAACGATGACCCCTTGTTGGTGGGCTCGCAACAGCTCGGTGCCAAGCCCGGTTCCCGAACCCAGCTCCACCGCTGGGCCCTCTGTGGGGACATCGCCACGTTCAAGCGCGTCTATCAGCGCCCCCAGCCGGTCCGGGCCCCCATGATCTTCGGTCCACGTGGCAGCCATGCTGTCAAAGAGCGCCGCCACCTTCTCGGCACGAGCGGCGTCCCACGCGTTGTCGAAAGCCACTTGGCGGGTGACCTTACGCATGGGGTGATCGGACCCTGCGAAGGGGCGTGGTTCAACAGCATTGGCGGCGGGAGGGAGATGCTCGACAGTCATAGACCACATTGTGGCCCATAGGCGGTGTGCGAGGATTAGTCGGCTTGATACTGCGACGAAGCCTCGCCCAAGCTCATAGCGTCAAGAAACCCTTCGGCCCGCTCCCACTGCGGGAACCGCTGCTCCAAGGCTCGGAAGGCCGGACCGTGGCCCGCCTCTACCAGATGCGCCAGCTCATGCACGATGACGTAATCCAGGACATACGCGGGAACGTTGCGGAGCCGAGACGAGATCCGTATCTCTGCCGTTGCTGGTGTGCAAGAACCCCAGCGGTGGGCCTGGTTGGTGACCCAACGGATGGATGCTGGTCTGGGCAGGTCGTACT
>JAUIIS010000031.1 GCA_030431575.1 Acidimicrobiia bacterium | reverse complement strand
CAGCTCGACTTCGCCTCGGTACACCTCTGTTGCATCGGGTTGTCCAGAAGTGTCTTCGATGGTTTCTTCTGCGGTGACCCACGCCGTGAGCGAGAGGTCCGAGATATCGACGTTACGCCGCGCGACGCGCCGAAATCGCACAACGACGTGGGTGCCGAGTCGAAGGTCATCAGAGGACGGCAGGTTGAGCTGTGGGTTAGCCCAGGCAGCCCAAGTAACCATGCCGCGTCCAAGCCACAGCACCATCGCCAGAGGTAGTACCAGCAACGCATACGCCCACCACGGTGCGCCAAGTTTGGCTTCGACTACGGCGATGCCGGCTATCACCAGTAGCCCAATGGCCACCACGGCAATGGCGCGTAATGCCACAACTTGGTCGCCCTTGTCTACAAGGGCATGGTTCAGGGGTAGCCCGCGTTCTTCAGAAACCTGGGTGTGCTCATCCATGGTGGTGTGGCGGGTACCCTCCTAGGGAATGTACGCGACCGATAGTGCCACGAGCGTGGCCAATGTGCGAGGCAAGAACCGGTGAGTACCGACTTTCGCGCATTGCAAGCCCAGAACCGTCGGTCGACTTGGGTGTTGCTGGGCGCAAGTTTCTTATTGCTGGCAGTGGTTGCTGGCATCGTCGGGTACATCGCGGTCGGTGGCATCTTCGCTGGTGTATTCGCCATCTTGTTGTCCTTCGGCGGCACATTCTTTAGCTACCGCTCCTCAGACAAAATTGCGTTGGCCGCAACCCGGGCCCAACCCGCTGACCCAACCGAGTTCGCACGGCTGCACAACGTGGTCGAAGAAATGGCGATTGCCGCTGGCATGCCCAAGCCGCGGGTCTATGTGGTTCATGACCCGGCCCCTAATGCCTTCGCCACCGGGCGAGATCCCGAGCACGCCGCCATTGCAGCCACCACCGGCCTACTGGACAAGATGAACCGGGCCGAGCTGCAAGGAGTCATGGCCCACGAGATGGCCCACATCCGCAACCACGACATCAAAGTCATGACCGTTGCGGTAGCCACGGCCGGTGCCATTGCAATGCTCGCCGACATTTTCTGGCGCCTGCTGTTCTTTGGGGGCAGCAGAAACCGAAACAGCAACGACAACGGCGCCGCAGCTGCCCTTGCCCTGGTGGGATTCATTGTTGTTGCAGTGCTCGCCCCGCTTGGCGCCATGCTGTTGCGCGCCGCGATATCTCGTAGCCGCGAAGGTCTGGCCGATGCCAGCGCAGTGGAGCTGACCCGCAACCCCGAAGGACTGCGCAGCGCCCTCGAAAAGCTCGATGCCGACGTCACGGTCATCCGGCGCACTTCGCACGCCACATCTCACCTGTGGATCGAGGCCCCTGACGACCACGAAAAAGGTCACAAGGGCTCGAAGTTCAATGACATGTTCAACACCCACCCACCGCTTGTCGAACGCATCGATGCATTGCGCCAAATGGAGGGCTTGACCCCCTACGAGGGACCATCCGATGCCATGTTGGCCGCAGTGCGCGACGGCCAGCTCAAGGCCAAGGACCGCCCGGCTCCGCCCCAGAATTGGGCCCAGGTTGCAGCGGCAGCCCAACCCAGCCAGCTGGCCGATACCCATGCCAACGACGGGTCGCCTCAGGTGGCAGCGGGCTGGTACGCAGATCCCGCGGCCGATGCTCGCCTGCGCTGGTGGGACGGCCACGCCTGGACTGGTTTCACCAAACGCTGATCCCAGGTGGTGCGGGCAACGCAACGCCTCCGCTCCCGCTGCTAACAATGGCGCTCGGCCCTCTAACCTGGCGGGGTGACGCGCCTTCTGCGGCTGTTTGCCGCTCTCGCCCTCAGCGCCTTGGTAGCAAGCAGTTGCTCCAGTGGGGTCGATGTTGCTGTCCCCACTCCGCCGGCTGAGCCCACCCCAAGCGGACCCACGCCAGCCCCAACGCCAGTTCCCACCCCAACGCCTCTCCCGGCCGGGCAGGCCCCGATTGACCCGGACCAGCTCATTGAGCCCGGGCCTCGCATAGCGGTGCAAACAGACGATGGCCAGATCTTCACGGTGCTCGGCGACGGATCCAACATGGTTGCGTTGACCAACCCCGACGAAAACACCCGAAACTCCCTCCCAACCTGGTCAGCAGATTCAGCGGTCCTAGCATGGAGCGTGGAAGATCAGACCACGGGCCAAGCTTGGCTGCGATCAGCGAGCTTCGATGGCAAGCGATGGTTCGAACAGGAACTACCTGCCCCAGCTTCTCGCCTGTTGTGGGATCCAACCTCAAGCCAGGTTGCAACCGTGACGGCCTCGGACTTGGGGGCAACACTGGGCGTGGTCTCGGTGCCAGAGAACACCTACCGTGACATCGACAGCGGGTCCCCGTTCTGGTTTGCGTGGGGCCCTGACGCCGAGTCGTTCCTGGTGCATGCAAGTGGGGTCCGGCTCGACCTCGTCCCCACCGACGGCCCAAGCCAAGTACTCGAACAAACGCCGGCACCATTCCAGGCACCGGTGTGGCTAGAAAACCCAACACAGCTCATGTTTGGCGACCGGACCGACACCGTCTCGGAACTCGTGGTCACTGGCGCCGATGGAGCGGGCCGTCGTGCCTTGGTCAGCTACGACGGCTACCTGCGTTTCGCCGTGGCCCCCGAGACAGGCTGGGTCGCGCTGCACGTGATCGACCCCGCGTTGGCGCCTGTGGCCGAAGTCGTCACCGCATCGTTCCAAGACACACCCGTCGACATCGTGGACCCGGTATTGCGCGACGAACTCACCGTCATCGCCACTTTTGGCGGCGACCCCTTTGTTGTCTATCCCAATGGCCTCGAACGGGGAGACGTTGGCCGCGTGGTCGGGTTCTACTGGAGCCCCGACGGAAACACCTTGGCGTGGCTGGTTGAGCGCTCGGCCGGTACTGGTGATTGCGCTTCTGAGACTGCGGTCTATGAGTGGCAATTCATGGTTGACAATCGCTTTGCGGTCGGCCCTCGCTTTGTCCCGTCGCCTACCTTTGCGTGCGACTATTTGCCGCTGTTTGATCAGCTCGACCCGAGTGTCTCGTTCTTCTCACCCGATGGAGTCATCCTCACCTACGCCGGGACAGACATCGAAACGGGCGAGCGGGGCGTGTGGAACCTCGACATTCGCGACTCGGCTCGGCCAGTCTTCATCGCTGATGGAGAGATTGGGGTGTGGTCCCCCGACGCTGCCGGCGGTGGCGGGGCTAGCTCGCTTTAGGCAATCAGCACCACGCCGATGCCAGCCATGGCCACGGCCGAGACGCGTTGTAGGGCGAGAGTCCCGCGTGCTCCCAGGAGTGGACCAACGGCGCCGGCCAGTGATCCGAGCCCGGTATGCCACAGCACGCTCGCAGCGATGAGACCGATGCCTTGCAATACGAGCGCTGTGCCACCGCCGGTCTGGGCCCCCATGGCACTGGCCAAGCCAAGCCAAACGGTGATGGTCATGGGGTTTGCCAGCGTGGCAATGAGCAGGGTCCGGAACGGATGCCTGATCCGCAACACCACTGCGCCCATGCCTCGCGACGACAACAATCCATGGGCAGCTACCCCCAGCATGGCTACTCCCAAGATCAGGTGGACGCGCTGCTGCCACGTTGCATCCAGGCCAGCAAGCCGGTTGGACATGGCCAAGACGGCCAAGATCAGCACCACGTCGGCGCCGGCGATCCCCAAACCTGCCCGCACGCCATCGCGGCGGCCACGCTCGATGCCCACCGAGATCAAGAGCAGCGATACTGGGCCAATCGGGGCAACTATGGCGATGCCGAGGGCAAATCCCAACAGAATGTTCATGAGATGAAGATGACAGAAGTTGTCCCGAAGGTGCAGCGGAAAAGACAGCATTTCTGCGGTATCATCAGTGAATATGAAGGCGTTTGATGCTCTAGACCGTGAAATCATCGGCGCGCTGTTAGAAGACGGCCGGATGAGCGTCAGCACGCTCGCCCGGCGAGTCTCGCTATCGCCCAGCGCGACCTCGGAGCGGGTCAAAAAGCTTGAAGCCTCCGGCGTGATTTCAGGCTATTCCGCCATCGTTAGCGCCGACGCTGCCCACCGACCCATCCAGGCAATCATCGAAGTCCAGCTTGATCCCAGCTCGGCCAGCTTCGACATCGATGATGAACTCATCGCCATGCCCGACGTCATCGATGCATTCCACCTCACCGGTCGCTTCGACTATCAACTCCGCATTGCCACAAACAACATCGAAGGCATCGAAGCCGCTGTGCGCTACCTCAAAGAGGACCTCGGTGTTCGAGAAACATCCACCAGAGTCCTGCTACGCATTGTGGACACCATGCCTCGCCAACCGGTTCCGCGCTAGCAAGAACCGAAACCAAGCTACAGGCCACGCATGGCGGCAAGGACGGCATCTCGCGCTCGGGCCTGGAACGTCGGGCGATCGGCCGAGTTTGCGGCAATCACCGTTCCTAACACAAGAGCCCAACCCCGCGCCCGTTGCCAGTCTGCGTCCTTGTAGGGCAGCGATGAGCGAAAGGTCTCGCGTGCCCGTGCATCGTGAGGCCACAGCAGCCACGAGACCACAAGGTCGCTGGCCGGATCACCCGAGGTCAGATCACCAAAGTCGATCACCCCGACAAGATGGCCGTCGCGCACCACCAGGTTGAGCGGATGCATGTCGCCGTGTACCCAAAGGTCTGGCCCATCCCAAGCCGGGGCCTCCTTGGTCGACTCCCACGAGTCGAGCAGGGCACCAGTCTCAACAAGGCCCTCCACCTTGGGAACAGCGACCAATAACGATTCCTCACGGGCGCCCAGCGCAACACCCCGGTAGCGGTTGACGGGAGCGTTGCTTGGAGCCTCGACGTGCATCGCAGCCAAGAAACCAGCAAGGCACTCAGCCGATTCTTGGGCATCCGCAGGCGGGGCAGCCAACGCATCGGCACCCTCGATCCAGTGACAGATCGACCACGCCCAGGGGTAGGTGCCCTGGGGCTCACCAACACGCACAGGCACCGGAGTGGGCAGCGGCAAGATAGGCGCCAAATGAGGCAGCCAGCGCTGCTCGTGCTCAATTAGCGCGGCTCCAGCAGCCCGCCGGGGCACCCGCACGCACAGGTTGTCTCCCAAACGGAAGACGGCGTTGTCCCAGCCCGCAGCCACAAAGCGCAGGGGCAGCAAAGACAGGTCGCTGTGCTGGCTGGCCAACAGTTCAGCCACCAACGCCTCGGTCACGGCGACCTCGGGATCAGGTGAAGCGCTCGGAGCGCTAGCCGCGCTCGGCACGAGGGGTCTCTGCAGGCAGTCCGCCCAGGTGGGCATGATCGTTGTAGCGCACCAATCGGCTGCGCCCACGCTGCTCCCCTGCATCGTCAACCCGGATCTCAGTGATTGACGTATTGAGTGTCCACAGGTCGAACGCGCCACTCCTGGGTAAGTCCAAAAGGTAGCGGAACGCAATATCGATCACTCCCCCATGGCAGGCAACCACGATGGTCTCCCCAACGTGGCGGCGCATCACGGCTTCCAGGGCCGCCGTAGTCCGATGCCAAAACACCTCGGCACTCTCGGCGCCCGGCACCAAGGGCTGATGACGCCGCGACCGGAAGTCCAAAGGACCGAAGGCTTCTTCCAACTCGTCGAAGTACATGCCGTCTCCGTCGCCTGGCCGCATCTCCATGAGATCGGGCTCAAGTAGGAGTTCTAGGTCGCCAAGCGCCGGGTTCACGATTTCGGCGGTCTCGATGGCCCTTGGCAAGGTGCTGGCATACAGCACCCCCGCTTCGGGGTCTTCGCCGCTACTCCAGCGATCACGCAACGCCGCAGCCTGCTGCCTACCCAGTTCGCTGAGCCCGGTACAGCTCTTGATGCCACCCAGAACGCGGTTGACAGTCACGACAGACTCGCCGTGGCGGACAAGGAGCAATCGGGTCTCGGTCATCGTTTCTCCTACGCGGTGGAGCGAATACTCTACCGTTTCACCCCGCAACGAACTTGCCCCACAGCACTCGGCGGGGACGCACGAACTCGCTACGGTGCAGCGGTGACCCTCCCAACGCTGCCCCTCCCAACGCTGATCGCCACAGACCTCGACGGCACCTTGCTCGGCCCTGACAGCGCCGTGTCCCAACGAACCCGGGAAGCACTCGCTGCTGCCAGCGACGCTGGGGTAGCAATCATCGCTGCTACGGGTCGCAGCCGCTACAGCGCTGAACCAAAGCTGGCCGGGATCGACAGCATCCGCTGGCTGGTGTGCTCCAACGGCGCCATGGTGTGGGATCGCCAAGCCGGCGTGCTCGACACGCATCGTCCCATCGAAGCTGATGCAGCGAGGGCGTGTCTTAGCGCGCTTCGGGCGAACGTGGCTGGCGTGGCCATTGGATGGGAAACCCCAGATGGCTTCGGCTTCGACAACGAATCTCACTACCGACCACCGGCCCTTGACGAGTACCAGCTTCGGTACGACCTCCCCGAACCCGACGGGAGTTTCGACGTCACGAAGCTAATCGTGACCGCCCATGGCATTCAGGGCGCCGACATGCTTGACTCCCACATTGGGGTGCACCTTCCCCAAGAAGTCGAGGGCGCCGCCTCTGCCGATTCCTTCATTGAGGTCACGGGGGCAAACGTGCACAAGGCCTCCACGCTCGCCGTGCTCACCGCCCGACTAGGCATCGACGCCAAAGACGTTGCCGCCTTCGGCGACCAACACAACGACCTCGACATGTTGCGCTGGGCCGGCACCGGCTATGCGATGGGCAATGCAGCGCCCAAAGTGCTCGCTGTGGCCGACGCTGTTCTACCTACCAATGCCGAAGACGGAGTTGCGACAGCGATCGAGTCCTGGCTGGCTCAGTAAACGTCTGGTTGATCGAGCGGGATATTCAGCCACTCGATCAGCTGCCGCAGTTCGTGGTAGGCCTCGAGACGAGCAACATCGGTATCGAGCTCTTCGGCGGCTGCAACCGGCTGTTGCAAGCGACGGGCCATGCGCGGACCCAGCTCCAACAATCCGCTACTACCCTCGCTTGCCCACTTTGCCAGCACATAGTGCACAACCGCACCCACCGGCACGTCGATGGCGTTAGCCAAGTTGGTGATTGTCGACAAGGGGTCGACATGGGCGTACGTAGCGATATCGGCCTTGAAGTTCTGGTCGGGGTCGTCGTCGGCCCACGGCCCGGTGTAGGCAACGAGTTCGACAAGCACGTTTTGCCCTGCTTCTGGCACCCCGGTTGAGGCAGCGTCGTGCACGATGGCCTACACCGTTACTTCGGCAAAGACCTCTGCAGGCTCGGTGCCCGACGCGGTCTTGGTCATGATCTCCACACCATCTGAGGTCACAACCATGGTGTGCTCAAACTGCGCGGTCCGACGTCCATCGGCGGTTACCGCAGTCCAGTCATCGTCCCACACATACAACTCTGGTCCGCCAAGGTTCAGCATGGGCTCGATAGTGAAGCTCATGTTTTCGGCGATCTCGGTAGCAGCGCGACGATCAAAGTAGTGCGGGATGGCCAACGCACTGTGGAACTCAGGGCCCACGCCATGGCCGATGAACTCGCGAACAACACTGAGGTCATTGGCGCGCGCATGGTTTTCGATGGCGCGGCCAATGTCGTTGACCTTGGAACCTGGTCGCACGGTTTCGATGCCTTTGTAAAGCGCAGCACGCGTCTCGCGCACCAGGTGCCGAGAGTGTTCGTCGACATCTCCCACAAGGAAGGTGACCGACGTGTCACCGTGAACCCCATGGATAAAGACGGTTACATCGATGTTGATAATGTCGCCGTCTTGGAGCTGGCGGGCATCAGGGATGCCGTGACAGATGACTTCGTTGACCGACGTACACACCGACTTCGGAAAGCCGCGATAGTTCAGTGGGCTGGGGTAGGCACCTCGACGAATGGTCTCCTCGTGAGCCAAAGCGTCGAGCTTGTCGGTGGTGATGCCAGGGGCAACGTGCTCGCCGACATGCAACAGCACTTCAGCCGCAACCGCACCAGCCTTACGCATAGCCTCGATCTCGTCGGGTGTCCGCACAATCGGGAGTACCGACGGCCCGGGGTCGCCAGTGAGCGCATAGGGCGGGCGCTCGATCCCAGCAGGAACCGTGCGACGAGGCGACTGCATATGGGGCCGGATAGGCGGATCTGATGGCGGAATACTGCTCCCGCCGCGATTCTTGTTGCGCTTCCGTTTGGCCATAGATCAAGGCTACTGCCTCTGCGTACGCGAAACGGATCGTGGAAGGCCCAGCCCTCCTCACCGCACGGCGTGACGCACAGCGTGGCCCACTATGCTCTGCGAGCGTGGCCATCCGGACAGACGAGCCACCAGCCACCCCCGGCCAGAAAGCAGCCACCATGTTCAACGCCATCTATGTCACCCGCGACGAAGACAAGAACGTGTCCTCAGCGTTCACCCAGCTCGACGACGCAGATCTGCCCCAACGTGAAGTGGCTATCGACGTCGAGTACTCGACCATCAACTACAAGGACGGTCTCGCTATTGCAGGGCGGCCAGGGGTAGTTCGCTCCTACCCAATCGTCCCCGGCATCGACCTCGCTGGCACCGTTACCGCCAGCACCGACGGCCGCTACAGCGCTGGCGACAAGGTAGTTCTGAACGGTTGGGAGGTTGGCGAAAGCTATTGGGGTGGCCTTGCCCAAAAGGCGAGCCTCGATGCCGACTGGCTGGTTCCGTTGCCATCTGCGTTTACCACCGAACAAGCCATGGCCATTGGCACAGCGGGCTACACCGCCATGCTGTGTGTGCTGGGCCTCGAAGAACACCGCGTTACGCCAGACGGCGGCCCCATTGTTGTCACCGGCGCCTCAGGCGGCGTGGGGAGCACGGCTGTGGCCATCCTGGCCAAGCTTGGCTACGAGGTCGTGGCCAGCACTGGGCGCCCCGAAGAATCCACCTACCTCACCGACCTTGGCGCAGCCGAGGTAATCGACCGCAGCGAACTGGGCGAAGAGAACCCTCGCCCGCTGCAATCCACCCGCTGGGCAGGCGCCGTTGACGCTGTCGGTAGCTTCACGTTGGCAAACGTCATCGCACAAACGCTCGAGGGCGGCTGCGTAACGGCCTGTGGCCTGGCCCAAGGCATGGATCTGCCTACCTCGGTAGCCCCATTCATCTTGCGCGGCGTCACCCTCGTTGGCGTCAACTCGGTCTACGAACCCTTCGAACGCCGCAAGTTGGCCTGGGACCGACTCGCGGCCGACCTCGACCCAGACAAACTCGCGGCCATCACCGACGTGGTGGGCTTGAGCGACTCCATCAAGGTGGCCGACCAGATTCTGGCCGGCCAGGTGCGCGGCCGCGTGGTCGTCGACGTCAACGCCTAGGAGACTTTCAGCGGACACCGTGGCGCGCTTCTTGCGGGATCGCGCGGTGTTAGCCGTTGGCCTGATAACTACCCCGTTGTTGGATCGCTTCGCGATTCTGCGCCAACGCGTCTTTGTCGAATGACCAGGCCGAGTTGTAGGCCGCCTCGGCGGCAATAGCGGGGTCATAGCTGGGCGCTGCCGCTGCTTTGTACGCGGCCTTGATAGCGGCCAGGTTGGCGGGCGGGATCGTAGCCATGTCGCTGGCCAACGAGACCGCGGTAGCGATCAGCTCACCGTGGGGCACAACAGCGTTAACCAGACCCCAGTCGAGCGCCTGCGCTGCGTCCACGTAGTTGCCGGTAAAGCTCATCTGCTTGGCCCGCCGGGTGCCAATGGCCTGAGGTAGTAACACCGTCAGGCCCCAGCCAGGCATGACGCCAACGCGGGCGTGCGTGTCAGCAAACCGGGCCCGTTCTGACGCGATCAATAGATCACACCCCAAGGCAAACTCGAACCCACCGGTAACAGCGGGTCCATTGACGGCACCAATCAACGGCTTGGTCAGGCCATCGAACGGCAGCGTGTTCAGCGCACCCGAACCCCCGCCCAACCCCTCTGTGCTGATCTCTTTGAGGTCGAGACCAGCGCAGAACGCAGGGTCGGACCCCGTCAAGATCATCGCTGCCACGTCGGGGTTTTGGTCCAACTCGCGCAACACGCGTGGTACCCCAGTTCGCAGACTGGTGTTCAGTGCGTTGCGGGCCTCGGGCCGATGCATAGTGACAACGGCAACGCCGTTATCTAGCGAAACAAGAATGTCTGACTGCGGGGAAAGCTCGCTCATTCCCTATGTGTAGCCAGTGACAGCCCGAGACGCTAGTTCTCGCCCCTGGCCGACTGCTACGAGGCGGCTTGGTCTTTCGCCGGCTCTGATGCAGCATCACTCTTGTCGAGTTCGCTCTGTACCGCTGCAATGTCTTCGGCAACCTGGCTGGCAAGAACTCGCACGTTGGGTTCAAGCACCATGGAGTCGTGGTTGCCTGGCACTTCGCGGATGTGGACCTCGTCGGCCCAACCCGTCCAGCCGTTGTCTTCGACCTGAAAGTTCCACTGGTCGTCGATATAGCGGTTCTGGCCACCCAACCGGTAGAGCTTGTTGAGTCGAGGCCGGTACAAATGCACCTCACCGTTCCAGGGTTCGGGCTTGTACTTGCCCAGGGCCTCCATAAAGCCAACTTCGATGGCCGATGAACGAACCTCATGCTCTGGTTGGGCGTCGGGGGCATCGAGACCGCGTTGATCGCGTTCGTATTCGATGCGCTCACGCAACCACATACCGGGGTACTTGAGCTTGTGTCGCTGAAGATCCTGCGCCTTCATGAGCAGCTTGTCGGATCGAGATATCGACCCGCCAAAGCCAGGTCGGGGCGTGTCCAACAAGATGACCATCGCCACCTCTTGGTTCACATTGGTCAGCTGTCGGGCGATCTCGAACGCCTTGATGCCACCGCCGGAGAACCCGCCAATGAAGTACGGGCCCTCGGGTTGGACCTGTCGCATTTCTGCGAGATAGTCGGCTGCTGCGGCTTCGAAGGACTCGTGCGGGGAGTCCTCGCCCTGAAGGCCCCGAGCCTGAACGCCAAACACGGCGCGATCTTTGCCCACAAGCTTGGCCAGGTGGCGCAAGTTCAAGATGTTGCCAAACATGCCAGCCACCAAGAACAGCGGCGCACGGCCGTTGCCTGGATCTGGGGCGATCTGCACCACATGGCGCATCGAAACAGCGGGAGCAGCGGCTTTGTCGGCATTGTCGGCCTGTGGGGAGTCGTCTTCGGTACCCAATTCGGCTCGGATGACCGCAGCCAACTTGGAAATCGTTGGCGCGTCGAAGAGCAACGACATCGGGTGATCAACCCCGAAACGCTGCTTCATCGTGGCAAACAACCGCAGCGCAATGAGCGAGTGCCCACCAAGCTCAAAGAAATCATCGTTCACGCCAATGGGGTCGACTCCAAGGAGTTCTTCCCACATGGCCACAAGCGCCCGCTCGGTCTCGTCGCCTGGCTCAACATACTCAGAGGCAAGATCGGGTCGGGCGAACTTCTCACCGTCGTCGATACGGCCGAGTGTTTGTGTCACCAAGTCGACCATGCCTGGCACAGGCAAGGGGCTGACAAAGACATGGCTGTCAGCGCCAGCTTCGAGCAAGCGTTCAAATGCCTGCCAACCAGTATCGGGTTCGATGCCAGCCTCAAGGAACCGTTGGAACATGACCTCTGGTGAAGCGACATCGGAGACTGCGCCCAGCGCCCCAGAAGGAGCGTCGTCACCAAAGGTGACGTCGTCGGCCAGCTTCACTACGGCGAAGTCCTCGATGTCGACAAGCACGCGCCCGGTGGCGCTCATGAGCGTGATGTCGAAGCGAACCAGCGCATCACCCCCAGCAGCATCGCGGAAACGTACATGGCTGACTACGTTGGCCTCAAGCGGGGCATACCACTGCACAGAGCCATAGCTAAGAGGCACATACAGCGGCACATCGTCTTGCTCCAGATACCCAGGAAGCAGCGGGAGTCCAAAGCCGGTAGCCATATCCAACAGTGCCGGGTGCAGGTTGTACGACTCGGTGTCGGCCACCCACTGGTCTTCCAAAGACAAGTGCGCAACCGCTTCGTTCTGTCCCCAGGCGACGGTGCGCAGATTGCGCCAGCGAGGCCCAAAGTCGATGTGATCTTCTTGACGAGTCACAATGCCGTTGGCGTCAGATTCGCTTCGGATTTGGCAGCGCGCAGCAATGCTGTCCACGTCCTGGTCGCTAGGTGCAGTGTTGGCGCTGGTTGTAACGGTTGCTTCAGAATGTGTGCGCCAACCGGCCGCTGAACCCAACGCAGAGCTTTGGAGCTTGGCGTCATAGCCCGTGCCATTGGGAAGCAACACCACACGGGCGTCGCGCACGGCATTATCGGCAACGGTGAGCGGCTCGAGGAAACTCAGGTTGGTGATCTGAACAGACTCGGCTCCGCTGGCAAGCGCAGCGCTGGTGTAGAGCTCGAGGTGACCTGTCCCAGGAAGCACAGCGCGGCCTTCGCCGGCGCGGTGCTCGTCGAGGACCCACATGTCAGAAACGCTCAGTTCTACGGTGGCCACGATGGCGTCGTCGTCCACCGACACAAAGTCGATCAGCGGATGATCGCTGGTCGTGAACGCACCGCCAAGGTCATCGGCCGACGAAGCAGCCGCCATGCCCACCTCTCGCCATGGGCCCCAGGCGAGCGCCAACGTGACGGGGTCTTTGGAGCGCCGGGGCCTGCGGGCGTAGGCATCGAGGAAAGCGTTGGCCGCGGCATAATCGACCTGCCCAGGGATACCCAGAGCAGTGGAGGTCGAAGAGAAGTAGACGATGAACTCTGGGTTGTGCTCGGCGACCACCCGGTCGATAACCATGGCCCCTTGCACCTTTGGGGTGAGCACCTCGTCGATTTCGTGTTCGTCTTTGAGCGCAATGAGGTTCTCGCTCACCGTGCCAGCTGCATGCAGGACCCCGTCGAGGCGACCGAACCTGGCCACGCCTTCGGCGACCACACGCTCCATCTGTGCAATATCGGCAACGTCGGCTTTGGCGACCATGACGTCGGCACCGGCATCTTCAAGCGCAAGTAGCTTGCGGATCCGTTTTGACGTGCCGTTTCCGGGGCCGCGCTCGGCAAGCCACGCATCCCACTCTTCGCGTGGGGGCAGGCCAGAACGGCCGACCAGAATGAGGTTGGCTTTCCATTTGCGGGCGAGCCTGTCGGCCAGGCTCATGGCAATGCCACCCAAACCGCCGGTAACCAGGTAGGTGCCACCCACCTTGAGGTGGCTGGTGACTGCGGGCTCGATACGGACGTGATCGAACGACCGGACGTAGCGGTGACCAGCACGATACCCAACCATGGCATCGCTCGCTGCACCGGCAAGGTCGCCTAACAGCGCAGTGACAACGTCGCTGATCCCCGAACGAGACTCGATCTGTCGGCCTTGGGCCTTGGCCACCGCGCGCTCGGCAACCGACAACAGCTTGTCGCTGATGCCGGGAACCTCAAGCGCGGGGAGTTCGACGTCGACCGCGGAGACGGTGACACCGGGGAGTTCGTGCGGAACAACAGCGACCGGGCCAAAGATCGTTGCTTTTTCGGGATACTCGACGGTTCCACGCACTGCCTGGGCACCATTGGTGACCACGGTCCACGCCTGGGTGAGGGTTGGGTCCTGGTCGGCCATGGCCTGGGCGAGATAGACCAGGCTCAAGAACCCGCGTTCTTGCACGTGATGGAACCAACTCGAGCCGGCCCGCACCTGCTTTGTCTGGTTGAGTGACCACAAGTGCAGCACCCGGTCGGGCAGGCGGTCGGCGGCGCGTAGCGCAATAGCAAGCTCGTCGTAGCCCAGTCTGCCCTGCTCAGGAGATAGCCGATAGGCATCGTCACCCTCGACAAGAAAGGCATCGGCTTCACCGACGGTTATGACCTCGTGACCGCTGTCGCGGAGCCGCGTGACTACCTCGTCGCCTACGCCGGTGCTGTCGACAAAGACAAGCCAGCGAGCAGGCTCGGGTAGCGTCGGGCCACCAGCGGAAGGTTCTTCGTGCCAGACCTGTTCCCAGAACCAATCGGACACATCTTCGCTGCGACGGAGCGACGTTGTCTCTTGGCCGTCAACAACGACCGACTCGCCGGGGGCAATGAAGTATTCCTGGTTTTGAAACGCATAGAAGGGCAGCGCTACCTTTCGGCGCTGCTCATCGGCATAGAGGGCGTTGTGGTCGATGGCAATTCCGGCGGCCCACAGGCGGCCGATGCTGTCAAGGAAGAACAGATCGTCGTCGACAACCTGGTCGGGGTGACGCATTGCGGGCAACACAGGTTGCTGCGCTTCAGCGGCTGGGCTCTGGCGGGCAAAGGACCCCAGGCTGCGGCCAGGGCCAACCTCGAGCAGGACGGTACCTGGCTGGTCCAGCAAAGCGGTGACGTTGTCGCCGAACCGAACAGTGTTGCGGAAGTGCTTTACCCAGTAAGCAGGATCCACGGCGTCTTCGGCCGATAGCCACCCACCGGTGAGGTTGCAGGCAATCGGCAACGAGGGCGCGGACAGCTTGACGCTGGCCCATTTCTCGTGGAACGCAGGCAAGATGGGATCAAACAGCGGCGAATGCGCAGGGCTGTTTAGGGGGATCTCGCGGATCTCGACGTCGTCGTCGCGCAACGTTTGAGCCAGCTTGGCTATCTCTTCGCCGGTACCCGAAACCACACAAAGCTCGGGAGCGTTGACCGACGCCACCACGAGTGTCCCACTGAGGTACGGCTCGATGCGTTCGGGCGCAAGATTCACCGACAGCACGCCGCCCTCGGGCGACGCGTCAACCAGCTGTCCACGCAAGACAACCAGGTCAAGCGCGTCCTCGAAGCTCAGTACGCCCGCGAAACACGCCGCGGTGACCTGACCCAACGAATGACCCGCCAATGCACGAGGGGCAATGCCCAACGACTCGTACGTCTTGGCAAGCGCGTACGACGTGATGAAGATGGCGGCCAGCGAGGTCTCGGTAACACCGAGCTTCTTTGCCGCCTCGTCTTCGTGTAAGGCGTCGGGGAACAGCAACGGTTTGAGGTCGACATCGTGTACCGACCGCATGCGTTCGAGACCAGCATCGAGGTGCTGGCGGTAGACGGGTTCGTGCTCGTAGAGCCCGCGTCCCATTTGTACGTACTGGCTACCGCCGCCCGGGAACATGAACACCAGCGATGCCCGCTCATGAAACACCTGACGAGTGGGCAACGTGGCCGGATCGTCGGAGGACAGCTTCAAGATGGCATCGGTGGCGTCCAGCGCCACCGCGGTTCGGCGCGTATCGAAATGGTGCCTCGTGGTGTGCAGCGAGTATGCAATGTCGCCCAGCGCATCTGAGCTGGCTTCAAGGTGCGCCTTGAGACGGTCGGTGTTTCCTGCAACAGCCCCCTTGTTGCGGCCTGACAACATGAGGAGTTGCGCGCGGCGGCGGCTTGGTCCCGACGGTTGGGGCAGCTGCGGGGGAGCTTCGACCACGATGTGCGCGTTGGTACCGCCAACACCGAGCGAACTCAGTGCAGCGCGAGGTGGTTCTTGGGTTTCGGGCCAGGGCTTCAGCTCGTCATTGACAACAAAGGGGCCTCCGGCGAAGTCGATGGCCGGGTTGGGAGCCTCGTAGTTGACCGATGGCGGCATCTCGCGGTTGCGTAACGCCTGGATGACCTTGATGAAACTGGCCACGCCTGCAGCTGTATCGAGATGACCAATGTTTGGCTTCACCGAACCAATGGAAATGGTGGCTGGTCCGCCCGCTCGGCCGTAGGCCTCGTTGAGCGCGGCGATCTCGATGGGATCGCCCATTGAGGTGCCAGTGCCGTGGCACTCGACGTATTGGACCGACTCTGGTCGAACATCGGCCACCGCAAGCGCTTCGGCTACTGCGGCAGCTTGCCCATCGACGCTGGGGGCTAGGTAGCTGACTTTGCCCGCACCGTCGTTGTTAACCGCTGAACCTTTGATGACGCCCAAGATGGTGTCGCCGTCTTCGATTGCGTCGGCAAGCCGGCGCAGCGCAACCATGCCAGCGCCAGAGCCAAAGACGGTGCCGTTGGCGCGGTGGTCGAACGCCCTGCATTCGCCTTCGGGCGAGAGGGGTTCGCCGGTCTTTGGCAGGTACCCGACGTCGTGAGGCATCTCTAGGGTTACGCCGCCAGCAAGCGCCATGTCGCATTCATATTGCAACAAGCTTTGGCTGGCTTGATGGATGGCCACCAACGATGTCGAACACGCTGTTTGCACGCTGACGCTGGGCCCGGTGAGGTCAAGGGCGTAGGAGACGCGGGTTGCCAAGAAGTCCTTGTCGTTGCTGGTGTGGCGCAACAAGAACACGCCTACTTGGTTCACCAAGTCGGGGTTGGTCATGATGTTGTACAAGAAGTACGCGCTCATACCGCAGCCTGCAAAAACGCCAATGTCGCCATCGAAGCTCTGAGGCGTATGCCCGGCGCTTTCTAGGCTCTCCCAGGCAACCTCGAGCAACTGACGGTGTTGGGGGTCCATGATGGCGCCGTCTTTGGGGCCAAGACCAAAAAACTCGGGATCGAAGTGTGCGAAGTCTTTGAGTGGCGTTCCCGCCTTGACGTAGTTGGGGTTGTCGAGCAGCGCCTCGGGGACCCCGCGCTCGCGCAGTTCGTCATCGGTGTAGGTGCGGGTGCTCTTGTGGCCAGCACGCAAGTTGGCCCAGAACTCATCGGGGGTCTCCGCGTCTGGGAACCGCCCCGCCATGCCGACGACGGCAATGTCGGTAGCGGCTACTTCGTCTGGTTCTGAAACGTCGGTCATCGGCAGATGCCTCCGAATGCAAGAGTGTGTTCGCGCTTCAGCGTTGCTGTGTCCATATGTCCCATGAAGGATTTCATCCAAGGAGTGGTCGTGCCCGAGGTCATTTGCCCCGCCTGGCTTTGCGTCTCGCCGCGGCTCGGCGGCTCATTCGATCACCGGATCCGCCAACTGTTGAGCCAGCAAAAGACCGGTCGGACTGGTCTGTGTCGTCTTCGGTAGACGCCTCAGCATCGCTGTCTGTCGCGAATGCGTCGGCGAGTTCGGTGACCGAGCCATAGCGGAAGAGGTCCACCAACGAAACCGAGATCCCGAGACGTCCTTCGAGCTTGTCGCGGAGCGTCACGACCTGGAGCGAGTTGCCGCCATGGTCGAAGAAGCTCTTGAAGCGGTCGATCTTGTCCAAACCAAGAACGTCTTGCCAGGCTTCGTCGATGATGTCAGCCAAGTCTGCAGCGCTGGCCGCAGCCTTCACCGCTGGCGCGGGCGTAGGTGCAGGCTGGACATCGGCGTCTGCGTCTGGCGCAGCGGCGGGGTCAAGTGCGCTGAGCGACTTGCGGTCGACTTTGCCGTTGGGGGTCGTGGGCAAGGCGTCGTGCCACATGATCCGTTCAGGCACCATGTGGCTTGGCAGCGAGACGCCAAGGTCTTGTTGCACGGCCGAGAGTTCCGGTGGGGTTCCCGCGCTGATGGCGTGTGCCACCAATCCGGCGCGATCTCCTTCGCCGTGGACCACAACGACGGCTTCGCCGATGTCGCTGCGCTGTTCGAGAGCGGCTTCGATTTCGCCGAGTTCGATGCGGTGACCGCGTACTTTGACCTGGCTATCGGCACGGCCATGGAACGCAAGTGCGCCGTCTTCGCGCCAGCTGACTAGGTCGCCGGTGCAGTAGACCGTGCCGTCGACGTCGTTGCGCTGCACAAACTTCTCTGCGGTGAGCTCGGCACGTTCGTGATAGCCGTTGGTGACGCCGTCGCCACCAATGAGCAGCTCGCCAATGGCGCCGCGCGGACGCAGCCGGCCGTCTTCCCCAACGACCCGCACCGCGGTGTTTGCCAACGGGCGCCCAATGGGGATGGTTTCGGTGGCGATGTCGTCGGCGTTGAGCTGATGGATCGTGGACCAAATAGTGGTCTCGGTGGGGCCGTAGACATTGATCAGTTGGCCCCCGACTGCCTCGTAGAGCTCTTTAGCCACTGACACCGGACAAGCTTCGCCACCGACGAGCATGCGACGCAGCGACCCCAGCGCCGATTTAGATTGGGCGTCGGCAAGAACGATGCGAGCCTCCGACGGCGTGCACTGGAGATGGGTTACGCCATGCGCTTCGATGAGTGAACCGTAGGTTTCGGGCTCTAGTACCGCGTCCTGCAAGAACGCTGCACGAACTTCGTTGAGATGATCGAGATTGTCGATAACGGTCTGGCCATCAATGCCAAAGTCCACGAGCGCCGCTATTTCGTCGATGTCGATGGCCTCGACACTCTTGGCAAACTCGATGGCTTCGGGAACTGACCCGAAGAGGCCGCTTGTCTCGTAGTAACGCCCAAACGAGACTTCCAGCAACGCTTCGAGGTCTTCGGGGCTGAGACCAGCTAGCGCGCCGTCGGATTCGGTCTTGGTGGGGTCGAAGGTAGGGAATGCCGACGCATGGTCTTTGACCAGCCCGATCGAGTCGCGCAAGTACGACTTCATGGGCTCTCGTACGGTCTCGCGCACAATCGAGGGGTCTTCGGTAACAAAGGTGTGCAGCATCAAGGTCACTTGCCCGCGACCAGCGTGCCCAGCGTCAGACCAGGCTTGGCGGTAGGCCTGCACCTTTTCGCTGACTTCCTCGAGGCTCTGACCAAGCAGGTGTGTCAACAAAAACAGGCCTTCGCGACCCGCGAGTTCGAACGATTCTTTGTTGCCCGCAGTGGTGTACCACACCGGCAGTTCGCTCTGGACGGGGCGGGGCAGTGTCAACACGTCGACGGGGCCGACCGGGCCCTCGAACGAGACCGTCTCGCCTCGCCACAGCGCCTTGACCTGGTGTACCTGGTCGATGAAGGCAGACTTGGGTTGTTTGAAGTTCTGGGGGCGCAAGACAAAGTCGTCGGGGTGCCAGCCTGCTGCCACCGATATGCCGACCCGACCATGAGAAAGCTGGTCGACAACGGCCCATTCCTCGGCGACACGAACCGGATGGTGCAGGGGCACAACACAGCTACCCGAGCGAATACCGATGTTCTTGGTGATGGCGGCCAGCGCCGCGCCTGCTACCGAAGGGTTAGGGAAGGGGCCGCCAAAGGCATGGAAGTGGCGTTCGGGGGTCCACACCGCAGCGAACCCGTGAGTGTCGGCGTAGCGGGCGACCTCAAGAAGCACGTCGTAGGAGCCACCGCCCTCGATGCCTTCTGAACCAAAGAAGAACAAGCTCATGTCCAGCTTGGTTTCGCCGCGGGAGGGCGTGGCCACGCTGTGGCTTGCGGCCAAGCCTTCGTAGAGCACAACCTTCCAGCCCCGAACCAGCGGGTAGAAGAGTTCGAGGACCGAGATGTCAAACGACAACGTGGTGACCGACAACCAAACTCCGTCGTCTTCGGTACCTACGTGGGGTTCCATTGATGTCAGGAAGCTATCGACGTTGCCGTGACGCACCATGACGCCCTTTGGCAGGCCGGTGGAGCCCGAGGTGTACATCATGTAGGCCAGCGCCGACGCGTCGGTTTCGGGGAGCAGTTGGCGTGGCGCTATTGAGGGGTCGGTAGCGACCGATGCAATGTCGAGCGTGGTCAGTGCTGGATCGAGGGCGACGGCGCCGTCGGTGAGGACAAGAGCCATGTTGGCGTCGCTGACCATGAACGCAAGACGGTCGGCGGGGAACCTGGGGTCGAGAGGAACATAGGCACAACCAGCCATCAATACCCCCAAGACCGCAACCAGCATGTCGGGACTGGGGTTTGCTGAGATGCCAACGAAGCTGCGTGGGGCTATGCCGCGGGCGTCGAGCGCGTTGGCTACCCGCCTGGACTGCTCCACCAACTGGGCATAGGTGAGCTCATTGCCGCGATGGACCACAGCGACCTTGTTCGGCTGGGCGGCCGCGGCGGCAATGACCTGCTCGTGCAAGGCGCCCCTGAACGGGTCCTGCGCAGGGATCCCACCGAGATCAATGAGTTGTGCGACGTCAGCGTCGCCAACCACCGGAGCTGCCCCAAAGGGCGCGGCCGGATCTGCGAGGGCGGCGACAAAAGCGCTGAAACCATCGGCGATTGCGCGAGCTGCGTCGCCCGGGGCGCTTACCGTGACCGTGCTGGCATCTTCGCTCACGAGGAACTGGATGGTGGTCCCAGGCTTTGCGCCCTCCGGGCCGACGCCAACATTGGGAACCGGTACAGCGATGGCCCCGTCTCGCTGCTGGGGCATACGCGATGGCACGTCGCGGAGAAACGGCCCGCGGCGTTGCGCCTCGTCGAGTGTGGCGGAAACGCTCTCGAGTGCGGCACCAACTGAGACACCAGGGTCCACCGCCATGGTGGCGGGGACCGAAGTCACGAACCAAGGTTCAAGCTCTGAGGCGACCGAGGAGGACGTGCCTACCGCGATCGTTGCTGTTGACTGCCCTGAGTACGCCAGGGCGAAGGCACCAACCAGGCTTGCAGCTTCGTTGTAGCTGCAAGCGCCTGTGGCTGCGCTAGCTGTGGTGGCGGGCGCATTGATGTCGAGGTGCGAAAGGTCGACAGGCACGATCTCGGCCAGCCGCTTTGACCACCAGATCTCGTTACGAGTGGAGGCTTCGTGGAGCGTTTCGAGCGTGCCTAGGTGTGGCGTGGGATCAGGCAACGCGTGCCCGACTGCCCCGGCCAGATCGGCACCAGGTTCTACCCAACCAATGAGTTCGACAGGCCCTGTGGGCGTGGCCACCACTAAGGTGCGCTGGCCCGCATCTGCGGCAGAGCTGGTCTCATATGCCAGGACC
>JAUIIS010000359.1 GCA_030431575.1 Acidimicrobiia bacterium | reverse complement strand
CAATGGCTGGGCTGGCCTCGTTGTCAATGGCTGCATTAGGGACAGCGCCGTCATCGACGACATGCCCATCGGCATCCAGGCCCTGGCCACGAACCCCCGCAAAAGCGTCAAACGCGACCAAGGCGTGGTGGGCGAAACCGTCGCCTTCCTTGGGGTCACTTTCACACCAGGCGCATGGCTCTACGCAGACGCCGACGGCGTCGTCGTGGCCGACACCGACATCCGCTAGCAGGCGTCCCCCGTGGGCCACGTCGAATCACCGGAGAGCATGCTGACCTACCTGGACAGACCAGGCGCGCCAGCACCAACGGTGCACCTGGCCGACGAACGCTGCACGGTGCTATCCGACGTAGCAACACTGGCCGAAGTCACCAGCCTCCAGCCGGGCGCATTGGGCCCTGTTGGCCAACTACATATCTCCAAGCCGCCAGCCTGTGATGACACGATTGTCTTGCGCATCACACCAACAGAACCTGGCCGCCTTGATGAGCTTCAAGCGACGTTGACAACAGCGACCGGGCAAGACATCAATCTCCATGTCAATGCACAAAACGGGCTGAGCCTGAATGGCTCCCAAGTCGAGGCCACACCTCGTTGGTTAGACATAGAACTTCGTGCAGACAGCCTCACCGTCGCTACCCAGGGAGCGCAGCTGGCCCAATGCCAGGCGCCTGGCGGTGTTGTGGACGTACGGTTCGGGCGGGGCGCCCCATTGCCGAACACGACCGTGCTGCACCAGCCGAGCGAACAAGGCCGTCTCCAACCCGAAGCAACAATGCCGTGGCTCACCCATCTCAACGCATGCCTCCAGCGCACCACCCAAATCCAAGGCTGGGCGCATCCAACCGGTGAACACAATGCACTGCGCATCGTCGCAGGGCGAAAGGATGCTCGACCTCGCAACGCCATTCCTCGTGGGACCGTCGAGATTCTGGGCTTCTTGTCCGAGGGCTGGGAAGCTCGCATTGCCTCGGATCGTTGGCGCTACGTGGGAACGAACGGCTGGGAGATCATGCCCTCCGCACTCGAGGCATTGGGCAGACGCGGCGCGCTAGTCGCGTACGTGACAGATCGAAGGTGGGCCGTCTCGGCGCTCGACGATGCTGTGGCCAAGCATGCTGCCCCCCAACCGCTGACATTCAAGGACCCGCCAGTCTTCGACGGCCCCCGCGCCGCATGGATGGCTGGCATCCGCGACGTGGAGATCGTCCTCTATCAACTTTCGACGCTGCGCTACCTCCAGGCGCAGTCCGACAGCGCGGACGGCGCCGAGATTCAGCAGCTCGAAGACATTCTTAGCCAACTGTGGCACCCCCGATACGCCGACTATCTGGACGTCGTTGGAATTGCAGCGCGCGCGATGGGGCGATTCCGTCACAGCGATCACGCCTTCGAGCAGCGAGGGCCCGAAACGCTGCACCAGGTCCGAGATCGGCTCCATGCACGCGGCATCACCAGCTCCGTGGTGATGCTCACATGACCACGCTTCCCGTGCCCAACGCAGCGATCCGCAACGGACAACCGCTCGTCAGTGTGGTTGTGCCTTGTTATGGCGAAGGCCGGTACCTCGACGATTGCCTCAACTCACTTCGCCAGCAGACCTACCCGCACCTTGAAGTCTTGGTCATGGAAGACGCGGGCCAAACCGACGCGCTCGATGTTGCTATGGCCCATGCACTCGAGGACGAACGTGTCAGCCTCTACCGGACGTCGCAAAACATTGGGTTAGGCGCGATCCGGAATCTGGCAACGACGCTCGCAAAGGGCGACCTCCTCTTCTTCCTCGACGGCGACGACTGGGCGCCCCCCAACTCGGTCCGGAGCCGAGTGAGTGCGCTCTCGGCCTACCTCGCCGAAATGGACGAGTCCGAGTCAAGACGCATCGCTGGCGTCTTCGGCCAGGGTCAACATGCTCCGTTCAACGCCGGTCCCGGCCAGCGCGAGCTGCCATGCCCAGCGCTCATGCCCATCAATCTTGCGAACTCACGCGGTGCCAATGTCTTCATAGTCTCAGCGCCGCTTGTCCGCCGTGACATCCTGACATTAAGTGGCGGATTCGCCGAAGGAGTCCCTGGGGCTGAGGACCATTTGTGCTGGATGCGCGTCCTTGCGCTGGACACAGAGTTCCTCCCTGTCGAGCGGGTGGTTGCCTTCTACCGTCAGAAGCCCACGTCGATGCTGCGTGACAGTGCCACCACATTCGCTGCCTTTGGCATAGCGGCTCGTAACTGGGTAGCGACCGCAGTCGCCGATCTCCCATCCAGCAATGTGGGCCACCCAACCAAGCCACCAGACCTGGCAGCATCGGGCGAGCGCACCATGCGATGGGGCAGACCTCGCCGAAGCCCAACCCGGATGTCTGCCACTGGGGTGCATGGGGCTAACCGACTCCCACCCATTACGGAAGATGCCCAGGTATCCACCACGCCACCGAAGTTCACCAGCGCGTTGATGCAACCGCCTATCGAAACCGCAGAAAGGTTCCTCGCAGGCCAAACCGATACCGGGCCCTACCCAGCCACGACAGCTCTCACGCCCTTGTCGGTTGGTGCAGTCGGCATCAAAGAGGTGGACATGGGGGAATCGAACGTCAATACCAAGGTCGCCAAGACCCCCAGCTCTGCGACCGTGGCCATGAACCGAGTGACCTTGACGGGCCAAACGTTCACCGAAGGCGTTGTGTGTGTCGCCTTAGGCCATGAGCTAGGCCTCCCCGTAACCCTGGCCCTCGACCCGGCAGCCCGCAAAGGTGCCGTAATGGCGGTGGCGTTGATAGGCGCCCCTGCACCTGACGTGGTGTTCACTACACCCACGTCTGTGGAGGGCGACCATCTGGCTGTGGTTGTGGACTCGACCCCAACCCAGACAAGCAGCAACATCCACTTGAGCATGCGCGACGCCCGCACGCTCATCCAAGAACTGCTTTCTGCCACGCTGGGGGGTCAACCAACCGCACACGACCCAGTGCTCGTTGTTATGGGGCTTCCAGCTGTTATGGGGCTTTCCGCTGCTGCTGACGCCTCCGATGCGGCGCTCGCTGCGCTGGCCGATGCGACGCGATCACACACCATCAAGGTCATCGACGCAGCCACCAGCCGACACTTGGCTGATGCCTCCGTGCCCCATCAACCAGCCACTCTGGCCGACCTCTTTCTGGCAGAACGACTTAGCGAATTCGGGCCGGCGTCAGCAGCGTTGGTCGAGCTCATGCACAAGCACGGCAGCGACGCAACGGCGCAGCCTCAGGCTTTGCGAGAACTCCTGGCCAGGCTGCGATCCCAGCTGGCCAGCCAGTAGGCGACCACCAAATTAGCGGCGCAGCACCCCGTCGATGGCCGCTGCGGTGCGCTGGGCCGAGCTTCGCTCGGCGTCTACGTCCACCTGTTGACGAAAGAAGGGTTCACACCGGCTGCGATAGCCGTCAACCCATGCTGAAGCTGCGGCGACGGCGTCGGACAGTTCTTGTGCAGACAACGATGTATCGAATGCCCCCTTGGCATCTGCGAAAGTAGGCACTTTTTCGCCGTGCGGATTGTGATAAACGAACGGCACGCCACGGGCCATTGCTTCGAAAGGGACTGTGCTGAATCGACTGATGAGCACCGTTGCCTTTTCGAGTAGCTCGGTCATTGACAGGTTGGAGACAGGAATGTCGGCCCCGGGCTTTTCGAACGGGTGGGCAGACACAACAGCGGCAATGCCCGCTCGTTTGCATCCTTCGA
>JAUIIS010000358.1 GCA_030431575.1 Acidimicrobiia bacterium | reverse complement strand
TCTCGCCGCGGTTAGCTACAAGCAGCCTTGTGATCATGGGTGTTCCCCCGAGTCGAACGGTCGGCGCGAACTTACTGGACGAGGCGCCCCATTCGCTCATCGAACGCCCGGGCGGAGCGGCCGCCGGGGAGCCCCGATTAGTTGGGTCGCACGAACTCGGTCGCTACCCAACCCGTCTCGCCACCAACCTCGACCTCCACCCAGTCTCGGCCTGTGTCGTCGGTGCGGGTACGTCCGGTTGGGACTAACACATCGCCATCGTCGAGTTCTCGGATCACGTTTGCACTGGTGTTGGGACGCCTGCGCATGTTGAGCCCGTCGGGGGCATCGACAACTAGCTCGTCGGCTTGCGCGCCCACTGGTGTAGGTGTAGCCAGCGGAGTGGGTGTCGCGAATGGCGTAGGCGTGGGGACCGTCTCGGCGGGCGTGCTGTAGCTCGCGAAGATCCACCCCTCTTGGCCTTCGAACACAATCTCAAGCCAGGTGGCATCGGCAGGGCCTTCTTGGTTGCCTGTGGTCCCTACCGTTTCGCCTAGTGCAACCTGACCCAAGACGTCGAACTCGGTACCAGGGCCGTCGCGAACGTTGAGTGCCTCCTCTACCCCAGAGATGGTGACCCAGTCGGGGGGTGGCAACGACGCTGGCTGATCTTCCTCGGGGTCCTCGGCTGCTGCAACTTCTGCGGCTTCGTCGGCAGCGGCCGCTACTTCGTCGGCCTCGTCGGCATTGGGCGCAGCCTCCTCGTCGGCAGGCTGATCGCTAGGTAGCGGCGTGGCTGTGGCCGAAGCCAGGTCGTTTGCTCGATTGTCGGATGAGAACGTGCATCCGCTTAGTGCCAGCGCCGTGCTGAGCACAACAGCGGTCGGCCGGCGCAGCAAGCGCGTAGTACGGACACGGGAGGGCGAAGGTGATGGCGTGTTTTGCATGAGTTGGATCGAGGGCGCAGCCAACCCGGCTGCGCCCGTCTCGCTCTATTGTTGCCGCCATGGGACCCAAAAGGTTGGCACTCAGGCCCAAGGGGCAGCGCCACCCCAACTGTCCCAATGGAGGACGGTTTCGATGGGTGGACGCTTCGCAGGTTTAAAGTCGGTGCCCAACGAGTAGCCACAGGTAACCAACGCGCACTGGGTGTAGTTGTTGTAATCGATGCCCAGCACGTCGGCGGCCTCTTGTTCATGCATCATGTGGATAGTGGTCAAAGCCGTACCCAACCCACGTTCGCGTGCAGCCAACATGAAGCTCCAGGCCCCAGGCAAGATGGAACCAAACATCGCGGCCCCCGCCATTGACGGAAGGCCATCGAGGCGGCCCGGCAAGATGGGTATGAGCATCACGGGGACCTTTTCGAAGTTCTGCGCCAGGTACTCGGCCGACGCGGTGACGCGACCTTGCTGGGCCTGACGGTCGGGGTCGTCACCGTCGTACGCGGTGGCGGCGTTGCCGTCCATATTGGCGTAGAGCTCCCAACCCTTGCGGTACACGTCGGCCAACGCCTGGCGTTGGCCCGGGTCGGTCACAACCATCCATTGCCATGCCTGGCTGTTGGATCCAGTTGGTGACTGCACAGCTGCCTCGAGGCATTCTTTGATGACCTCTGGCTCGACTGGCTTGTCGAAGTCGATGCGTTTGCGCACCGCACGAGTGGTGGCGAGGACCTCGTCAACGGTGAGTCCAAGTTTCATTGTGTCTCCTGTAATGCTGCGATTCGGGTGCGCGGTTAGCGCAGGGTCTTATTCGGCGGGGGTGTACTGATAGCCGCGCTGGGTACGGCCACCAGCGCAAAGGATGTTGCGTCCAGTCACCCACTTCGCTGCGGGTGAGGCAAGGTAGACGACCGCAGCAGCAATGTCGTCGGGCGTCCCTAAGAACCCCAACGGGATGGTTGCCGCAATGGCGTCTTCTGCACCTCCGGTGCCCAGGACTTCGCGGAAGGCTTCGGTGGCTACTGGACCCGGCGATACGGCGTTGCAGCGGATCCGCTTGGGGGCCAGCTCCAAAGACAGAGTTTCGGTGAGGTTAAGCATGCCAGCCTTGGCCGCGGCGTAAGGGCCGGTGAAGGGTGACCCTCGCATTCCCGCGCCGGAGGCAATGTTGATGATGCTGCCTCCCTCTGGCATCCGGTGCGCAGCGGCTTTGGCTCCTTGGAATGCAGTGGTGAGGTTGAGTTCGAGTTGGTTACGGAAGATGTCGTCGGGAGTGTCGATGAGGGCCCGAGTTCGTTTCTCGTCGGATCCGCCCACGTTGTTGACCCAACAGTCGATACGACCGAACTCGCCGAGCGTGAACTCCGCCAGATCTTCGGACGCGTCGACGATGCTGCGGGCAAAGATCGCGGCACGTTGGCCTCGTTCGACCACCCCAGCAGCGGTCTCTTCAAGGTCTTCTTGGCGTCGGGCATTTAGGACCACGTGGCAGCCCGCATCTGCGAGGCCCCAGGCAATGCCACGGCCAATGCCCTGACCCGACCCGGTGACCACGGCCACCTGACCGTCCATGCGAAATTGTTCTAGCAGGCTCACGCCTTACCCCCATATGTTCGTGTTTGAGCGTAGTCACTTTGCGCGGGCCAGGCTGGCGAGCTACTCGCGCGCCGCAAAGGTGTGGTCCAGCGCCAGCTAGCCAAAGGTTAGAGGCAGCTGTGGCACCGCCTGGAATGAGTTTCCCAGGATGGCCGGGGCCAGGTCGGCGATGTTGATGTCTGGTGCGAGCCCAATGTTGGGGCAGCGCTCGGTGACCCGCAGGCTGCCGGTGATGGCCTCTTTGCGCGCCAACTGGTAGCCGATGCAGAAGTGTTTGCCCAGACCAAACCCGAGATGACCGCTGCGGTTCTCTTCTGTGGCTACGCCCGATCGGAGTTCGATGCCCAAGTGCAGGTCCTTTCGGGCCAGATCGAACGTCAACGGGTCGGCAAAGACGGTTTCGTCGAGATGGGCGGAAGCCATGCAGACTCGAACCCTCGAGCCTGTGGGGATCTCCTGGCCGTACCACTCGGTTGGGGCCGTGGTGTAGCGGTCTTCGCTGATGACGGGTGGGTAGCGCCGCATCGTCTCAGAAAACGCGCAGTCCCACAGGTCGGGGTCGTCCAGCACTGCATCGAACAGCTGCCGGTCGGCCAGCAACGCCCACCACATGTTGGCCATTGCCTTGTCTGTGGTTTCGCCGCCCGCAATGAACAGCAAGCCACAAAAGGCAACGATTTCTTCGTGGGTGAGCCGCTCTCCGTCTACCTCGGCGCGGGCGATCTTGGCAATGTGGTCGCGTCGTTCGGGATCGTCGATCCCAACGAGCGCCTGGGACACGTAGGCATGGAACGCTTCTGATGCTTCCATGCCTTTTGCTCGTAGCTCTTCGACGGGGGCCAGACCCATGATCATGTCGGTGACCCACGCTCGGAACAGTTCGCCGTCGCCCACCATGCCCAACATGCCAGCTATGACCTCGACAGGCAGACGCGAGCTGAACGCCGAAATGAATTCGACCTCACCGTCGGCGACAAACTCGTCGATCAGCTGGTTGGCCATGGTGTTGATCATCTCGAAGTACGCCTCGAGCCGGTTACCCACGAAGTCGGGGGCCACAATCTTGCGGCGGACTACGTGGCCGTAGTCGTCTCGAGAGATCAGTGTGGGGCCGAGGACTTGCCCGGTGGATTCTTCGTAGGTTGATGCCGAATAGGTTTCGTGATCGGCAAACACCGCGGCCACATCGGCGTAGCGAGTAAGCCAATACAA
>JAUIIS010000357.1 GCA_030431575.1 Acidimicrobiia bacterium | reverse complement strand
AATCTCTCCGAGGGTTGCGCCGTCGATAGCAAACATGTCGACACCAAGCGCCCCCTCGTCGGGGTTGAGTTCTACGTTGCCAAGCCTGCGTTGATCTCGCACCGCCAGCACTCCCCCATCGGCAAACGTCAAGACAAGCCGGTCCCATGCCGGGTTGTTGGCTTTGCTGGCGTATTCGAGCTCCTCGATGATTGCGGTCTCGTCCACCAGCAGCCGCCCCGTCATGCCAAAGCGGACCCCAAGGGTGGCGCCCTGCGTGTCCAGCAGCAACAACTTGCCCCGTCGGCGCGCGGTCACCAATGCAGACCCAACCAACGAGTTCGCAAGGTCCGCTGGGGACAGACCACCCCGCACGTACTCTGGGACAGGCACAGCCAACGCCGAGATTGTTCGGCCAAGAGCAGCTTCGCTGGCCTGGCGGTAGAGCTCGACCTCTAGCCCCTCGGGCACGTCAGCTTGCGCAACCAGTCAGCGCGCTCAACACGTCGGCTGTGAGATCGTCGACGTGCTCCAGCCCAACCGACATCCGCACGGTGCCTTCGGTGATACCTGCGGCCGCCATCTCCTCAGGCAACAGCCCCACATGCGTGGTGCTGGCCGGGTGGGTGACCAACGTCTCGGGGCCGCCCAGCGAGGTGGCCAGCCGCGCAAGCTGCGTGGCCTCAACAAAGTGTCGGCCAGCAGTCAAGCCGTCTTTAAGATCGAAGGTCAACAAGCCACCGAACAGCCGCATTTGGCGCTTGGCAAGGTCGTATTGCGGGTGGCTTGGCAAGCCCGGGTACCTGACGTCGGCCACCGCAGGGTGCTCGCTGAGCGCCTCGGCCAGCACTTGGGCTGTGGCCGACTGGCGTTCGAGGCGCACGCCAAGGGTGCGCAACCCTCGCAGCCCGTTCATCGCATCGAAAGGCGCCGCGTTGGCTCCTTGAAGGACAGCGAAGCCCCACAGCCAATTCAGCAGCTCGCGGCTGCCGGAGATGACGCCCAGCGTGGCGTCGTTGTGACCGCCGATGGCTTTGGTGGCCGAATGAAGGCTAAGGGCAACGCCATGATCTAGCGGGCGCTGCACAAGTGGCGGGGCGAACGTGGAATCCACCACGGTGATAGGGCCGGCGATAGCACCAAGCTCGTCGAGGTCGACAAGGTCTAGGCGCGGGTTGGCTGGCGTCTCGGCAAACACCACCATGGTCTTGCCTGGACGCACCGCATCAGCAAACGCTCCTGGCTCGGTGGCATCGACGAACGTAACGTCGATGCCGAACCGCGGACACACGGTCTGAAACAGCAACTGGGTGCCTGCATAGAGCTGGCGCTGGGTGACAATGTGATCGCCTGACGAACACAAACCCAACACGATCGCGGAAATCGCACCCATGCCAGACGAGAAAGCACGCGACGCCTCGGCGCCCTCGAGTTCGGCCATGGCCTCCTCGAACGCGGCAATGGTTGGATTGCCGTAGCGGGTATAAAACTCGGCCTCGGTGGGGTCGGTCGCCATGCGTCGCCCGTCGTCCACAGTCGGGCTAGTAAACGTGGTGGACGGGTACAAGGTGGGAGCCAGCGCCCGCTGTCCGTTTGGGCGTCCCGAAGTGATCAGCTTGGTGTCTAACCGGTGACTGTCGCTGGCCTTTTGGTTCGCGGTGTTTGGCTGATCGCTACTCACTGAAGGTCCTCTCGCTCGAGGAACGTGCGTAGCAGGTCGCCAAGCTCTTCGGCCGCAAGCAAGAACCCGTCGTGACCGTGCGGGTTTTCTATGTCTTGGTACAGCGAATCGCCGCCAGCAGCAATGACGGATTCGTGGATTTCCAGCTGCTGATGGGGCGGGTACAAGATGTCCGAGGAGATGCTCGCAGTCACAAGCGGCATGGTGATTCTTGCCACGGCTTTGTGCATTGAGCCGCGTCCACGGCAGAGATCGTGGGTGTCCATGGCCTTGTTGAGAATGAGATACGAGTTTGCGTCGAAACGTCGGGCCAGCTTCTCGCCGTGATGGTCGAGGTAGCTCTCGACTTGGAAGCGGTCCCACAGCCCAAAGATCGAATTCGGTTCCACCAGAGTGCGGCCAAACCGGTTCTGGAAACTCGGGTCGCTGCGGTAGTGGATCTGGGCAATCGCCCGGGCTACAGCGAGACCTGCATGAGGACCATGACCGGGCTGGGCGTCGTAGTAGTCGCCGCCTCGCCAGTTTGGGTCAAGCGCCAAGGCGCTCCGGCCAACAGCGCTCCAGGCGATCTGTTGCGCGCTGGCGGCAAGTGCTGTGGCGATTGGCGCCACCGAACGGACTCGCTCGGGGAACATGGCAGCCCATTCGAGCACTTGCATGCCGCCCATAGAGCCGCCAATCACTGACTTCCACGCCGCAACGCCAAGGTGATCTGCCACTTTGGCCTGTGCTCGCACCATGTCGCGAATGGTCACCGTGGGGAAAGCCGACCCGTACGGCTGCCCGGTTGCTGGGTTGATGGACGATGGCCCGGTGGAGCCTTGGCAGCCGCCCAGCACGTTGATGCACACAACAAAGTGTGTGTTGGTATCGATAGCTTTGCCGGGCCCAATGAGTGCTTCCCACCAACCGGTTGCGTCGCTGGGAAGCTTTCCCGGGCCGGCATGGGCGTCGCCGGTGAGGGCGTGGCACACCAGAACGGCGTTTGACGCGTCGCTGTTCAACTGACCCCAAGTTTCATAGGCCATAACGACTTCGGCCAATGTGCCACCCGCTTCGAGTACCAACGGGCGCTCGTTTGTGACCGTCACGAACTGGCGTTGCCCCACAGGGTCGCCGGGGCGCCATGCACCGGTGACGGGCAGGTCGGGGCGGTAGTTGCGAGGGTGTGACGGGGAGTCGGGCATGAGGTGGTTTACGGCAGCTGCCTGCGGTGGGTCAACGACATGGAGATGGTGTCGTTGGGTGTTGAGTGAGTCTAGGACCGGCTGCATGGCAGTCTCCGTGCTGGGAGGACATTTTGCGCCGGCGGCGAGGGGACCGACCCTAGGTCAGAACCACTCGGACACTTCGTTGCTGCTCTGCCAGGTGGCGAAGCAACCACATCCCCACCGAAGTGGGCGAGCACCTTGGGTGTCCTCCCCAGGTTGCTGGGCCATGCCTTGCGTTATGACCCTCGTGATGTTCACATGAGTGAATCATTTCGCTGCGCCAATAGCAACTTCATTGCGATCAGAGCTCAAGCGGGCCGCTGACCAGCACAATACTTTCGGCCAAAAGCCGCCGGCGGTCAGCGCCAGATTGGGAGTCGATCAAGCCACCAGGCCAAGATCCTCTGGTCGTGCGGGTCGACCTCATAGGCGGCGCACATGACCGTTCCCAGCTCCTCGAGCCCGGCTTTCCAAGCCAGGGGGTCCGCGGCGTCGGCGCTACAGGAAATCGATCGCGCCAACTCGGCACCGCGTTCCCAAGCTTCGGCGTTGGTTGGCAGAGGCAGATCCAGTAGTTGCCTGGCCGAGAGTTTGATGGCATCAGCGCTCAAAGCGCCCCCAGCCGCCCTACCCAAGGCTGTTGCAGCCAACACAGGCGACGTCACGGCAGCGGCGAGCTTCCACAGCATGTCCTCGGGTGCATGCAGTGCTATGGCTGGAGTCGACGGAATCAAACCGCCGGCAGTGTCGACAATGACTTCAAGCACCTTGGTCTGCGTGGCCACCACCAGCTTTGGCGTCATCCGTTCATTCACCCACGTCCACATTGCGGGGTCGGCTGTGCTCAAAGCCACTGTGTCGA
>JAUIIS010000030.1 GCA_030431575.1 Acidimicrobiia bacterium | reverse complement strand
TGAAGCTCATCCAACGCGCGCACGGCCGACCCAACCTCAACCGGCACCTCCCGCCCGGCCGCTAGCGGGTCAGGATCGGGTTCAGCGGTCTGGCGGCGCACACCGCCACGACGGCTGGCCTGATGCACAAACCGCTCCAACTCACCCAACAAGCCCGCACGCAACTCCGACACCACAACCCCATCACCATGACCATCACCATGCCCATCACCATGCCCAGCGCCGCCGTCACCACGCTCGCCAACATCACCCTGACCCTGACCCTGACCCTGACCCTGACCCTCGGCCTCGCTCAGGTCGCCTACCGCTGCCCCAAATCCCATACCAACATCATCCCACCAGGGTGTGACATTCCCGATCCCACCACGACCAAACCAGCCACAAACCCCTGACTTCTTCAGCCAAAACAGCCCATGGCGGCTTGCACCCGAGGCAACGTAGGAGCGGAGCCCCACAAAGCGGCGCCATCCGAAGAACGGCGACAGGTGTGGTGGCTAGGCTCAAGCCCATGCGATCGATGTCGACCGGCGAGCTCAACCAGCACCTAACCAAGCTCGATAGCAATGGCTACACGGTGGTGGAAGACGCCATCGACGCCGACCTCCTGAGCGAGCTCAAGACTGCGCTTGCAGAGGTCGAAGCCACCCACGACATTGGCTATGCACCTACCACCTTTGAAGGCCTACGGACTGTGCGGATCTACAACCTGTTGGCCCTCCACCGCTCCTTCGAGAAGGTGCCTGTGTCGCCCATGGTGCTCCCCATCATGGAAAAGATCCTCGACCCCGAACTGCAAGTGTCGTCGCTGTCGGCCATCTGCCCGGGGCCAGGCCAACAAGCCCAGCCGCTTCATGCCGACACCAACATGATCCCGCTTCCGCGCCCGCACATCCCTATTGCCATGAACTCCATGTGGGCATTGAGCGACTTCACCGAAGCAAACGGGGCCACCCGCATCGTGCCAGGCAGTCACCGCTTCGACCACGACCCCATCTACGACCAGCGCTACGACACCCAATGCGCCGAGATGGCTGCTGGGTCCATCCTGGTGTGGCACAGCACCTTGTGGCACGGCGGTGGCACTAACACCACCCAAGAACGGCGCGACGGTCTTGCCTGCTACTACTGCGCTGGCTGGCTCCGCCAACAAGAGAACCAGCAACTCGGCGTCCCCTGGGAGCGCCTCGCCAACTTTGACCGCCGCCTCCAAGAGCTGTGCGGGTTCTCGGTGTACAAAGGCATCTACGGCCACATCGATAACCACGACCCCATCGAGTTGCTAGGCCGCGAACGGGCCAAACCCATGGTCTGGGAGGCCAGCGACATAGCGGCGCAGCGCCGGGACCCTGCCGGCACGGACACCTAGCGCTGCTAGCAACCCCACCCCCGCCGGGCCTAGGCGCGGTGGTGCCGGCCTTGGATGTCGGCGTAGGGGCCGACCACGGTGGCCAGTCCAAAAGCGGTGTTGATGAGCTGGGGGATAACCGCTAGCAACACGATGAGACCTCCGCTGAGTCCTAGCTCGTCCAAGGTGTCGCCAACGTGGAAATAGACGATCTCGTCGGTGGCGCCGTCGATGATGATGGTGTCTTCGAGATCGGGGGCTGCGGTGGGTCCAGCGACACTCAGCGGAAGCGAGACCGCCCAATAGAGTGCGAAACCAATGATGCTGGCAAGCAGAAGGCGCCCGAGCACGGGCCAGAAGCGGTCTTGGCTGACCTGGGCACTGGATGTGAACGGGTTCTGGTCCTTGATGGGGGCTACACACGCCACAACGAAGAAGGACAGCTTGACCCATAGCCAGACCCCAAACGGGATTGCTGCAAGGACGAGCAGGATGGCCACAGGGCCAGCAAACGCGATTATGAGGCCAACGACCACCAACGCAGCAATGGCGATGGCTGCCGCAAGCAGGCTCCACAGCAGTAGGCGAAGGAACGCTCCAAAGGCGACACCCATGGAATCCCCAAGGCCGACTTCACGCCCCAAGTGGTACTCGTAGAGCTGATGTGTTGCGGCCAGATACAAGATGACCGAGAACAACATCGCCAAGGCAGCAACGATGATCAAGAGACCGACACCGCCGCTGTCGACGCCAGACCACTGGCCGTTCTCGTACACAGCGTCGCCAAAGGCCGATCGAGCGCTAAGGCCCACCGCCAATGCTAGGGCCAGCGCCGCCGCACCCAAGATGGCCATGGGGCCTCGTCGGGCCCAGATGGATTTGAATGCCTGCTCAAGCCAGCTGCCAATGTCGCTCAGCTGGCCGCTGCCCGCACCCTGGCCGTAGCCACCAGTGGGGGAGCGGTGCTCAGTCCATATGGACCCGTCCCAATAGCGCAGGTAGCCAAAGTTCTCTGGGTCGTCGTACCAACCAGCGGGAGGGAGTGCACTCATGGCACGTATTCTCGCAGCAAGGCTGCCACCGGTGTGGGACGCGCAAGCTGAGGTGGGGCTTCGGGGTGCGTCGCCCGAGATCAGGGTCGAGCTGTCGGCGTGGTAGAAGCAGGTGGAATCGTCGGTATGACCGGGGGAGTGAATGACCTCCCACCCGGGTGCACCGTCGAGCGTGGCCCCATCGACGAGGAATCCGGTGGGCTCGAAGTCGAGGTCGATCATCTCAGGCCCACCAAAGCCGACGGACTTGCCAAGCTTGGCGAACTCGAGCAGGGCGTCGCGAGCAAACTCTTGTTCACCCCACACGGCCATGAAGCGCAGCGACGACTCGATCAGGGGGAAGGTACGCGGCTTCTCGCCGGCCAGATAGGCCTCGCAGCGCTGTGGCAGTGAGATGTTGGGGTTACAGCCTTGGGTTAGCGCAGCGACGCCGCCAACGTGGTCGGGGTGGCCGTGTGTGCACGCCACCGACGAAACGTTGGCTTCAGTGCGGTCAAGTTCGTTCGAGATCACTTCAAGTGTCTTGCGTGCCACCACTGGTAACCCAGGGTCGATCACCACGAGATCATCGCCGGGCGCTTCGATGACATAGCAGTTGAAGATGGCGTTACAGAGCGCCAGGAAGTCACATGCGTGTAGTTTGGATCTATGTCAGCGGAGGGGAGTACCGCCAACAACGCTCTAGCGGCCGCCTATGCGGGCCTGTTGGATGAAGCATGGCTGGTCATCGAACCAAATCTCGATGGGCTCACCAACGCAGAGTATCTGTGGGAACCGGAGCCAGGTTGGTGGTCGGTCCGCCATGTTGAAGGTGTGCGCACCTCAGCATGTTGGGGCGCCGGCGATTGGCGCGTCGAGGTTGATTTTGAGCAACAAAACCCGCCGCCAACCACCATTGCCTGGCGTCTGATGCACGCATACGACTGTTTTCGCGACTACACCGGCCAAGCCCTGGGGCAGCCACCCGTTGACTGGAACAGCATCGTCGTGGCCGCAGAAGCCACCGAGGCCGCGTTGATGATGAGAAACGCCCTACATGAAGCTAAGCAGCAGCTGCTAGGAACCAGCGACGAACAGTTGACCCGAAAAACGGCCAGCGACGACGCAGCGCCACAGAGGCGACCCGTCCAGCTACTCAACAAAGCGTTCGTCGAGTTGATCAGCCATACCGCTGAGGTGGGAACGCTCCGGGCCATGTACCGGGCAGCAGAGCAGCGTTCGTAGGCGAGCACGGGCGGACCCGCCGGGGCGATGGGCGGACCAACACCACTACCCCGATTCCCACCAAACGCCGGAAATACACGTTATGTAAAGTAACCGGCCCGTTCCTGCTGTTTATGTAAAGTAACCGACCCGTTCCTGCTGTTTATGTAAAGTAAACCGACCGTTCCTGCTATTCGGTGGGCTGCGAGCGTGGCGGTTCGCCGCCAGTGAGACCGAAACGGATGTTTGCGTCTCGTTCGGAAGAGTCGATAAGCCCAATGCTGGCTGCTCGGTCTTGCCAACGTTGGCGGGCCAAGACCTGCATGTCCTCTTCAAGATCGGTTTCGTCGGTGATCTCTACACCGAGCAGCGTCTCAATGACGTCTTCCATGGTGACCACTCCAGCAGTGCCGCCATATTGGTCGACAACAAGCGCCATGTGGTCGTGGGCGTCGATAAGGCGCTCGAACACTTCGAGAAGCGACTGATCCTCGGGCACCACCACCAAGTCGCGACGCAGCGAAGCCAGCGGTGCGCGGTGATCGTCGTCGGCCACCTTGCCCAGCGCATCGCCCAAGAGCACGTAGCCGGTGATGTCGTCGCGGTTCTCGGCAAAGACGGGGTAGCGAGAGAACGGCCGATCCGCATCGACGAGGTCCTGTGCCGTTGCTGTCTCGGGGAAAGCGACCAACACCGTACGGGGGGTCATAACATCGGTTGCTCGCAGGCTCTCAAACTGCAGCAAACTCTTGAACAACCGGGCCTCTTGGTCATCAAACACGCCCTGTTCGGCTCCGATGTCGGCTAGCGCTGCGAGTTCCTCGCGGCTGACATCGCCCTCGCGCTCCCCCCTCGTCAACAATTTGGCGAACCACTGCGACATGAGGACCAGCGGATAGAGCAGGTAGATAAGCGGCTTGAGCATCCGGCTGACCAGCGGGGCCAGGCCCCGCCAATAGACCGCACCCAGAGTCTTTGGGATGATCTCGCTGAGCACCAATATTCCCAGCGTCAACAACGCAGAGAATATGCCTATGGCGGCGTTCCCAAAGTACGCCGCAGCTTCGGCACCTGCGCCAGCCGCGCCAATGGTGTGGGCAACCGTGTTGAGCGTCAAGATCGCCGCCAGCGGCCTGTCAACGTCGCTCTTCAACTCGCGGAGACGGTGCGCTGCCTCGGGCTTGTCGGCTTCCATGGCTCCGATGTAGGCCGGCGTCACGCTAAGCAACACTGCCTCCATGATGGAGCAAATGAACGAAACCCCGATCGCCAGCGAAACGTACACAATGAGCAGCGCCAGCGAGCCAGAGCCACTTCCGCCGCCAGCAGGCGCAGCGGCCGCAATAAGTTCAATCACGTGCTAGATCGTAGTACGCACGCGCCGTCTTACCTGCCAAGGCCCCTTGCCACGCAGGGCTATGCGCGCGCCGCTCCCCCACTGCCGCCCCCCTTGGCACACATCGTAGGATTATCGGACCTGGGCTCGGCTAACCCGAAGCCCCTGGACTGGAAACCTAGGCACCGTGCAACCAACCAGGGTTTGGGAAGACAGGACCTTAGAACCTGCACGGACCACAAGAACTGAGCGAAGATAGAGCCATGACGTCGCAAACACCAACAGTTCGGGACCCGCTAAGCGCCATTGCTCGAGACCAGGGCTGCCTAGTCAAGACCAGCGCGACCCTTCGCCAACTCGCGGCCATGATGCAAGAAAACACCTGCAGCGCTTTGGTGGTTACCAAGCACGATGGCAGTCACGCCGTGGTGACCGAGCGAGACATCGTGCGTGCCCTAGCCAACGGCTCGGACCCCGATGATGACTGGGCGGTCGACGTGATGTCCACCGATCTACGCACCCTGTCCAGCGACGCTCCCATTCTCGACGCCGCCCAGCTCATGCTTGACTCGGTCATCAGGCACGTGGTGATCGAAGAAGAAGACCGCCTCAGCGTGGTTTCGGTGCGTGACCTGCTCGCGCCATTCATTGCGAGCGTTACTGACTCGTCCAGCTGACCTCGCTCGGTCATCACGGCTACTATCTGGCAGCCACTACAGCTAGAGGGGGCCACGTTGCTCGGAGATACCTGGATCACTGACCGCACACCTACCGAAGACTTTCCCGACTACACGCGCGCCAATGCCGGCGAAGTCCTTGCCGACCCGGTCACACCCCTCGGGTGGACCTGGAGCTGGGAATCAGGCGTCGTGCTTGGATGCCGAGATGGCTTTGTGTCCTACGGGGTCTTCGACCCAGACGAGTACGGCGACCCACCCGAGACCTTTGGCAGCTTCGGCGGCTACTTCTATAACAGCCTGACGCAAGCCCGCATGATGGGTGTTCGCATGCCCGGAGCCACGCCCGAAGCGATCGACGAGGCCTACTTCGATGCGCATCCCGATGTGCCTCCCTATGTCGCCAAAGATTGGCACGAAAGTGCCGAGCACAGCGCCAAGCTGGAAACCACCGGCGCCTATCTGCTGAGCACCACCAAACATCAACCCATTGAGGACCAGAAGGTCCTGGCCAAACAGCTACGTGACAGCCGGCCCGACCTCGCAGGCCTCAGCAACAAAGAACTCGTTGCCCGTGCCCGCGACATGCAGCCCCACAGCGTTGCCATGTTCGAACAACACGTCTGGGCCTCACTTGGCGCATCCAACGGGCCCGCCATCCTTGGTGCGCTGACAGCCGAGCTCGGCCGCCCGGAAGACGGAGTCCGGCTCATCACCGGAATCGGTGGCGTCGACTCAGCCGACATCGGACGCGCCCTGTGGGCGCTATCGCGCATGATTCGCTCTAGCGAAGCGCTGACTGCCGCGTTCGATGCCGGAACCGAAACTGTGCTCGAGACTGCCGATGAAGCATTCCTCGAGGCCTTCAACCAATTCATCTACGAACACGGATCGCGTGGCCCCAACGAATGGGACCCAGGCGCCGACTCCTACGAAAGCCGCCCGTCGCTCGCCCTGAGCCAGCTCGACGTCATGCGACGCCAGGGAGACGAAGCAGACCCAAACAAGGCGCTGGAGCGCAACGCCGCGGAACGCGAACGTATTGCCACCGAGATCCGCAGCCTGCTTGAAGGCAACGAAGAGGCCAGCGCCATGTTTGCTGCAGGCATGTCGGCCGCTGAGGTGTGGCTGGCTGCTCGCGAGCGGTGCAAGGGCAACTGCATCCGAGTCATCCACGAAGTGCGGCTCGCGTTCGACGAGCTAGGCCGCCGGATGACCGAACTCGGTCATCTCGATGCGCCCAAGGACATCTACATGCTCCTCGAGGACGAGATCGACGCATTTGTTGACGACCCGGCTTCGTTCAGTGACACCATCAAGACTCGCAAAGCCGACTTTGCCGAGCTGTTCAAGCTCGAACCACCTTTTATTGTGAAGGGCTCCTGCCCTCCATTGTCTGAATGGGTGCGCAAAGACGACATCGCCATCGAGTCAATCGCTGTAGGCGACGTGCTGAATGGTGTGGCCTGTTCGCCAGGCACTGTCACCGGCACGGCCCGCGTCATCCTCGACCCCAACGACCCCATGGCCCTCGAGCCCGGCGACATTTTGGTCACCCAAAACACCGACCCATCCTGGACGCCGCTGTTCTTGGCTGCGGGCGCGGTCGTGGTGAACGTTGGGGCTGTAGCCAGCCATGCAAGCATCGTCAGCCGCGAGCTGGGCATCCCTTGTGTTGCCTCGGTCGCCGACGCCAGCCGCCGCATCCCAGACGGGGCCACCATTACTGTCGACGGAGCAGCAGGAACCGTCACTATCGACGTACTGCCTTAGCGGCACTCCCCAGAGCGACCGCCTGTTACGGCTAGTCGTGGCCCAGATAGCGAAACAGGATCTCTTGGGTGACGCTCGCCAAATGCAAGCCATCGGTGCTGTACACGCGCCCAAATGCAAGCCCCCGATTGCCCGTGTAGCCCATGGGTTCTAGATAGTGCAGGCGCCAGTCACCAGCAGGCGCCTCGCGGTGGAACCACAACGAGTGGTCGAGGCTCGCGCCCATGAACGATTCGTCGTGCTCGACATCGGGCCGTCGATTCGGGTGAACCGAGGCCGCTGCATCGTAAGGAACGTCGTCCGATGCGTAAGCCAAAGCCAGCTGGCTCAATGCCTGATTGGCGTCGTCTGGGAGTGGGACGCGAATCCAAACAGCGGTTGCGCCACCCACTGCATCGCGGGGCACGCTTCGTCGTTGCAACATGGGCGACCACGTGCTGTCAGGAAGCTCATCGGGAAGTGGCACACCATCGGGCATTGGCCGAGCGGTCACGTCGGCGCCGTTCTCATGCACTTGAAACGAAGCCGACAAGTTGAAAATCGCTCCGTTGGACTGACGGGCCACCACGCGCCGAGTCACAAAGGAACGACCGTTACGGATGCGATCAACCTCGAACCGGATGGGCTCGTCACTGGTGCCTCCACGAATGAAGTAGCCATGAAGTGAATGCGTGGCGAACCTGTCCTCGACCGTATGGATAGCGGCTTGTAGCGACTGGGCCACCACCTGGCCTCCGTACACGCGACCCCACGGGTAGTGCGGGCTCTGGCCCACATAGACGTCGGGACCGTGCGGCTCAAGGGCCATCATGTCTTCAAACCGGGTGAACTCAGGTGGTTCGTGCACACCCGGATGGTACTGGGCGAAGCACTATCCTCAGCCGTTATGCGCTTCACCTTGCGACCTGGCACCGACCCTTTGGCAGAAGCCGACGGCATCTTGCTGCGAGCTCTCGGCCTGCCATCGGGCGGCACGGTCAGGGTTGGAAAGACCCACGTCCAGGTCCGGCCAGCGACGGTTCCTGGCAGCGATCTACGTCTAGGACCCCAGGCCATCGACAACTCAGGTCTGTCCTATGGAGCAACCGCCGACATTGTTCGCGCAATGCCGGCCACGGCTACAAACGTCGAACTCGACCAGCTACCGGTCAGTGGAGCCCGCCTTGTCACCGCATTGCAGGGACGAGTGTTGACCGCGGGCGACACCGTCACTGTCGAACTCGACACCACCATCCATACCCTCAACATCGCCTCAGTTGTGCCCACCGGCGCCGTCCTGGTTGGGCCACCCACACAATTCAGCCAAACGGGCCAGGGCCCGGCTCCAGCCAGCAGCAAAGGCGCAAAGACAACCGCTGCGTTGCTGGCAGGTCTCGACACCCAAATCGATGTGCTGACAGGCTGGTTCTCACTTCTGGCGACGCCGCACAACCTCGAGGCCACCTGGGGCATGCCGTCGGTGGCTGGCATCTTGCTCGAAGGACCTCTGGGTTGCGGCAAGGCCGAACTCATCGACGAAGCCGCACGCCGAGCGGGGACCACCGTGCATCACGTGGACACGTCGCTGGTGTTCAAACCAGACAAGCTGTTAGACCTGCTGGCCGCGGCAGTAAACGATGGGCACGGACCCCGAGTGGTTTTTGTCGACCGGCTGGAAGCGGTCATTGGCGGCTCCTCCATGACGTCATTCCGGACCCAATGCTTGGCTATTGTGCGATGGTTTCTCGATGCTGTGGCCAACGAACCATCAGTAGCGTGTGTGCTTGGCGTGGAGTCAGCCGCCGAGCTTGACCCCGCCGTGGGCGCCTCTCCCCTGCTTCCGCGCTCGGTCACCATCCCCCCGCCAGACCTTCATCGCCGCCAGCTCTTGTTGGAGGCCGCTCTTGACGGTGTCCCTCAAGACCAGCTTGACACCGCAAAGCTGGCTGCGCTGTCGTCGGGCTTCTCGGGCGCCGACGTGCTCGCTGCAGTTCTTCACGCATCCGCGGCTGCCGCTGGAAGCGGGACTGCGCTGTCCACCGACGATGTTGCTGAAGCGATTGGCGAGACACCTCCCTCCTTAGGCTCGGTCCCCATGGGCCAGGTCACGTCGTACGGCTTCGACAAGGTTGCCAACCTCGACGAGGTCAAGCAACGCCTCATCGAGGCGGTGGTGTGGCCAATGCAGGACCCCGATCGGTTCTCGCGCCTGGGCATAGACCCACCAAAGGGCATTCTGCTTTATGGGCCCCCAGGCACCGGTAAGACGTTCGTGGTGAAGGCGCTCGCGCACGAAGCTGGAGCGGCTTTCTTCTCGGTCAAGGGCGCCGAGCTCCTGGACAAGTTTGTCGGCGAGTCTGAGCGCGGTGTGCGAGATGTGTTCTCGCGGGCTCGCGCGGCATCGCCTGCAATTATCTTCTTCGACGAGTTCGACGCCCTGGCCCCGGTACGGGGCCGCTCGTCCAACAGCGTGACCGACTCGGTTGTCGCTGCGCTGCTCACCGAGATCGACGGCGTGGCCGATCGCGGCCAGGTGTCGGTTATTGCGGCCACCAATCGCAAAGATCTCATCGACAGCGCCCTCTTGCGTGCGGGCCGGTTCGAGACCCACCTCCTGCTCGATCTGCCAGTGAAGGCCAGCAGACTCGCGTTGTTGCGCATCACCGATGTGCCACTCAGCGACGACGTGGATCTCGACACGTTGGCCGAAGCCACCGACGGGTTGTCGTTCGCCGATCTCACGGGCGTGCTACGCGAGGCAGCGCTGGTGGCTCTGCGATCCGACGAGCAAGCCATGACAGTAACCAACGCCCATGTCACCACTGCGTTGGAAAGGTTTCGCTCAGACCGAGGCGAATAGCATCGGGCACCTAAAGCAACGCTTGCGAACAGGTGTTCGATTAACTAGCATTTGGCGATGTCGACCGCAACTATCCCCACGGTCTCGTGGCAAACCTCGCTCTTTGGGTCTCGCCAGCCCCAACTTCAAGACCTTCGTATCCTCGACCGCATCCACCTCGACGACCAGAGCTGGGTCGATCTCGGTCGAGACGTTGTGCACGGGGCCGATCAGCTCTTCCAAAACGTGTACGACAACCTGCCGTGGCAGGGTATGCAACGACCCATGTACGACCGCATCGTCGAGGTGCCACGTCTCTCGGCCTTCCTTCGAGCCGATGACGTCCGCTTCCCCGCCATCGTGCCATCCATTGCCACCGTCCTGTCAGGGCACTACGGCGAGCACTTCGACCGGGTTGGCGCCAACCTCTACCGCAGCGGAAGCGACTCTGTTGCGTGGCACAGCGATCGGGTCGGCCGAGTCGTCCGCAACCCGCTCATCGCAATCGTGTCATTGGGGAGTTCTCGCATGTTCAGACTCCGACCTCGTGGCGGCGGGCAGGGAACCTCAATCCCGCTGCATTCAGGAGACGTGTTGGTTATGGGTGGCGCGTGCCAGCACCGCTTCGAACACTGCGTCCCCAAAGTAGCCCGTGCTCAGCCGCGTATCAGCCTCACGTTTCGCCACGACACACCCCCCAACGGCCCCCTGTCTGGGTTCTTTGTTGGGGAAAACGAGCCGCACGACCCACCGCCACCTCACTTGGGGTAATGCCGACGGCCCAGCTTGGGGTTAGAGGGTCTGATTGGCCCATGGGCAAACCGCTAGGAATGCCGATCCCTGTTGCAGACACTATGACTGCGACCTTGACCCCCCACCTTCTCGAAATCGCCCCCGCAAGTTTCACGGTCCCGCGGGGATGGGCGGCCACCGCTTCCTGCCAAATAGACCGGGCCGGCGTCAGGTGGGGCGAGCAACACGTGGCCTTCGACGATCTCACCGCGGTGGCGTACAAGGCCAGCCGGATCTCTCGCAACCTCGTGCAGCGCCAAACGGCTCGTTCGGTGTGGCTCACAACCCAGACACAAACGTTACACATTGCGCTTGGCCACGAACGGTTTGGCCCAAACCGTTCCGGTCAACATCACGAAATCTACGGCAGCCTTGTCGATGCTCTCCACACCCACGCGGAGCCCCGACTCCGTGCCGACTCCATCCGAACACTCGCAGCGGGCCAAGCCATCTGGATTGGGCACCTCCGGCTCGATCGCCATGGCCTCCACAACCAGGTGACGCAACAAAGCATGCACTGGCGACAACTACCCGTCGCTCAGGTCGAAGGCGATGTTGTGAGCGTTCGAGCAGTCATCGAAGCAGACTCTCGCGAACCGCAGACGGTGCCGATGCAAGCAGCCAATGCAGTGCTGTTGCCCGAGCTTGTGGCCGAAGCCTCGCTGCTGTTCTGCTGAATCGACAGCTGAACTACGCCGGTAGCAGCCGCCGCTTCGATCAGGTTCTGCTGACACGATCAGTTGTAGAGTCCGCTCTATGAGTCTGCTTGGCAACCGAGTCGTCCGAACCGAAGATCCCCGCTTCCTCACCGGTCGCAGCACCTATGTAGCCGACATCGACCTCGAGGGAGCGGCATATGTGGTCTATGTGCGTTCGGTCTTTGCGCATGCCGAGATCACCGGCATCGATATCGGCGAAGCCCAAGCCGCGCCGGGTGTGTTAGTCGTCGCTACCGCAGACACGCTCGGCGTCGGACCCACCAAGTCGCGATTTCCAATCCCAAACGTGGAAGGTGCGCCGGTATTGTGCAGCGACCGGGTGCGTTACGTTGGCGAACCAATCGTGGCCATCGTCGCCGAGACCCAAGCGGCTGCCGTAGACGCCGCAGAGCTGGTGATCGTCGACTATGAACCATTGCCCGTTGTGGTCACCGTGCAAGACGCGCTTAAGAATGAAACCTTGCTGCACCCAGCCATTGGCTCCAACACGTTCATCGATCTGCCCGTCATGCCCAACGAGATCAGTTTCGACGACTGCGACGTAGTCATCAACCACGAGATTGTGAATCCGCGGATGGCGGCGGCACCCATGGAGCCACGGGTCGGTGCAGCAGCATGGGGTGCCGATGGCCGCCTCACCGTATGGGCGGCTTGCCAGGGCGCAGGCGTCTACAAGGAGGCAATCAAGGCATTGTACGAGCTTGGCGACGACGATGTGCGAGTAGTTGCGCCCGACGTGGGCGGCGGCTTCGGGGCAAAAGCCGGGCCACATCGTGAAGAGATCGCGCTCGCCGCGCTAGCAAAGCTTGCGGACAGGCCGGTGCGCTACAACGAGACCCGCAGCGAGAACATGGTGGGCATGGTGCATGGTCGCGGCCAGGTGCAACACATCCGAATGGGCGGTACCAAAGACGGCCGCATCACCCACTATGCGCTACACGTAACGCAGGACTGTGGCGCTTACGCCGAGATTGGGGCCATGCTCCCCCGCCTCACCGGCATGATGGCGCCGGGCACCTACGACATTGCCAACCTGCAATACAGCGCCAAATCGGTAGCAACAAACACCACCCCTACCGGCGCATTCCGGGGCGCCGGTCGGCCAGAAGCCGCGGCCGCTATCGAACGAGCCGTCGACCTTTTTGCGGCCAAGGCCGGGCTAGACCCTGCCGAGGTGCGTGCCAAGAACGTCCTCGCGCCGTTCAACGAACCTCACACCACGCCCGCTGGCACAACCTACGACGTGGGCGACTACGGCGGGGCCTTGGCGAAAGCACTGAAGGCCGCCGACTACGAAGCGTTGCGGGCCGAGCAAGCACGACGGCGCAGCTCGGGGGACCGTCTTGCGCTTGGCATCGGGCTTTCCACCTATGTGGAGGTCACCGGGGGCGCCGGCCCAGATGGCGCTTCTGAATACGGCTCTGTCGAGCTTCAGCCCGACGGATCGGTGAAGGCATACACGGGTTCAACCCCTCAGGGGCAAGGCCACGAGACCGCCTGGGCCATGCTCATCAGCGACGAACTCGGTGTTGCGATGGAACGCATCGAAGTGCTCTTCGGCGACACCGACATCATCCCCAGCGTCAACGTCACCGGCGGCTCGCGCTCCGCCCAAGTTGCTGGCTCGGCCATGATGGACGCGTCAACAAAGCTCGCAACTGCGGCCGCCGAGACCGCAGCGCAGTTGCTCGAGGCAAACGTTGACGATGTGGTCCTCGACAAGGATGCGGGGGCGTTCCATGTGGTTGGGACTCCGGCCGTGGCGGTGGGCTGGGACCAAGTCGCGGCTGCATCGCCGGAGCCACTCAGCGGCCTTTCCGACTTTGTGCAGGCCGCAGCCAGCTTCCCATTTGGGGCCCACGTCGCTGTTGTAGAGGTAGACCTCGACACCGGCGGTGTTCGACTGCAACGCCTCATCGCGGTGGACGACTGTGGCACCATCCTGAATCCCCTGCTGGCCGACGGCCAGGTGCACGGCGGCCTCGGCGCTGGCGCGGCTCAAGCGCTCCTCGAAGAGGTGCGCTTCGATGACGAAGCCAACCCCGTGAGCTCCAACTTCGCTGACTACGCCGTCATATCCGCAGCCGAGCTTCCCCTCTTTGAGCGAGTGCCAATGGAGACACCCACCCCGCTCAACCCCCTCGGGGCAAAGGGCATTGGCGAATCGGGCACGGTTGGCGCCACACCCGCCGTACAGAACGCCGTGATCGATGCGGTAGCGCATCTAGGCGTCGCCCACATCGACATGCCGTGCACGCCTCAGCGGGTCTGGCAGGCCATCAACTCTTGAGTTCCTACGATGCGGTGATTGTGGGGTCTGGGCCCAATGGCCTGGGTTGTGCCATCACGCTGGCCCAAGCAGGCAGGTCGGTGTGTGTTGTCGAGGCTGCACCAGTGGTGGGCGGCGGTATGCGCAGCGACACCATTGGGCCCGGACTCGTCCGAGATCTTTGTGCCGCAGTGATGCCTTTTGCGGTGGGCTCGCCATTCCTTCAGTCGCTGCCGTTGGAACGCCATGGGCTGCGTTGGATCACGCCAGATGTTGCGTTCACCCACCCGCTCGACAATGGGCGCGCCGGCGCCGCATTCCACGACATTGCCTACACCGCCGAACTCCTTGGCGCTGACGGCCCCCGCTACCAAACCACTATTGGACCGTTCGCCGATGCATGGGACGCGCTCGCCGCCGACACGCTCGGACCGGTCGCTCACCTACCCAAACACCCCCTGACGTTGGCCCGCTTTGGCCTCAAGGGTCTCCGGTCAGTCACGTCGCTTGCGGGCCGGTTCGCTAGCGACGAGGCCAAAGGCATGCTTGCCGGTTGCGCGGCGCACAGTGTCATGCCGCTAACCCAACCGCCAACCGCGGCGTTTGCGTTGCTGTTTGGGGCCAGCGCCCATGCCAAAGGGTGGCCGGTTGCCGCCGGCGGATCGCAACATCTCGCCGATGCCCTCGCTAGTTACGCCGCCGAGTTGGGCATCGACATCGCCTTGGGGCATCCCATCCGTACGCCCGCAGATCTACCCAAACACCGGGTCTGCATCTTCGACACTGACCCGCACCAAGTTGCGGCAATCATGGGCCACGACCTCCCCGACCGCTACCGCACGCGGCTCACGAAGTTCGCCTTTGGGCCAGGCGTGTTCAAGGTGGACTACGTACTGTCTCAGCGGGTGCCTTGGGCCGACTCGTTCTCGGCAGCGACAGCGACGGTCCATGTGGGTGGAACCATCGACGAGGTCGTACATGCCGAGGCGCAGGTTGCCCGAGGCGAACACCCGGACCAGCCGTTTGTCCTCGTTGCTCAACAGTCGGCCATCGACCCCTCGCGGGTAGCGGACGAAAAACAGGTGCTGTGGGCCTACACGCACGTACCCAACGGTAGCCAGGTGGACATGACTGCCCGAATCGAACGCCAGATCGAACGCTTCGCCCCCGACTTTCGCGACACGATCCTGGAGCGACACGCGTCCACAACCCAAGACCTAGAGACCTACAACCAGAACTACGTGGGCGGCGACATTGGTGGCGGGGCTATGAACATGCGTCAACTTGTTGCTCGCCCACGAGCGCTGCGCCCCTACGCCACACCCAACCCAAAGGTTTGGTTGTGCTCAGCCTCGACACCGCCTGGCGGCGGCGTTCATGCCATGGCTGGCTACCACGCAGCCAAGGCCGTTCTTCGTGGCCGCCAGCTGCGCTAGTCCTCAGCCGCTGAGGTCTCGCCAGGGCGGCTGTGGCGCCAAAGAGGAGGTCGCTATGTCTGACGCGCTGGTGATGTAAGGCGAGCGACGCCCAGACCCAGACCCCGAACGCGAGGACCCTACAGAGTCTCGCGATGCAGATGATCCAGAGGTGACGTGGTCATTGTTGGTCCGTTCGTCCGAACTCGCGTCGGTGCTAGCCGCGGATGCATCGTCCTCAGCGGCATCGTCAGCGACCCACGCCGAATCGCCAATGGTGGTGCCCTTTGGTGTCGAGCTATCGAGGTCATCGCCGCTGGCCTCGGCCTTAGAGGCCCTCGCAGCGCGGGGCAGATCGTCCCCAGGAAGTGAACGCATTTCCAGCAACTTGCGGACTTCGACAGCGAGCTTCCAGGCCAGCGAAGCGACCGTTAAGAACAGCAGCGCAGAGACGGCCACAGCGGGTATGACCAGCGCGAACACTCCTGTGGGCGCGACGGCAAGGCTTGCATACATATGTTTCTCATCGGCAAACCCGGAGCGAACTTGACCCCCGGCTCCCACTCGACAGCCTGCTAACCTAGCAATTGGCTTACTAGTGATAGCGGGAGAGTTCACCCTTGTGGTGGCGCCGAAGGAGCAACGGGTCCCCCGGAATCTCTCAGGCACCTGCACCGTTATTGTTACGGCCACTCTGGAAAGCACTGCTGATCTCTCGTTTGCGCGAGGTCAACGCAGTCACCGAAGGGGAAAGCTCACAAACGGTGAGCGAAGCTCTCAGGTACAGCGACAGAGGGGGACACAGTTCATGCCCTGCGATCGGAGCTTTCTGTGTCCAACCCATCTCGTCAAGCTGCCAGCTTCAAGGAGCGCCACATTGGGATATCCGATGCGGACATCAAAACCATGTTGGCCCAACTCGAACTGGACTCAGTCGAAGAACTGATTGCCAAAACGGTCCCGGCCAGCATCTTTGAGAACGAGCCGCTAGCGCCACGCGAAGGTCTCAGCGAGACCGAGGTCATTGCCAGACTCACCGAACTCGCAGAGCAAAATACGGTGGCCACATCCCTGCTGGGGTTGGGCTACTACGGCACCATCACCCCGCCAGTTATTCAACGCAACATCTTGGAGAACCCCGCCTGGTACACGGCCTACACGCCCTACCAGGCCGAGATCTCCCAAGGCAGGCTCGAAGCCGTTCTCAACTTCCAAACAATGGTTGCAGATCTCACCGGCCGAGAACTCGCCAACGCGTCGCTGCTCGACGAAGCAACCGCCGTGGCCGAAGCCATGACGCTCATGCACCGCCAAACCAAAGGCCCTCGGTCCACGCTGCTCATGGACCAGGCATGTCTGCCCCAGACGATCGCTGTGGTTCAGACGCGTGCCGAGCCCCTAGACATCAACGTGGTGGTGGGCAACCCGCTGAGCGACGCCACCGACGATGTGTTTGGCGTTGTGGTCCAGTACCCGGGCGCAGATGGCGAAGTCCCCGATCTTGCTTCTATCGTCGACACGCACCACCAAGCCGATCGGCTTGTCAGCGTGGCCGCGGACCTCCTGTCGTTGTGCATCCTGGGCGCGCCTGGTGATGTAGGCGCCGACGTTGTTGTTGGCTCCGCACAACGCTTTGGCGTACCCCTCGGATTTGGCGGCCCACACGCCGGATACATGGCGGTGCGCGACAGCTACAAGCGGTCGTTGCCTGGGCGCCTCGTTGGAGTGTCTGTAGATACCGAAGGTCGCCCGGCCCTACGCCTGGCCCTCCAGACCCGAGAACAACACATCCGCCGCGAGAAGGCCACCAGCAACATCTGTACCGCTCAGGTCTTGCTTGCGGTCATGGCAGGGGCCTATGCCGTGTACCACGGCCCAGAGGGCCTGCGAGCAATAGCACAGCGGGTGCACGACCAAACCAACCGCCTGGCTGCCAGCCTCGAAGCGGGCGGGCACCGGGTAGTGAACCAACGCTGGTTCGACACGCTCACGGTTGCGGTGCAAGACCAAGGCACGCCAAGCCCCGCCGCTGATGTGGTGCGCGCTGCCCAAGAGTCGGGCATCAACCTTCGCCAGGTCGACACCCACCATGTCGCGGTGTCGCTTGACGAAACCGTCACCGACCACGTGCTCGACACCGTTTGTGCCGCCTTTGGCACTGAACTCGTCAGCGGCGGCGCATCTCCGCTGCCCGCTGAGGCTCTGCGCACCTCGACGTATCTGGAACATCCGGTGTTTCACCAGTACCGGTCAGAGACCGACATGCTCCGATACCTCCGCAAGCTCGCGGACCGCGACCTGGCGCTCGACCGGACCATGATCCCGTTGGGCTCTTGCACCATGAAACTCAACGCCACCACCGAAATGGTGCCCATCACCTGGCCCGAGTTTGGCAACATGCACCCCTTTGCCCCGGCAGACCAAACCGCCGGGTACCGCGCGATGATTTCTGAGCTCGAGGACCTCTTGGCCGAGATCACCGGGTATGACAAGGTCAGCTTGCAGCCCAACGCCGGATCGCAAGGCGAATTCGCGGGCCTGCTGGCCATTCGCGCCTACCACCAGAGCCGGGGCGACCACGAGCGCGATGTATGTCTCATTCCTGCTTCGGCGCACGGCACAAACGCAGCGAGCGCAGCAATGGCGGGTATGCGCGTCGTCGTTGTCGCTTGTGACAACGACGGCAACGTCGACACCGAAGATCTGCTTGCCAAGTGTGACCACTACAGCGACACCATCAGCGCATTGATGGTCACCTACCCCTCCACCCACGGCGTGTTCGAAGAGCACATCACTCATGTCTGTGAGATTGTCCATCAGCACGGCGGCCAGGTGTACCTCGATGGAGCGAACCTCAACGCCATGGTGGGCTTGGCCCGGCCCGGAGCGTTTGGGTCCGACGTATCACACCTCAACCTCCACAAGACGTTCTGTATCCCCCACGGCGGCGGCGGTCCTGGCGTTGGCCCCATTGGGGTCCGCAGCCACCTGGCCCCCTTCCTCCCTAATCACCCGCTCGAGCCTGCCGCTGGCCCAGATACCGGCGTGGGCCCAATTTCAGCTGCCCCCTGGGGTTCGGCAGGCATCCTGGCCATTCCGTGGTCGTACATCATGCTCATGGGGTCAGCGGGGCTTACCCAAGCCACAGAGGCCGCCATCCTTGCCGCCAACTACGTCGCCAAGCGCCTCGGTCACGCCTACCCGGTGCTGTACTCGGGCCGCAACGGGTTCGTTGCCCACGAATGCATCCTCGACGTGCGAGGCATCACGAAAGAAACTGGCGTCTCGGTAGACGACGTGGCCAAGCGGCTTATGGATCATGGGTTCCACGCCCCCACCATGTCCTTCCCCGTTGCTGGAACGCTGATGGTCGAGCCCACGGAGTCAGAATCGTTGGCCGAACTCGACCGGTTCTGCGATGCCATGCTGTCCATCAAGAGCGAAATCGACCGCGTTGGTTCTGGCGAGTGGGATGCAGAAAACAATCCCCTACGCCATGCACCACACACCGCGTCAATAGTCACCGCCGACGAGTGGGACCGACCCTACGGACGCCAACTGGGCGCCTACCCGCTGGGGCACCCCACGGGCATCGGCCCCGACAAGTACTGGCCTCCGGTGGGCCGCATCGACGGCGCCCACGGAGACAAGAACTTGGTCTGTAGTTGTCCCCCGCTTAGTGACTACATGGACTAGGAGAAGGTGTCACAGGCCGAGGGATCGCCGGTCTCGAAACCTCGGGTGAACCATTCCTGGCGCTGCTCGGCAGAGCCGTGCGTCCAGCTGTCCTGGTTGATCCGCCCTTGGGTTTGGAGCTGAATCTTGTCGTCGCCCACAGCCGCGGCGGCGTTTAGCGCTTCGCGAATGTCGTCTTCGGTGATCTCGATACCGGCTTCGTCGCCGGCGTCGCCCGTGGTCCAAACAGAGTTTGCCCAGACCCCGGCAAAGCAGTCAGCCTGCAGTTCTTGGCGAACGCTCAGACCATTGCGGTCGGCGGGGTTTTGGGCACCGAGCTGGCGCACTTCGTCGCTGATGCCCAACAAGTACTGCACGTGGTGCGCAACCTCGTGCGAGATCACATAGGCCTGAGCGAAGTCGCCCGAGGCCCCAAACCTGGTCTCCAGTTCGCGCCAAAAGGTGAGATCGATATAGGCGTTTGTATCGGCCGAGCAGTAGAAGGGACCCATGCCAGCATCGCCTTGACCGCATGCGGTGGGTGTTGCCGAGTCAAAGAGCACCAAGGTGGCGTCCTGGTATTCGAGGCCGTTCTCTGCAAACACTTCGGCCCAAAAGAGTTGGCTGTTGTCCAAAACAACACTGGCTAACTCGGCTTCGGCTCGGTTTGGATCGGCATCTTCGCCGAGGGGCTCCTCGAGGGTTTGGCCGGCATCGGCTGAGGTACTCAATGTGGTCTCGCCACCAGGGCTAAGTGAAGCGAGATCGGCGCCGCCTCCGCCACAGAAGGCGACGGCCAAAGCAACAATGGCTGCTAGACCTCCAGCGCCGCCAAGACCGGCGGCGCTCATGCCGCGTCCGCGTTGGGGTCCGGCTCCTCGTCGGTCCTCGATGTTGCTACTGAGCTCGCGTGGCCGTTTGAACTTCATGCTACGGCCCTCCTCTCACCCGCCTGTGGTGTCCGAGCGACAGCATAGGTGCTCTGGTGCCCAGGGCCGCCTCTGCAGCCCGTTGCCGCCTCAAGATAGGGTCTGGCCATGACGTACGACATCCCAGGCAAAGTGGCGGTAATCACCGGTGGAGCAAGCGGTATGGGCAAAGCCATGGCCCTGCGATTCGGCGCATCGGGCGCCAAGATCGTGGTGGCCGACATCGAAGAACCAGCTATCGATAGCACCGTGGCCCAGCTTGGTGACAGCGACATTGAGGCCATAGGGGTAGTCACCAACGTCAGCAATGAGGCCGCAGTCCTCGCCCTGCGCGACATCACCTTGGAACGATTCGGTCGTGCCGACATTGTGTGCCTCAACGCTGGTGTGGGAGCAGGCGGACCGATGGCTTCGTTAACCAAGGCAGACTGGGCGTGGGTCCTCGACGTGAACCTATGGGGCGTGATCAACGGCCTGACCGCGTTCTTGCCCGCCCTCCAGGCCCAAGACGACGGCCACATCGTGATCACCGCATCGGTAGCGGGCATCTTGTCCTACCCCGGTATGGGGCCCTACAACGCGTCGAAGCACGCCGTGCTCAGCATCGCCGAGAGCCTGCATCATGAGCTCGTGGCCGCCAACTCCGGGGTTGGGGTCTCGGCTCTGTGCCCAGGGCTGGTCAACACAAACATCCTCGACAGCGAACGCAACCGGCCAGAGCACTACCAGAAGTCGGCCCTCAACC
>JAUIIS010000356.1 GCA_030431575.1 Acidimicrobiia bacterium | reverse complement strand
GAAACATGGTTGTTGGGTTGGGTACCGGTTGCCCGGTGATGAACTGCCATGGCCTAACCGGGGCCGCGTCGAAGGGCGTGGGTATGGGTCGGAACCCGCCGTGGATAACCCGACCGTCGGCGTCAATGAAGGTGGCAGCGTGCCAGCACACGTCTAGGTCTGGGTCTTCCACAAACGCCGCTACTTGCGTTGCTAGCTTGTCGGGCATCCAGACGTCATCGGCGTTTGCGGTAGCGATGAGGTCATGACAAGTCATGGCAATCGCGTTGTTCACGGTCGCGTGTAGGCCGTCGCTGCCCAGAGCGGCTTGGCGTTCAACGCGCACTCGGTCGTCCGCGCGGGCCAGCGCAGTAAGCAGCTTTGAGGTGCCGTCGGTGGATCCATCATCTACGACACAGAGCTCAAAGTTCTGATAGGTCTGACGCAAAATGGAGTCGATGGCCGCGCCCAAGTATGGGTCGCCGTTGTGCACATAGAGCACCACGCTGACAGCCGGCTGGCTGGCAGGGGTTAGGAGTGGAGGCTGAGACATATGGGTCTATCGGCCTATAGCGCCCGGTCCTTGAGGGTCCCCAGGACAGAATTGCCAACGCCAGCAAGGCCGTTACCCCCCACCCTGTTGGTTGCCTGGACACGCCAGCATGGCTTGCTGTCGGCGAGGTCAGTTTGCGGTAGGTCAAAAGGCCTAATGCCGTCGGCCTACAGGCCGATGGGTTGGCATGTCCCTCTCTGTACCTCCCTCTCAACGCGCGCCAAAGCTCACCCAGGTGAGCGGGATTGTCATCGTGGCGCATGGGCCAACCGGCACCACGCTGACTGCCGCGGGGCGCGCCCGTGCGCTTGTTGGGCAAGAAAACGTTGTGGTCGTGGCGGGTACTGAACCGGGCCTGACCGCCATCGATCGTGCCGGAGACCGGGACTACACCGTCGTGGCCGATCACGGCCCCGAAGCGCTTGGAAACGCCATCGCCCAGCTGGGCTCGCATGACCTGATTGCACTGCTGCACGACGACATGGAGCTGGCTGCGGACGGCCACGCAGCGCTGGCAATGGCCCACAACAAGACTGGGCTGGTTGCTGTGCCAAGCGGCAGCACTCGCGGACGAGTGGTCGAGGTGGACACGGCCCAGTTGGCTTGCGCAGTCGGCACCCCAACAGAACTCGCAAGGCTTGCCGCCGCCTCATCGTTTGGACCCGGCTACCCCGCAACGGGCCCATTTGCATCGGTGCCGGTGGCCGCAGCTCACGAATCGAGCTGCCGCACCCAGATGCGCCTACCAACTCCCAACGCGGCGCCGCTTCTGGTGGCGGGCATGATTGTGCGCGACGAGGCCGCAAACATCACCGCGGCCATTGCCTCTCTAGAAGGCATCGTCGATCGTATTGAGGTGGTGGACACCGGCTCGATCGACGACACCGTGTCCTTGGCAAAGGCCGCAGGCGCCAATGTGACCGAAATCGCGTGGCAAGACGACTTCGCCCACGCCCGCAACGTGGCGCTAGACCAGTGCAGAGACGCCACGTTCATGCTCTGGTTAGACGCCGACGAACGTCTGGTCTGCTCAGACCGTCGCCGTTTCCGCAGCGTCTTGCACACCTATGACCGCCTCTATGGGGCCTATCGGCTTGAGATCCACAACCGGGCCAACGGCGACGAAACCACCCACTCGTTTTGGGCGCGTCGCATCATCTCCACCGAAGGCACCGCCTTCGAAGGCGCAATCCACGAGCAAGCGCGACGCCTCGATGGCCAACCTCTCATCGAAGTACAAAGCGCGCTGTGTTCTATCAATCACTACGGCTATGCCGAGGAAGTCGTCGACGCCCGCGACAAACAATCGCGCAACCTAGAACTCGCCAAGAGCAGCTACGAGGCCGAACCAACCGCCGAGCGAGCAATCCACTATGCCCGCACTATGGCGGGCTCAAGCGCAGATACAGCTGCAGCACTCGAGGTCTTCGACTCCGTTTCGCACTTCATAGATGACGCCCCCGTGGCGGTGCGGGCAATGATGCTCTCGCTCAAGGCCCGCCTGCTCTTAGACGTCGACCGTCTCGACGATGCAATCGAAACCGCCACCAAAGCCACCGAACTGGTGGCCGCAGAACCCGTCGGGCGAGCGGTGCTGGCCCAAGCACAGCTGCAGGCTGGCCGGTACCACGACGTCCTCGCAGCAGAAGCGCATCTGGATCAGCAGCCGTCGCCGACACCAGTTATCGAGGACGGTGTTGCCTGGACAATGCGCAGCCGCGCCGTGTTCGAGGCCAGCCTCGCCGTTGGAGACACCGCCGGTGCTACCGGACTCATTGGTGACCTGCCCGAAAGCTACAACCCCTGGCCGGCGCTATCGTCACGACTCGATATCGACCAGCTGGTTGGTCTAGCGCCACAAGCCGCACAACACGGCCAGGACAACTACGTAAGTGTTCTGGTAGCTCGCCCCGACCTTCAGCGCCCTCACCTCACCGCTGCCATCCGGTCCTTTGGCGACTACGGGCGACACGTTCCCGACGCCGTGATTGTTGAGGCTGAGACCCGACTCGACCTGCACGAACAAGCAGAAGAGCTGCGCCAAAACTTCATCGATCACCAAGGCGACGCCGACGCCATCAGCTACGCCGCAGCAGTGTGTGCAGGCGATGTTGGTCTCACCCTTGAGTTGGAGTCCTGCACAGGTCATGACCACGCTGCGGCGCTGGCCATGGGTCTCGCTGCCGAAGCGCTCCACCGGCGCGGCCGGTTGGAAGAGGCGACCGCCGACGCGGTGGTCTCTGGGGGGCTTTGGCCCGGAGCGCTGAATGCCGTCGACATCCTGGCCCAATCCGCAACCGGCAGTGACATGGCCGACGTTGCCTTAGACATCATCGAGGCCGCTCGGGCAACTGGTGCGGTCGACAAAGCCACTCGCGAGCGCCGACACGGCCTCATCAACCGAGCGGTCGAAGCCAACCTTGCCCTTGGCAACATGGCCGCAGCGGCCAGCGAAGCGCTGATCCTGCTTGAACAACAAGGCCACGTGGAGTCGTGGGGCGAGATGCTGGCCGTCGCAGCGAACGACAGCCAGTACTTGGCGGTGGTGCTTGGCCTGGCCCTGTTGGGTGATGGCGAAGACTTCGTCCAGGCAGCCGCAGCGTCCTTGGCGCCCGAGAAGGCCGCCGAGGTCTGTGCTGCATATCTCGTGGCGGGGGGAACACATCCCGACGCCGTCTCCACCGGAGTCCTCGCCGCGCTCATTGGTGGCATTCCCGAGATCGCCAAGGTGGCTGCTGGCTACGCCAGCCTGCTGGAACCCGACGCCGCTATCAGGCTTGCCGAACATGTCCAAGGGGCTGGCGCCCAAGACATCGCCGACCAACTGACACAAGACGTAACGGTCGGCGCCTAGTCATTGCCAGTGCCACACGGCGTCGACCGGTCCGGCAATCTCCGCCCCGACACGACACGATCCCAGACCCGGCACTAGAAGTGCTGGAGCCGCAACCTCGGTAGGGCGTGGCCAGCGGCGCTTCTGGGTTCGGCGGCCGCCATCAGTTCAAGGGTCAACATATACACGCCGACGCTCATCGCTAAGCCAATAGCCAGCGGGGAACGAAGCCAAGCCATGGCTACACCAGCCTGGGGAATAGTGCGCCAGTGCTTACCCGCTACGTCACTAGAGGTTGGCCGCCACGGGTCCCTGTACTCGCGGTTGTCGCCCAAAGTGAGGTAACCCTCGGTGTCGTTGCCGCCAACCACCCGATG
>JAUIIS010000355.1 GCA_030431575.1 Acidimicrobiia bacterium | reverse complement strand
CGTTGGCCATTTTCATGGCAAACGCCGGTGGTGCTTGGGATAACGCCAAGAAGTACATCGAGGCCGGCCACCACGGTGGCAAGGGTTCCGATCCGCACAAGGCTGCTGTTGTCGGCGACACCGTCGGCGACCCCTTCAAGGACACCTCCGGCCCAGCGATGAACATCTTGTTGAAGGTCATGACCATCGTGTCGTTGGTGTTCGCATCCGCGTTCGTCTAACCACGCCAATGGCCTCGCGCCACGTTTTGGTTCCGGGGCCTGTCGCATCTGCGGCGGGCCCTGGACGCGTCTAGCCTGCCTAATGCAAGAGTGGGGCACTAGCGTTGGGTCGGTGACCAAGGACCCCTCAAGTGCCCCTCAGCCCCGCCAGCGTCTCATCGTGCTCTTTGGCGGCCAGTCAGCCGAACACGACGTGTCATGTACATCGGTCCGCCATGTGCTGGCTGCGCTCGACCCCGCGCAGTACCACGTCGAGCCCATCGGCATCACACGGGACGGCACGTGGGTTCGGGCCGAAGCGGCCATCGCGGCCCTTGCTGGAGGTCCCGAGGCGCTGCCTGCCAAATTCGTGGCCGCAGGCCCGGAGGTGCAGCCCGCGCTAGCGCTCGCCGCACACGGCGAGTTGCCTCCGGTGGTGTTGCCGATCTTGCATGGCCCTCAAGGCGAGGACGGCACCATGCAGGGCCTACTCGAGCTCATGAATGTCCCCTACGTTGGTTCTGGCGTGTTGGCCTCGGCGATGGCCATGGACAAGATCAAAGCGAAGGAAGCTTTCCACTATCACCAGGTTCCCCAAGCCCGGTGGCGCGGCTTTAACGCCGTGCAGTGGTCGCCGGACTTGTTGGAAGAGATCGCCGAAGACCTGGGGTACCCGGTCTTTGTCAAGCCCGCCAACATGGGCTCATCTGTCGGGGTGACCAAGGCCACCACTGCCGATGCTTTCGCTAGTGCGGTGAGCGAGGCGTTGCGCTACGACGAATGGGTCGTGGTCGAAGAAGCCGTGGTGGGCCGCGAGATCGAGTGTGCGGTGCTGGGCAACCTCGATCCAGAAGTTTCTGTGCCGGGCGAAATCTTGACCGGCGCCGATTGGTACGACTACGAGGACAAATACGACAACGGGGCGCAGCTTGTCATCCCTGCCCCGCTTGAGGATGGGGCGTACGACGCCATGGTGGAGCTGGCTACCCGCGCCTACAAGGCCCTTCGGTGCGAGGGGCTGGCCCGAGTCGACTTCTTCTATGAGACCAATGGGCGGGGCTGGCTGGTCAACGAGGTCAACACTATGCCCGGCTTTACGCCGATCTCGATGTACCCAAAGATGTGGGAAGCATCCGGGTTGGGCTATTCCGAGCTCATTGACCGGCTCGTTGCGCTCGCAATCGAGCGCTTCCACCGACGCATAGGGCACCGCGACACCAACCGCTGAGACGGCTGGGAACCGGCGGCTGCGTAGCTGGGGCGCTGACTACGAGGAGGGGAACTGTCTGCGATAGTCGCGCATGGATGCGGCGACCACCTCGCGGGCGTGCTCGGCTCCGTAGCTACCCACAACTTCGATGGCGTTGTGCTTGTCGCCGGTCATCTGTTGCTTATACGTCCCGAAGTAGTGGACGATCCGGTTGATGACGGCTTCTGGGAGGTGCTTGATGTCTTTGGCGTAGTCGAACACCGTGTCGCTGTTGAGGACCGCGATGATCTTGTCGTCGGCTTCGCCATCGTCTAGCAGGGCGATGCCGCCCACAACGCGGGCGGGGGCGATGATCTCCGCCCTGTCGATGCGTTGTTGGGACAGCACACAGATGTCGAGGGGATCGCCGTCGCCTTCGGTGGCTCTGGGCGTCAACGAGGCAACCTCGTCGCCGCAGTACGTCTGGGGGATGAAGCCGTACAAGGTGGGTGGTAGGGCACTCGAGCCCTGCGGACGGTCGACGCGCAAGTACCCGGTTGCTTTGTCGATCTCGTACTTCACCGCATCGAATGGAGTGATCTCGATGTAGGCATCTACGTGAGTAGGGGTGTCGGATCCGGCGCCGAGCCCATGCCATGGGTGTGGGCGGAAACGGTCAAAGGACGAGTTCATTTGACCATCGTAGGGCCGCAGGGGTCGCCGATCTGGAGATAGCGCCGCTCGAGAGCCCACAAAGTTGTCGGCGGTTCTTGCGCAGACCGAACGTATGTTCGATACTGGGCACATGGATGTGCACTTGGACCACCAGATCGAGCAACTCAGACGTAGCGTCGCCATGCTGCCCCCTGGCCATCAGGCCCTTGATCGCGAGACCGCGCTAAAGGTCCTGGCCCGGCTGCAGGTGGTATCAACAAGGGTTGGGCGCCTCGAACACGGGCTTCGCCAACTTCTCGAAGAACCAACGGTGCCGGAGTCCCGCGGGGCTGCGGGCAGCGCCAGCCGTCATCCAAGCACCTGGGACCCCAACTAGCCAGCGGCTCGCCGTACCGCGCCCAGCAAGACGCTGGCCCCGCGTTCGGCTTGGTCCTTGGTGATGTTCTCGGCCTCGTTGTGGCTGAGGCCGTCGTCGCAGGGCACAAAGATCATCGACGTTGGTGCGTGGAGCGCCACGTAACATGCATCGTGGCCTGCGCCTGAAAACAAGCGAGTACTCGAGAACCCGAGGGCGGACACCGCGTCTTCCACTGCGGCCACGCAGTTCTCGTCAAAGATCACCGGCGGCGAATCGTTCTGCTTGGCAATAGTGGCCGGCACGCCGTTTGCGTCTGCTTCTTCGGCCACGATTTGGCGCATTGCTTGCTCCATTGCCTCCAGGGTTTCTGGGTCGGGGTGGCGAATATCGAGGGTGCAGCGGAGGTGTTCGGGGATGGTGTTTGGGCTCACCGGGTCCGAGTCGAACTGCGCAAACGTGCCTCGGCCCCACGGGGCATTGCGTTCGACCATGTCGTAGACGCGCGTGATGATCTTGGCCATGACTCGTGCGGGGTCCTTGCGCCCTTCCATGGGTGTGGGCCCGGCGTGTGCCGGGAACCCCTCAAGCTCGATCTTGAACCATCGAAGACCCTGGACGCCGGTCACGATGCCGATTTCGATCTGGTCGTTCTCAAGGATTGGACCCTGTTCGATATGGAGTTCGAACGATGCCGTGAGTGGCGAAGGCGACGCGGGTCGATGGCCTGCCCAACCAAGGCGGTCGAGCTCTTCACCCACTGAGATGCCGTTGATGTCCACCATTGCCCGTGCCTCTTCGAGGGTGAGCTTTTGGGCCCAGACACCCGAGCCCATCATGGAGCACGGAAACCGCGAGCCTTCTTCGTTTGTCCAGACCGCAAGGTCGATGGGGGCTTCGGTTTGGACTCCGAGGTCGTTGAGGCGTTCGATAACTTCCAGGCCGCCGAGCACGCCATACACCCCATCGAAACGGCCACCAGTCGGTTGGGTGTCAAGGTGGCTGCCCACAAGGACCGGCGCCTTATTTGGGTTCGTTCCAGGACGGCGCACAAACAAGTTGCCCACCTCGTCGACCTCGTGGGTGCAACCCGCCGCCGTGGCCCATGACAAGAAGAGTTCCCGCCCAGCTGCGTCGTCGTCGGACAACGCTTGGCGGTTTGAGCCACCGTTGGCTGTGGGCGCAACGGTGGCCATCTCCATGAGCCGACTCCAAAGCCGGTCAGCGTCAACTCTGTCAGCGGGGGTGGTAGCCGCCATGCCTGTTGCTCCTTGGATGCGAGTGGGGGACGTGATGGTAGGCCGGGCTAGGGCGCCGGTCTAGGGAGCC
>JAUIIS010000354.1 GCA_030431575.1 Acidimicrobiia bacterium | reverse complement strand
GGGCGAGTCTGGCTCGGGGAAGTCCACGTTGGTCAACGCCATGGTTGGCGACGAAGTGCAAGAAACGTCATCGGTGCGCAGCCGCGATGCGAAGGGACGTCACACTACGACGGCCCGCGAGCTTGTCGTTGTGCCACACGGCGGAGTCCTCATCGATACTCCTGGTATCCGAGGGGTAGGCATCTGGGATGCAGAACCCGCCCTCGAGCGCGTGTTTTCCGACGTTTCCGAGCTGGGCCGGGCATGCAAGTTTGGGGACTGCAGCCACAAGGTCGAACCAGGCTGTGCGGTTCGTGCTGCTATCGAAGCGGGCCAGTTAGATGCCTTCCGTTTGGAGCGTTACCTGCGTCTTCGCGACGAGCTTGACGAGCAAGCCGAAATGGTGGAACAACGCCGCCGAAAAGCGCAGCGAGGCTCGCGAGGCCGGCGGCGACGGTAGATCAGCCGATCGACCGTTCACTGCTCCGAACCACAGTCCAAAGTCCGAGACATCTTGGGCCGAGACCTCAGAAACGGCGAGTGGCTCTCGAGGCCCCTTACCCGGCCCTCAGGGCAGCGCGGCGGCGCCAGATCGGGCACAATGGTGCGGTTCGCGTTTCCACTGTGCCCACATTGGGTCGGCACAGCCTTGATCAAAGGGGATCACTATGGGTGAGGCATACATCATCGACGCAGTCCGGACACCGGTAGGACGCCGCGGGGGAGGCCTGGCCAACGAGCACCCCGCTGACCTTGGCGCCCACGCCATTAAGGGCCTCATCGAGCGCACAGGTATCGACCCCATGGGGGTTGACGACGTGGTTATGGGCTGTCTCGACAACGTCGGCCCACAGTCGGGCGACATTGCCCGAACCGCATGGCTCGCTGCGGGCATGCCCGAAGCGATTCCCGGTGTCACCCTCGACCGCCAATGCGGCTCTGGTCAACAAGCCGTCAGCTTTGCCGCAATGGGTGTCATGGCAGGCGTGCAAGACATGGTTGTCGCTGGTGGCATGCAAAACATGAGCCTCATACCCATTGGCGCCGCATCCGATGTCATGGGTCACGAAGCCATTGGGCATCCCGAGATTGAAGACGCCTTTTCCACCTCCAAAGGCTGGGTAGAGCGCTACGGCACCCAGGAGATCTCCCAATTCCGTGGGGCAGAACTGATCTGTCAAAAGTGGGGCTTCGATCGCCGCCAGCTTGAAGAGTTCGCGCTGGAATCGCACTCCCGTGCCGCCCAGGCACAAGACGAAGGTCGTTTCGACAACGAGATCTTGGCCTACGGCGACGTCACCCAAGACGAAGGTGTCCGGCGCGGCACCACGCTTGAGAAGATGGCGCAGCTCGCAACCCTTGAACCAGGGGGTCAGATAACGGCCGCTGTTGCTAGCCAAATCTCCGACGGTGCAGCAGCCATCCTCGTGGCTGGCGAGCAAGCGGTTAAAGAGCACGGTCTTAAGCCTCGGGCCCGAATCCATCACATGTCTGTCCGCGGCGACGACCCCGTCTTCATGCTCACGGGCCCGATCGCGGCCACCAAGTACGCATTCGAAAAGACCGGAATGAGCGCTGGTGACATCGACCTGTTTGAGTGCAACGAAGCCTTTGCTCCGGTGCCGCTGGCCTGGATGCAAGAGTGCGACATCCCTCACGACAAGGTCAACGTCAACGGTGGCGCCATTGCCCTTGGTCATCCCCTTGGTTGCACCGGTGCACGACTCATGACCACGCTCATGAACGAGCTAGAACGCACCGGCGGCACCTATGGACTTCAGACCATGTGCGAAGGCGGCGGCCAAGCCAACGTGACCATCATCGAGATGCTCCGCTAGAAGTCAGCGTTCACAAGTGTCATAGCCAACAGCCGGCGACATCTCTTGCAGTCACAATTCGATGCGATCTACCAAGCCCCAGGCCAGGGCTTGGTAGGCATCGATGCGTTCAGCAGTGATGGCTAGGAAAGCGGTGCGCTGGCGGCCAATGCGTCGCGAGATGCTGACGGTGCCTCCTGCCCCTGGCACCAGCCCCATGCCCACCTCAGGCAAATGAATGCTGGTGTTGGGCGCAGCAACAACGGTTCCAGCGAACGCGGGTAGCTCGATGCCGGCTCCCACGCAGGAGCCATGAAGGTGGACCCGCACGTTTGTGGCCTGTTCGGCAATCCACCATGCCGGACTGCGGGTGAGTCTGGTGGCGTGGCCAATGGCTGGGTCTGGTGATGTCCCAAACTCGGCGAGGTCGCCGCCGGCACAGAAGTGATCGCCCACACCTTTCAGCACAACGCCTTCGATGGTGGGGTCGCTAGACGCCACCCGAAGAGCTTCGACCAGGTGGTCACGCATGGCCGCAGTCACCGCATTTGCACGCGATGGTCGATTGAGAGATATCTGCAACGCAGTGCCGACCCGTTCGGTAAGCACAGGAGCTGCGTTGTCCTGGGGGAGCGCAACTGGGCCGCGGCCGCGCAGCCATGCCCCAAACTCGTGCCCGCTCTGCAACACCGAATACGTCAACGACTCCGCAACGAGACCTTGGGGAACAGACTCGTAAGCCCCGAGCCGTAGCAGCTCGACCAAAGCCACCGCCGCTGCGGGGTGCGCAGCGGTGGTCGATTGGATGAGGTCGATCGAGGCCGCAAAATCGGTGGACTCCACCAGTGCGTCGCCAGCAATGTCAGGGGGTGCCAGCAAGATGTCGAAGTGCGCTGCGAGTTCTGCAGCGGGAAGATCCAGCGGGCTAGAGACAAGCCCAACCGTGACCGCTCTAACGGAGCGCAGCGCCAGTGCAAACCGCTGCGCATGAGGTACTCGCGCTTGGGGGGCAACGTTGGCCACCAGGAACGCAGGGTGAGCACCCGCAGCGTCCTCAAGCCCAAACGGGCTGGTAAGAGCGCTGTCGAGGTCAGCCAGGCTGTCGAAGGTCACCGCCGGGTGCCTTACGTGTCGTTGCTACCGAGGTGGGACAGCTGGTCACGGAGGACGCGACGCAGCAATTTGCCTGTCTCGTTGTACGGCAGTTCGTCGGTGACCACCACATGGTCGGGGGTTCGTGATGAGCGCATCCGCTCTCGCACAAAGCCCTTGAGCTCGGCTTCGTCTAGGTCGGAACCGTCGGCGCCGACCACCGCTACCGCAATGACCTCGCCCCATTGTGTGTCGGGAACCCCCACTGCCGCTGCGTCCCGAACACTTGGATGGGTGAGCAGCACGTCTTCGATCTCGCCTGGCGAGATGTTCTCTCCGCCTCGGATGATGATGTCGTCGATCCGGCCCTCGACATAGAGGTACCCGGCGCTGTCGAGCGAGCCACCGTCGTTGGTGGGGAACCAGCCTTCGGCGGTAACCCGCGAGTCTCTGCCCAGGTACTCGCCCGAGACTTGCTCGCCCCGTACCCAAATCTCACCGCTGGTGCCCGGGGGAACCTCGGCGCCGTCGTCGTTGCGAATGGAGACTTCGAGGGTGGGAAGCGGCATGCCTACGCTTCCCAGACGGGCCCGAACTGCAGGATCGTCTGAGGCGATGGCTTCGCGGTGGTCGTCGGGGCCAAGGACGGCAATGGTGGAACTGGTCTCGGTGAGCCCATAGGCGTTGACAAAGTTGGTTTGCGGCAGCAAAGTGAGCGCCCGCTCAATGACAGGTCGCGGCATCTTGCCGCCGCCGTAGGAAAGTGCCCGCAGGGATTCGATACCGCCATCGCCACGGGCTTCAAGGCGTTCGACGATACGCGCCAGCATGGTGGGGACAACCATGGCATGTGTGACGGATTCGTT
>JAUIIS010000353.1 GCA_030431575.1 Acidimicrobiia bacterium | reverse complement strand
TACGGCGTCGGCGCCGCCGACACCAATGGCAATCATGCCGATGCCGCCACCGTTGGGCGTATGGCTATCGGTGCCGATGATCATGCCGCCAGGGAATGCGTATTGTTCGAGCACAACTTGGTGGATGATGCCGCTACCTGGCTTCCAGAAGCCGCCGCCGTATTTGGCGCTGACGCTCTCGAGGAAGTCATACACCTCCTCGTTGTTGTTGACGGCGGCCATGAGGTCTTTCTTACCGTCTTCGCGTGCCTGGATGAGGTGGTCGCAGTGGGTGGTGGTAGGCACCTGCACCTCAGAAAGGCCAGCGGTCATGAACTGCAACCACGCCATTTGGGCGGTGGCGTCTTGCATGGCAACGCGGTCGGGACGCAGGTCCACGTAGGACTCGCCTCGCTCGAGCTCTTGATCTGGCCGGTCGAGGTGGTTGATGAGGATCTTCTCGGCCAGCGTAAGCGAGCGACCAAACCGCTCGCGGGCGGCGCCGATGCGCTCGTCGAGGGTGCTGTACACGCCTTGAATGAGTTCGATGGGTGTATTGGCGTAGACGGCCATGCCGGGCTCCTGGGTGTGGCTTGTTGATGAAGAGAAAGAACGTGTCGAAACGTGTCTAGCGCACCTTATGCGGCATACCAACAGTGATGTCGGACGGGTATGACGCAGCGGCCGGGCCTTCGACGAGGCTCTTTACCTGTTATAGACAAGTATGATACAAGTTTAGGAAGCGCTCGACAAGCACCCAGCCCGAAACCACACCAAAATGGCCACAGACAGCACCAAACGCACCATCCGCTATCGAGAGATTGCCGGCGAAATCCATCGTCGCATCGAAGAGAACGTTTTTGGCGCGGGTCAGGTACTCCCAAGCGAATCGTCGCTTTCAGCAGAGTTCGAGGCGAGCCGGGTAACTATTCGCAAGGCCCTCGATGTCCTCCGAGAAGAAGGCCTCATCTCGTCTCGACAAGGCGCCGGCTGGTTCGTGGCCGTCGACCCCCTCCGGCAGAGCTTGGGCAGGTTGGGCACCATCGAGTCCCAGCTGGCTGCGTCGGAGCGCAGCTCGCAGCGCCAGGTCTATGGCTTTGGCTTCACCGAAGCGCCATCGTGGGTGGCCACGGTCCTGGGCACCGACACCGTGCTCGAAGTGAAGCGTCTCAACCTCGCTGACGGCCAACCCTTTGCCAGGGTTACGGTCTGGGTGGCTCATGAAGCGGGGCAACACCTCTCGCGCTCCCAAGTCGAAGCAGCACCCTTCTACGAGCTGCTCGGTGTCCCGCTCGGCGGGGCCACCCAAACCATTGGCGCCGCGCTCGTGAGCGAAGACGACGCTCAGCGACTGGACGTTCCCGCTGGCTCAGCAGTACTCATCTGCAAACGCGTCACGAATGACACGCTCCACAACCCAGTCCTCGTGAGCGAGCACGTCTTCCCGGCCCACCTCACCGAATTCGTTGTCGACCTGCCACACGTGGCTGAGTCGATGTCGCCCAGCGGGCTCCGCCTGGTCGAGGGCGCCTAAAAGACACGGGCCGCCTCGGTTAGAGGGGTGGCCAGGACCGCTTCTTGCGCCGGGCGTTTGGGCGTTGGTCGCCCAGCGCCCATTGGCGGCGCCAACTGCCAGCTTGGGGTCCATACAAGGCGGGGGTATCGCCACTGTGGGCTCGCTGGCGAGCCTGCCACCAGTCCGACGTTGCTTCGTCGGCAAGTTCAGACACGGCCTGTTCGATGCGGGCGCCGAACCGACGGGAAGACTCGTCGGGGTGAGGGTACAGCGGGCTTCCAAACGTGACCTTGGTTCGGCTCGGCTGGGGCAGAGTCTTGCCCTTACGCAGAATCTTTCCTGTCCCCTTGAGATGCACCGGCACCACCGGGACGCTGCACTTGATGCCTAGGTAGGCAGCCCCACCCCGGAAGGGCTGTCCCCACCCATCTGGAGAGCGACCGCCTTCGGGGAAGATCATGAAGCTCCAGCCGTCGCTGATGAGCTCGGCTGCCAAGTCAGCCGATTTGCGGCCAACCTTGGCGCGTTCGATAGGTATTGCACCAATAGCGAGGGCCGACAACGCCGCAGTGACACGGGTGCCAAAGAAGTAGTCGGCTGCTGCACCCACGATGAGCTCACGCCGCCACGGCTCGGGAATTGAGGTGACCAGCAGGGGAGTGTCGATATGGCTGTGGTGGTTGGCCGCAAAGATGGCGGGACCGTCGAGATCTTCGAGTCGGTCCTGCCCCACGCGCACCGGCCGGGCAAACAGTTCCACCGCAGGACGGACGACACCTTCGAGCATGACCGTGCGCGCGGCGCGGGCCGGAGCAGTCCGCGCCCACTCGGTTTCGAAATTGGCGCCGGTCTTGGAGACCTTGGGCAACCTGTCGACGCCGCCAGGTGTTCGCGGTGGCCGCAACGGAAATTCGGTCCTGCGCACGATAGACGACGCACGCACCCGCTGAGGCGCGCCGCCAACGGCTCGGGCGAGCTGCTTCGTCTTGCGTTTGATGGTGCGTTGGGAGCTACTCATGACCACATCAGGTGACGTCGGACATAAGAATCGGCGGGTTGTGATAGTGCGTGATGGTGGGTTGGGGGCCAACCGTGTCCGTAGCCATCTCGAGCGCGTCTTGCAACGTTGAAGCTGGCCGGAAACCCAAGCGCCGCACCGCACGTGTGTCACCGCCCACAATGATCACCGATCCAAGATGCTGGAGTGCGTGGGCGCACCAGTACCACATGTAGAACGGGTGCACGCCGTGATAGGCGTATGACGTGCGGTACAGATGGCGATACCAGTCGTCCTCAGCAAAGGACTTCTCGTACTTCTCGCTCATGACGACCGGGTCTTTGGTCTCGGAGAGCACCTGCTCGAAGAAATCGATGTAGCTGGGGTGATGAACGGGGTTGAACTCCCACGGTGTTGGGTGGCTCATGATGACCACGCCGCCTTCGCGCACCAGCGGCTTGCCACGGTACATATTGAAGAAGTACCCAAGACCCAGGCATGCCACCAAGATGGGGTTCATGATGGAGTTCACGTTGTAGGGGCAGATGTAGGGGAGACCCATAGTCAAGATGTCGGTCTGGCCCTCGACTGGGACAAGGTGCTGCTTGAACACATGCTCGGTGGTCGACTCGTGCACGGCCTCAACTTCGCCTGCTTGCACTGAGGTCATCTCATAAGGCGACTGCCAAGAACCAAACGCCTTGCGGCGCGCCCGCGGGGTCATGCGCTTGAGGCCAGCTTGCATGGCCATGAAGGTGGCGCGGTCTCGGCCGCTCCACTCCCACTCGCGCTTTTGGAGCATCGACAGCGGCCCGCTGTAGCCAAAGGTGTTGTTGTTGACGGTGGTCTCGATCTGGAAGATCTTGATCCCAGAGTCCTTGAGGACCTTGCCCTGGCGCCAGTTGCTGTGGTGCAGCTCCGAGCGGTGGCGGTCCATAAAGCTCTTGGACTCAACCATGGTGGCGGGATTGTGATGGTGGCGCAACGCCGTGTAGCCAGAGAGCCCAGTGGCGGTGCTCTTCCAGCCGCCATCCATGGAAACCAGGTTGATGTTCACGTAAACGATGAGGTCGCTCTCGGCGGCCCGCTTGTTCATCTGCACTTCTTCGCCATGCGGGGTTTCGCCCAGCAACACCATCCCATCGGGATCTTCGGCATCGTGGTTGTATAGGTTGCCCGATGGAGCGAACGCGTCGTAGACCCGGTCGCCAACAGCGTGACGCAGTTCGGCTTCGGTCATGCGCCGGTGCAGCGCCAACGCGGCAATGAGGTGCACGTCGTC
>JAUIIS010000029.1 GCA_030431575.1 Acidimicrobiia bacterium | reverse complement strand
GACGTGCTGGCACAGGAGAGCGTTGCGTCGGGTCACATCACATGGGAGGAACTAGCCGCGCTGGAAAGCCACGAGCAACGAGGAGCTTTGGAGTGGCTCGTCTCAATCAATTATGTTCAGAAATGGTTGGAGACCAATTCTGATCGCCGCATGCTGCAAATCAAGCTGTCCGATTTCATTTCCGATCCAGTTAGTTCGCTTAGCGTGGTAGGTCGCCATCTCGGCCTGGAGCCGCTGCCGTGGTGGCTGCACAAAGCCTCCGGGATGGTCGATGCCAGAAGGCCCAACGCTGCCAAAACGATTCACTTGCCGAAGAACTTGTGCAACGCTTTCAACGAAGCCCAAGCGCTCTACGGTTTCGATGATCTCGGCCGGGTCTTTGGCGTTAATACACACGGGGAACGCGTCGACCCCGGCAAATGCCTTGAACAACAAGGCCTTACCTTCCATAACCGGCATCGCGGCTTCGGGACCAATGTCGCCAAGCCCAAGCACGGCGGTGCCGTCAGAAACAATGGCCACCGTGTTCTTTTTGATGGTGTACTTGTGGGCCAAAGCTGGGTTGTCGTGGATAGCCATGCACACCCGGGCAACGCCTGGGGTGTAAGCCATTGAGAGGTCGTCGCGGTCGCCCACGGGGCAGAGAGGCAAGACCTCGATCTTGCCGCCCTCGTGCATGCGGAACGTGCGGTCGTAGTGGTCCACCAGCTCGACCCCATCGACGGCCCGCATAGCCTCGATGAGACGGTCGGCGTGGTCTTCGTCGCGGGCGTTGACGGCCATGTCGCGGGTGATGGTGGCTGTCTTGGCTTCGAAGCCTTCGAGGGCCGCAATGTTTCCCCCCGCCTTGCCGATTGCTGTGCACAACGCCCCCAACACGCCGGGCACGTTGCGGAGGCGAACTTTGGCACTAAATGAATACGCAGCAGTGGGTGATGTCGGCATGGGCCAGCACGCTATCGGGGTCCAACCCCATACCCCTACTCACGTTGCCAACTCAGGGCTGCCAGAGGCGCCTTCGGACGCCGCGCTGGCGAAGCGCCTAGCGCGAAAGGTGCACTTGCCCAGAACCTTCGCCAACGATCTCGCCGATAACCGAGGCCTGGTGACCGAACTGCGCCAACGCTCCAACAGCTGCGGCGACATCGGCGGCGGGTACGACAAGGACCATGCCCACGCCCATGTTGAACACCTTGGACATCTCGTCGTCGGTTACGTTGCCCATGCGGGCCAACTCGTCGAAGACTCTCGGCGGTTGCCAGGCTGTGGTATCGACAACGGCGTCGGTGCTCGGCGACAAGACCCGGTTCAGGTTGCCCGCAATGCCGCCACCGGTGATGTGAGCAACCGAATGGACCTCGGCCTCAGTAATGGCGGCGAGCACTGCCGGCGCATAAATCACCGATGGCACCAAGAGCTCTTCTGCGACCGTGGTTTTGGCTCCATCCCACGCTGGATCATCAAGGCCTCGTCCTGCGACCTCGAAGTAGAGACGACGTGCCAGCGAATACCCGTTACTGCGCAGACCTGGTGAGGGCAGTCCCAACAACACGTCGCCTGGCGCCACCTTGTCGCCAGTAATGACCGCGTCGGCGTTTACCACGCCTACCGAAAAGCCAACGAGGTCGAATTCTCCGGGCTCCATAGCTCCTGGGTGTTCGGCCATCTCGCCCCCAATGAGGGCACAACCCGCTGTCTTGCAACCAGCGGCAACCCCGCTCACCAACTCAGCCATCTGGTCGGCATCCAAGACACCGACTGAGACGTAGTCGAGGAAGAACAAGGGCTCGGCCCCGCTGCACACCAGGTCGTCCACACACATGGCGACGAGGTCGATACCTATGGTGTCGAAGCGATTGGCGGCGGTGGCCACCATTGCCTTGGTTCCCACGCCATCGGTGGCCGAAACTAAGAGCGGCTTCGATCCGCCAAGGCCCGTCAAGTCGAACATGCCGCCGAAGCCGCCAATGTCGCCCACTACCTCGGGCCGGTAGGTCGAGGCCACCACGTTCTTGATGCGCTCTACTGCGGCTTCTCCAGCTGCGATGTCGACGCCTGCGCCTTCGTAGGTTTCGGAGGGCTCGGTAGTCACGGGGCACCTCGTTGCGCTTCGTCGGCTGGCAAGGCCGCCTCGCTGCTCGCAAACAGCCCCAACGTCTTCGATGCCCGTTCCGGCGGCTGGTCGTCCAACGTCAGGACGGCCGTTGCCAAGGGTTCTGGAATCTCAACAGGGTATTCGCCGGTGAGGCAAGCCGAACAGAAACCGGCGTTCTGGGCACCTGTGGCCTCGGTGAGACGGTCCAGGGTGAGGTAGGAAAGCGAATCGACGCCCAGGTAGTCCTTGATTTCGTCGACCGTGAGGTTCGCGGCCAAGAGCTCTCCTCTCGTACCCGTGTCCATTCCGTAGAAGCAAGGCCATCGGTAAGGGGGCGAGGAGATCCGCAAGTGCACCTCTTTGGCGCCAGCTTCGCGCAACATCTTGATCATGGAGCGGGTGGTGGTGCCTCGAACGATGGAGTCGTCCACCACAACCAGCCGGTTGCCTTCGATGGAATCTCGCAGCGGGTTGAGCTTCATGCGGACGCCGAGAGAACGGAGTTCTTGGGTAGGAGCAATGAAGGTGCGGCCGATGTAGCGGTTCTTCACCAAGCCCTGGCCATAGGGAATCCCCGAAGCCCGCGCGTAACCCTCTGCGGCGGGGATGCCAGATTCGGGCACACCCATGACGAGGTCGGCTTCGACGGGGGCTTGCTCGGCCAGCGATGCGCCCATGCGAACCCGAGCCAGGTGCACGCTTTGTCCATAAAGCTGGGCATCGGGCCGGGCGAAGTACACGTACTCAAAAATGCAAAGCGTCGGATCGACTCGAGCGTCCTCGAAGGGGCGCAAGGAACGAACGCCCGTGGCGTCGACAATAACCATCTCACCGGGGTCGAGCTCGCGTACGAAGTGGGCACCAACAACGTCGAGCGCTGGCGTTTCTGAGGCCAGCACCCAGCCGTTGTCCAACTTGCCAAGGCACAAGGGCCTAAAGCCGTTGGGGTCGCGCACACCAACAATGTGGGCCTCGTCCATCAGAACAAACGAAAAGGCACCCTCGCACCGCGGCAGCACTTCCATGAGCGCTCGCTCTAACTCCCGGCCGTCGCTGCGTACGTCGTCGCCCATGGCTTCGATCTCGGCGCCGAGGAGTTCGGCAATGACATCGGTGTCAGACGCTGCCATGCCTGGCAACATGCCGGCAGATGCGGCTAAATCGTCGGTGTTGGTGAGGTTGCCGTTGTGGCCAAGGGCGAATTCGCGCTGGGGCATGCCTCGATACACGGGTTGGGCATTGCGCCACGAGCTTGAGCCGGTAGTGCTGTAGCGGGTTTGACCGATCCCCAAATGGCCTGGCAAGCCGGCCAACGTCCGGTCGTCAAACACGGTCGAGACCAGACCCATGTCCTTGACCACAGTAATAGAGTCGCCATCACTGACAGCAATGCCCGCTGACTCTTGGCCGCGGTGCTGAAGGGCATAGAGGCCGAGATAGCTCATGTGAGCTACCGCCCGGCCCGGGGCGTACACCCCGAAGACCCCGCAGGCCTCCCGCGGTTTGTCGTCGACGGATTCCTGCTCCACGGGCACGGCTTGCAGTCTGCCAGGTCGGCGGCACATAACCAAAGATGGGCCGCGGTTTACCTGCGGTAAGCAACGACTGCACACTGGTTTTGAGGCTGCGCAGTGAAATCTCAACTCGGCGAGCACGAACGCCAGATTTGCGAGATGATGTCGTCATGACCGATACCGCTGATATCGACCTTTCGAACTATCACCCCATGGACCCTGAAGTCCAGCAATGCCCGTTTGCCCATTATGCGGCGCTACGCGAGCACGGACCACTGTTCCACCACCAGCCAACCGGTATGTACTTTGCCTCCCGGTTGGACACTGTCGGCGAGATCCTCCGCGATACGGAGACGTTCAGTTCTCGCTTCGCGAGCGCCGGAACCATGGGCCAGAGCGAGATCATGGACCAGGTCATGGAGGTCCTTGCGGAGGGCTGGCCTCGCAAAGACACGATGCTCACCATCGACCCGCCGTACCACACCAAGTACCGCAAGCTGGTCTCCCGCGCCTTCTCGGCCCGTCGCATCGCAGCGCTAGAAGACAAGGTCCGCGAGATCGTCAACCAACACATCGACGCCTTCCCAGACAAAGGCACCATCGACTTCCATGCCGACTTCGCCGTGTCCTTCCCGGTAGAAGTCATCCACTACGCCCTCAACATGGCCCCTGAAACAAAATCCAAAATCAAAGGCTGGTCAGACGACAGCGTCGCCGCCCTGGGTGCCAGCATCACCGACGAACGCCGCCTGGAAGCTGCACGCGGTCAGGTCGACCAGCAGAAGTACTGGCACTCCGAGTGGGAGAAGCGTCTGGAACACCCTCAGGACGACATCTTGAGCGAAGTCACCCACGCCGACTTCGACGACCCCGATCTCCCCGACGGTGAGACCCGCAAACTCGAGTTCTCCGAAGTGTTCAGCATCATCACCCAGCTGATGGTTGCTGGCAACGAAACCACCACCAAGTTCTTGAATGAGACCATCCGGCTACTTATCGAAAACCCCGAGTGGTGGGATGCGCTTGAGGCCGACCCCGAAGGCGTCGCACCCGGCATTGTCGAAGAAGGCTTGCGGCTCTCCTCACCCAACCAAGGGCTGTTCCGCATCGTCACCAAAGACACCACCATCGAAGGCATCGACGTCCCCAAGGGCAGCACCATTTGGGTCATGTTTGGCGCCGCCAACCGCGACGAACGGTTCTTTGCCGACGCTGAAGAGTTCAACGCAGCCCGCGACAACTTCAAGGATCACATCGCGTTTGGCAAGGGCCACCACTTCTGCATCGGCGCTCCCCTCTCCCGACTCGAGGGCCGCGTCGCCTTCGAAGAACTCGTCCGCCGCATCAAGCGCCCCACGTTCAGCGAAGGCAACACTTTCGAGTACGAGCCCAGCTTCGTCCTCCGCGGCCTCGCCGCCCTCGACCTAGAAGTCGAAAAGCGCTAATCCACCGCAACGGGCGGACCTCGGTGCCGGTAGAGACCACACGCGTCCGCCAGTTCGACCCAAAACGCCAAGTGGGTCTTGTGACGTCGGCGGCTCTGGGGCGGACTCGTGGGTGCTACTCGGGGACCTTTACAACGTAGGTGAGCCACATGTGGTCGGTGGCGAGGCGGCCGAAGGATAGCTTTCCGAACACTCGGGCGGCAGCAACAGCGATCTTCATCTTGGTACCGGACTCTGCTTTGTCGACGGGAAAGCCGCGCTCGGCCACGATCTCAAGGCCGCTGCGTTCGCAGTAGTCAACGAACCCCTTGCGCGATACCACCGGGTCATAGAAGGTCTCGTAGGGCTCGTGTCCTGGCTTGCCCGCGTTCTTGTTTCCCACAACCCAGCGCTTGTAGAACACGTGAAACCAATGGGGCGTGAAGCGGGTAATAAACCCGAACACAGAATCGCGGTCGGGGAACCGAATGAGGATGACTCCGCCTGGTTTCGCCCATCGCACGAAGTTGTCGAGGACGCCTTCGGCACCCGGAATGTGCTCTAGCACGAAACTGTTGTAGATCACGTCGTACGTATCCGCCGGAAGATCGGCAGTGCGGAGATCGCCATGGATAGCGTGATGCAAGTCGCCTTGCTCTACACGAATCGCAAGCGCATCTTCGTCGAGGTCAACCCCAACCAGCGTGACGTCAAGTCCATCGATGTCGATTGGCCAGCGTTGCCCGCAACCGGCTTCCAGCACGTTCACCTTGCGGCCCTCGGCCTCGGCTCGCAACGACTTGGACAAGAACGCTGCTTCTTCGTCCCAGTCGGCGAACATTTGAATGTCGCTACTACTCATGTCCCTCGCCTCGCGTTTGTCCCCACCGCTCTTCGAAGGCCGGGTCTTACCCGGCCCATCGGCCGTTCGCCACGCGCCGAAAGGGGTCCTATGTACTATTGGTAGTCCGTTGCGGCGCGTTTGTATAGGCCGGAGTAGTCCAACAGGCTCACACCCAGTGGTGGTTCGGCCAGGCAAAGCGTTGGCAGGCCAAGGCCCGCGACTGAGTTGGCTGAGGCCGGGCAGTTATCCGATGGTGGTTCCGGCGCCGAGCGCGTCGGGCAGACAACGCTCCCACGCACTCCGTGCTGCGGCCAAAGGCACGTCAACGAGGCCCTTAACAGCGATTGCATCGCCGTGCGCAAGGCCGAGACGGGTCAGCGGAACTCCAAGGTCGCCCGCCGCCGCCTCGACAGCTGGCAAGTGATCTGGACGGATAGCCGCAACCACGCGCGAAGGGCCTTCGCTGAAGAGCTCGCCGTGGCCGCCAACGCGGGCAACAGTGCAACCGACGCCAGACGCAATGGCCATCTCGACCAGTGCACCGCCGAGGCCGCCGGTGGAGATGTCGTGCACCGCTGACACACCACCACTGACCACAAGCGCACGAACCAAGTTGGTGACCCGAATGTGCAATTCGAGATCTACCGGTCGCAACGAACCCCGACGGTGGCCCGAATCGAACGCCCACTTGGAACCCGATAGCCACGAACTCGGCGGCCCCAACATGACCAGCCGGTCTCCATCGGCCCATGACATACCCGGCGGAACAGTGGATAGGTCATCGACCAGTCCCACAACACCCACGATTGGGGTTGGGTCAATGTTGGACCCGCCGCTCTCGTTGTAGAGGCTAACGTTGCCGCCCACCACGGGCAGATCGAAGGCCTCGCACGCCTCGGTCATGCCATCAACGGCCTGGGACAGCTGCCACATGACCTCAGGGTGCTCGGGGTTGCCAAAGTTCAGACAGTTCACCAGCGCCTGGGGGCGGGCACCAACGCAGGCAAGATTCAGCACCGATTCGGCCACAGTCATTACGGTGCCCACATACGGATCGACCGCGCACCAGCGGTGGTTGCCGTCTGTGGTCAGCGCCAAACCACGGCCCGTGTCGACTCCCGTCGTTGGGTGCTTCAGGCGCAATACTGCGGCGTCGCTCCCGGGCCCCACCACGGTGTTGAGGAACAGCTGATGGTCGTACTGCGAATACACCCAGGACGCGTCGTGGACCAGGCTTAAGAGTGCAGCCGCCATGTCCGGTGGCGCCTCCAGCGCATCGTCAGCAAGGTCGGCACGAGCCTCGCTCAAGTCGGCCGGCTCGGCCCTGGGCCGGTCGTACAACGGGGCATCGTCATGAAGCGACGATGCAGGGACCTCACCCACGACGGGACCATCAAGGCCATCGACAATCCGTAACGAGCCGCCCTCGGTGACCTTGCCCACAACGGTGGCCAGGACCTCCCACTTCTCACAGATCTCAAGGACACGATCAGCTTCGCCGGGCTCGACAATGGCAAGCATGCGCTCCTGGGACTCTGAGGTCATCACCTCGTAGGGCTCCATGCCTTCTTCGCGGCGAGGCACGGCCGTAACATCGAAATCCATACCAACGCCGCCACGAGACGCGGTCTCAGAAGCCGCACAGCACAAGCCGGCGCCTCCAAGGTCCTGGATCCCAACAACCAAGCCCTCATCCAGCAGTTGCAAGCACGCTTCGATGAGGCGCTTTTCTTCGAACGGGTCGCCCACTTGCACGCTGGGTCGTTTGTCGGCGTCGGCCTCGTCGTCCGAGAAACCAGCCGAAGCAAGCACGCTTACACCGCCGATGCCGTCGCGGCCAGTGGTGGAACCCAACAAGATGGCGAGGTTTCCCGTGCCGCTGGCCTGGCCGAGGACTAAGCGTTCGGTTGGCAGAACACCCAGGCAAAAGACGTTGACCAGCGGATTGCCCTTGTAGGTCTCGTCAAAAACGGTCTCGCCGCCCACGTTGGGAACACCAACCGAGTTGCCATAACCAGACACGCCGCTCACAACGCCTTCGGCGACCCAGCGGCTGCGGGGATCGTCGAGGGGGCCAAACCGCAGCGGGTCCATGATGGCAATGGGGCGGGCTCCCATGGTGAAGATGTCGCGGATGATCCCACCCACGCCGGTCGCTGCACCCTGATAGGGCTCGATATACGAAGGATGATTGTGACTCTCGATACGCAATGCAACCGCTATGCCGTCGCCAGCGTCGATAACGCCGGCGTTTTCACCTGGGCCAACCAGCACGTGGTCGGCTTCGGTGGGCAAGCGTTTGAGGTGAATGCGCGACGACTTGTACGAGCAGTGCTCGGACCACATGACCGAGTACATGGCCAACTCGACATGGTTGGGTTCTCGGCCCAAGATCTCGATGATCCTTGCGAGTTCGTCGTCGGTGAGGCCAAGTTCTCGATGAAGGGCATCGGTCATGGGCGCCACGTTAGTGCTGCCGAACCCAACGATGGCGCTCCTGTCTTACATCTTCACCCCGATCCTCGTGGAACCCGAATCTATGTGCAAGCATGACCCCCATGACCTTTGACGTGCAGGTGGAAGTCCAGCTTCGACCAGGGGTAGCAGACCCCCAAGGCAGCACCATCGAACGCGCTATCCCAAACCTGGGGTTCGATGGAGTTTCTAAGGTTCGGGTCGGCAAGAGCATCAGGTTCCAGGTCCAAGCCGACACTGAGGACGCTGCTCTAAACGAAGTCAACCAGCTTTGCGAACGCTTCCTAACCAACCCCGTCATCGAAGACGCAACTATCTCTATTCAGGCCGCGTAATGCCAGCCACCGTCGGGGTTGTTGTCTTCCCAGGGTCAAACTGCGAACACGACGTCGTCGAATCCGTTGAGGCACTCGGCGGCCAGGGACGCCTGCTATGGCATGGCGACGCAGACGTAGGCGACGTCGACGCAGTGGTGATCCCTGGTGGGTTCGCGCACGGCGACTACCTTCGCCCAGGCGCTATCGCCCGGTTCTCGCCCATGATGAGCGCCGTCACCGACTTTGCTGCCAGCGGCGGACCAGTGGTTGGGATCTGTAACGGCTTCCAGGTCCTCACCGAAGCTGGGCTTTTGCCTGGTGCACTGCAAAAGAACGCTGGCCTTAAGTTCTTGTGCCAGCCCGCCACCATCGAGGTCCTCGTGACCAACACCGCCCTAACGGGCAACGCTACACGCGGGCAAAAGCTGTCAATCCCCATCAACCACTTCGAGGGAAACTACACGTGCACGCCTGACACCTTGGCCGAACTGCGTGCCGAGGACCGCATTGTCTTCACCTATTCCGACAACCCCAATGGCTCTACGGCCAACATCGCCGGTATCTGCAATGCGCGTCGCAACGTGGTGGGGCTCATGCCACACCCCGAACGGGCGTCAAATCAACTCTTGGGCAGCGACGACGGCAACGTGTTGCTGGGTAGTCTCCTCGACGCAGCCTCCCAGTAGGCGTTGACACAGCCATAGGCTCGGCGGGTCGAGTGTCCGGTCCGGCTAGAGCGCTGGATAATTCGGTGGAGAATGGTCTGGTCAACAAGGCGTAGCTTCGAAGGCGCACCGCCACCCGTGCGTCGAGAAAGTACAACGCAGTTGGCCTGGGCACGCGACAGCAAATCATGTGGCCAAATAGCCCGACAGGACACTAGCCCTTCCCGGACACGTATTCGCTTACGCGGCGCTGGAGGTGTCGGGCCCGAACCTCTTGGTAATTGCCCAGTGTCTGCCCACGCTTGAGGCTGGCCTTGAAGCCGCGCGTTTGGGCAGCCATGTTTGCCGTGTCTTGGTCGTACACCCGACCCAGCCCGCCCAAACCTTCAGCAACGGTGTAGCTGTCATCGACGTCCAATTCGATGACGTCAGGGGGATCGGGACTCTCTTCGCCTGGGATGCGAGGCCGCATCATCAACAGGTCGAAGTAGCTGGCGTCGGGAGTGGTGGGGTCGGGTCGAAAGCGGTAGACCATGGGCAACTGCAGGCCGGGAAAGAAGAACGCGTTCGGGAACAAGAAGTACTCGATGGAGTCCAAGGTCATGGCCTGGCTCAAGTGGCTGAAGTCTTGCTTGTACGCCTCGCTCATGGTCTCTTGGATGTACTTGGCATACACGTCTCGTGCCCGCATGCCCTCTTCTAACTCGAGAGGTTCAGTGCCTCGCCGCTGCGCCATTCGAGCCAGCAACTGCTCTTCGGTGCGTGGCGGGTCTAGCAAGGGACTGTTGAGCGCCGTGGTGTGAATGAACCGCGAGACGTTGGGCTCGAACACGTCGTACGCGGTAGTCACCTCGTCACCAAGTTTGCCGGTCGCGTGCGTCTCGCGCACGTGGTAGGCCTCCAGAAACGCCTCGGCCGCGGCCTTCCAGTTGCAGGGCAGGCGCTTGCGGACATGGGTGTCGATGTATCGGTCTTCGAGATCCCAATCGGCCCAGTGGTCGGGCATCACACCTAGGTAGTCCTTGAGCGGACCAGCGTCTTGGTCGAAGTTCACAAAGACGAACCCTCCCCAGACATCGACAGGCATCTCGGGAAGCCGATGAGACTCGTCGGTCACGTGCGGAAAATCCCACCGCTGGGGAAGGTCGACGAGCTGCCCTTCTAAAGACCACGTCCAACCGTGGAATGGGCAGCGGAAGTCTTTACTCCATCCACACGAATCGTGCGGCTTGAGCTGGGTGCCGCGATGCATACAGGCGTTGTAGTAGGCCTTGATCTCGCCGTCGTTGGTCCGCACCACAATGGCTGACATATCGCCAATGTCGTAGACGTAATAGTCGCCAGCCTCGGGGACGTGGTCGACATGGCAGGCCCATTGCCAGACTTTTGACCACATCCGGTCGTACTCGGCCGCGGCATACTCGCGCGACGTGTAGTTGGTGTAGGGAATGTCCTCATCGCCAAGGAACTCGTAGGACTCATCCAGCAACGCCGCCGGCGGAGGGGTGGGGTCGGCGAGAAGCTGCTCGCGCAGTGATGGTCCGATTTCTCTGGCTTCGCCTGGGGCTAGACCTTCGTCTTGACGCTCGCTCATGGCTCTCCAACCGGTGTGTTGCTTGAGACTACTGGCAAGTCTAGGAGGCCACGGTGAGGTGCGCTTTTCTGGCAGGGTGCTGAAATCCTCCAGCGCCACCAGAACGACCATGCATCAGCCCACGCGACGTCCACCTCATCCGCCATTCCGCTGACAAGGAGTGCCGGATTCGGCGTCCTTGCGTGGACGGCGCCTGGCCGCCCTGACGACACCGCCGAACTTCAGCACCCTGCTAGCCGGGCCAGTCGGCAAAGGACTTGCCGGTGATCCGTTCGTAGCCTTCGACATAGCGAGCGGCGCTGGCCTGAACGACGCTCTCGGGCAAGGTGGGCGGGGGTGGCGTCTTGTCCCAATCCAGCGTGTCGAGGTGATCGCGCACGGGCTGCTTGTCGAACGACGGCGGTGTCGAACCTGGCATCCACTGGTCGGCGGGCCAAAAGCGCGATGAGTCCGGTGTGAGCACCTCGTCTGCTACCGCCAGTTGCCCGTTGACGAACCCGAACTCGAACTTCGTGTCGGCAATGATGATGCCCCGCTCGGCCGCATGGTCGCGTCCTGCGGTGTACAGCGACAGGGCCAGGTCTCGACATTGGTTGGCCAACTCGGTGCCCACGAGGTCTGCGGCGGCGTCGAAGGAAATGTTCTCGTCGTGCAGGCCGTCCTCGGCCTTGGTAGAAGGAGTAAACACCGGCTCGGGCAGCTGCTCGCTCTCTTGCATCCCGGTGGGCAGCGCCTCGCCGTGCATAGTGCCGCTGCGCTGGTACTCCTTCCAAGCCGACCCGGTGATGTAGCCGCGGACGATGCATTCGATCGGCAACATCTCGGCCTTGTGAACCAACATGGTGCGCCCGGCCAACTCCGGTCGTTGGGCTTGCTCGGGAAAGTCGGCCATGTCGGTAGAGATCAGATGGCTCGCACCAATCTCGCTAAGGTGCTCGAACCAGAAGGCCGACATGGCCATAAGTACCCGGCCCTTGTTCGGCACCGGTTCGTTCATCACCACGTCGAAGGCCGAGATCCGGTCGCTGGTGACCATGAGATACCGATTGTCGCCCGCATCGTAAATGTCGCGGACTTTGCCCGAGTACACGTGGGGCAGGTCAATCTTGTAAGCAGGTTCTCGCATCTGGGGGTACCTCCGCTGGGTTAGAGGATGGGCTGGGGTTTGTATGACGCCGCATTTGGGTGCGCTTCGACCACATCGCCGATCTGGGCAACGATGGTGGCCACTTGCTGGCTGGCCAGCCCGGTGTCGGGCTTAGCCAGCAGATCAACGATCTGGGCTTCGTCGAGCGGGAAGCGGCTATCGGAAGCGAGACGCGCCACCATGTCGTTCTCTGCGCCGCCTGTTTCGCGCAAGGCCAGAGCTGCACTGACGGCATGTTCTTTGAGCACTTCGTGTGCTTCTTCTCGGCCTGAGCCAGCCTGCACAGCAGCCATAAGGAGTCGGGTGGTGCTGAGGAACGGCAGGTAGCGGTCGAGCTCACGGTCGATCACCGCCGGATACGCGCCAAAGTCATCAAGCACGGTGAGCATGGTTTCCATGAGCCCATCGATGGCAAAGAACGCATCGGGCAGAGCAACCCGACGCACCACCGAACAGCTGACGTCGCCTTCGTTCCACTGGTCTCCGGACACTGAAGTGACCATCGCCAGATGACCGGCAAGTATCGATCCAAAGCCGTTGACCCGCTCTACTGACCGACTGTTCATTTTGTGCGGCATGGCCGAGGAGCCGACCTGGCCCGGCTTGAAACCCTCTGTGGCAAGTTCGTGCCCTGCCATGAGCCGGATGGTGGTGGCCAGGCTCCCTGGGCCGCTAGCGAGTTGCACTAACGACGACACGACATCGAAGTCGAGCGACCGGGGGTAGACCTGGCCGACGCTGACGAGCGACTCTTGGAAGCCCAAGTGTTCCATCACCCGGTGCTCGAGCTGGGCCACAAGCTCGGGATCATCGAGCAATGTCAACAAGTCCTGCTGGGTGCCAACGGGACCTTTTAGGCCCCGCAGCGGGTATGTGGCGAGAAGTTGTTCGATACGTCGATAGGCCAACAACACCTCTTGAGCGGCATTCGCGAAGCGTTTGCCGAGCGTGGTGACTTGTGCGGCAACGTTGTGGCTCCGGCCGGCGATAGCCAAGGCCTCGTACTCGGTTGCGCGCAGGCCGAGACGGGCCAGCAACGCAACGGTGCGGTCGCGGGTGAGTTCTAGCGCCGCCCGGATTTGGAGCTGTTCGACGTTTTCGGTGAGGTCACGCGAGGTCATCCCCTTGTGGATGTGTTCGTGCCCGGCAAGCGCCGCAAACTCGTCGATTCGCGACTTCACATCGTGCCGGCTGATGCGCTCGCGCTCGGCAATGCTGTCGAGGTCGACGGTGTCGACCACGGCCTCGTAGGACTCGATCACGCCATCGGGAACATCGACCCCCAACTCCTTTTGGGCCCGCAGCACTGCGATCCAAAGACGTCGTTCGAGAACAATCTTTGTGGTCGCCGACCACAGCTCCACCATCTCGGGGCTGGCGTAGCGACTAGCCAGCACGTTGGGCACGCTCATCAGGCGCCTGCCATCTCGGCCTTGTGATCGGCAAGCTTCTGGGCGAGGTCTTCGTCCGTGATAGCCAGCATTTGCACTACCAGCAGCGCTGCGTTCATGGAACCGTCGATGGCCACGGTGGCCACCGGGACCCCTTTGGGCATCTGCACCGTTGAGTACAAGGCGTCGACGCCGTTGAGGCCCCCACCAGACATGGGCACCCCAACTACCGGCAACGTGGTGTGCGCTGCCACAACGCCAGCCAGGTGAGCAGCCATGCCCGCACCACAGATGAATGCGACATAGCCGTTCTCGCGTGCGGTCGATACCAAGCCAACTACTTGGGCTGGGTTGCGATGTGCAGACAACACTCGCCAGTCGCATTCGATACCGAACTGCTCGAGTGTTTCTTTGGCTTTGGCCATCTTGGCTTCGTCTGAAGCCGACCCCATCAATACCCCGACCTTCATGATGACATCTCCTGTTGTTTTGCTGCCTGTTCGGCAATGTCGGACCTGACTTGTTTGCCCGGCCACGTAATGAGCTCGGCAGCCTGGTAGGCACGCTGGCGAGCTGCGTCCAATGTGGGTCCGGTGGCGGTGATGTTCAAGACCCGGCCGCCTCCGGTAACCAGTTGGCCGGAGTCGCCCTTGGCAACTCCGGCTGCGTAAACCGTGACATCGTCCAACGCTTGGGCTTGTTCGACCCCATGGATCTCATCGCCTGTCCTGGGGGCAGTTGGGTAGCCCTCGCTGGCACAAACCACCGTCACCGCGGCGTCGGTGCTGAACTGCGGTTCGGCGAGCGGCTGGCCGTTGGCGGCCTGGAGGAGAAGTTCGGTGAGGCTCGAGGTCAACCGCGGAAGGACAACTTGGGTTTCGGGGTCACCAAACCGCACGTTGTACTCAAGCATCTTCGGGCCGTGGGGAGTCAACATGAGTCCGGCATAGAGAACGCCTCGAAAGTCGATGCCAAGCTGACTTAAGTAATCCAGCGTGGGTTGCACGCAGGTAGACATAATGTCGTCGACCAAGCCCGCTGAGGCAATGGGCACCGGCGAATACGCCCCCATGCCTCCCGTGTTTGGACCGGTATCGCCATCGCCGATGCGCTTGAAGTCCTGGGCCGGCGCCAGTGCAACGGCTGTTAATCCGTTGCAAATGGCAAGGACCGAAACTTCGGGGCCGGTGAGTCCCTCTTCGATCACAACTGTTCGTCCCGCGCCGCCAAAGGCCTCGCCCGAGACGTAGGACCTCACGGCGTCTTGCGCGTCTTTCAACGAGTGGGTGACCACGACACCCTTGCCCGCTGCCAGGCCATCGGTTTTGACCACGTAAGGCGGTGACATAGTTGCGAGGTACTGAAGCGCCGGCTCTGCCGCCGTGAACGTCCCGTGTGCTGCAGTGGGGACCCCCGCGGCAACCAGCGCTTCTTTCATCCAGGCCTTGGAGCCTTCGAGCATGGCGCCATCGGCGCCGGGGCCAAAGACTGCTTTGCCCTGGGCACGCAGCCGATCGGCCAACCCGTCGACCAGCGGGGCTTCGGGGCCGATGACAAACAGGTCGGCCTCGAGGTCTTCAGGGGCCGTGTCGACCGATCCGGGGATGGCCGGGTTGCCTGGGGTAATCACCACGCTGGCGTCTCGTTGGAGTGCGTGGACCAGGGCGTGCTCGCGCCCGCCAGCGCCGACCACCACAACGCTGCGCACTAGGAACCTTCGTTCCAGTGCACAAACTGGTTGCGTCCCGGCCCAACACCCACCACAGAAATCGGTACCCCTACCTGCGCCTCAAGCAAGCGTAGGTAGTCCTGAGCTTCTGTGGGCAGCTGGTGGCGTTCGGTGCACGCGGAGATGTCGGTCTTCCAACCAGGGAGTTCCTCATAGATCGGCTTCGCCTTATGGAAGTCGCTCTGGTGGTAGGGCATTGACGTGACCGTATTGCCATCTATCTCGTAGGCAACACAAACCTTGATGGTGTCGAGATCATCCAAGATGTCGAGCTTGGTCAGCGCCATTTCCGAAAGTGAGTTCAACCTGGCTGCGTGGCGCAGCATGACCGCATCGAACCAGCCGCAGCGGCGGCGGCGACCCGTATTGGTCCCAAACTCGTGACCGACAGTGACAAAGTGCTCGGCAACCTCGTCGAACAATTCGGCTGGGAACGGGCCCGAGCCCACGCGGGTGGTGTACGCCTTGGTGATTCCGACTACTCGGTCTATGTCGCGAGGACCAACGCCAGCGCCAGTGCAGGCGCCACCAGCGGTTGGATTGGAGGATGTGACGAAAGGGTAGGTGCCTTGGTCAAGGTCCAGGAACGTGGCTTGGGCGCCTTCGAACAGGACATGTTGGCCAGCGTCGAGGGACTCGTGCACCAAATCGATTGCGTCACAAATGTAGGGCTCGATCCGCGGGTAGTACTCGTGCAAGTACTTGTCGGCGATGACGTCGATGTCTGGGAGCAAACGGTTGTACACCTTGGCCAACAACGGACCCTTTTCGTGGAGGGCCACAGCCAATTTCTCGCGGAAGATCTTGGGGTCCATCATGTCTTGGACCCGCAACCCGATGCGGAACGCCTTGTCGGCGTAGGCCGGACCGATGCCACGCTTGGTCGTACCCAGCTTGTTTTGACCAAGGTGACGCTCGAACACAACGTCGAGCTCTTGGTGATAGGGAAGGATGAGGTGCGCGTTGCCACTGACCCGCAAGCGTGAGCAATCCACACCCTTGGCCTCGAGCATGTCGACCTCGGCGATAAGCACTGCCGGGTCCACCACCACACCGTTACCAATGACAGGGGTAACGTGGTCGTACAAGACGCCACTAGGGATGAGCTGTAGCGCCGTGGTCTCGCCATCGACCACTAGGGTGTGGCCCGCGTTGTGGCCACCCTGGTAGCGAACAACCAGGCTCATCTCCTTGGCAAAAAGGTCGGTGAACTTCCCCTTGCCTTCGTCGCCCCACTGTGTCCCAACGACAATCGTTGCAGGCACGTTCGTGGTCTCCTTCACTCGTCACTCGGTCCACGCACTGATGGAAAGACGAGCAGAGGCATGAACCACTAGACCCCACTCCAGGGCATAACGCCCCCCTTCCAGCCGCATCCTAATAGCCGCTGGCCCTGAACACGCCCGGAATTGATGCCGTCTGTCGTTGGGACGCAGCCAATCAACCTGCCCTACGGCGAGGCGCGCTGCTAGGGAGCCGAGTTCTGCGCACTGAACCCGACTCCCACTAGCAGCCCCTCGGCCATCCGCCTGGCCGTCTCATCCCTCTTTGTGGGGGTTTCCCCGAAGGAACTGGTGTCTCCCTCCCTGACGGGAGGATTGAGAAGATAAGGACCTTGGCGTACTCGGCGCTACAGCGGGCACCACGCTAGCTGTGTTGCGGGTCGTGCGACCAGAGTCCTCATGCTCTCGAATAACCTCCGAGTCCACGTCGTTGTGGCCTCGTCGGTTGTCATTAAAGGTCCGGGGGTACCGGGCCTGCCTACCTGAGGGGCCGGGTTCGCATAGCTCCCCGCAGGTTCAGCGACCAGTTACGGCCTGCGGATCTTCACTTCCCCGCGGCCGCTAACGACCGCTGAGATGACCGTACGTCACCCCTTCGGCCCCGAGCAAGGAGGCCGGGAAGTTGTACCCACCCCACTCAGCGCCTCCGCTCCGTTCGGCCCACCCATTGCCGATGGGGTCAGCCAATGGGGTCAGACCCTCAACGTTGACCCCTACGTGGCACCCGGCCCGAATGCGGTGTGTCGGGGGTGAACGTTGAGGGTCTGACCCCAAAACGCGAAGGTGCCAGAGCCCGGAGGCTCTGGCACCTAGGTAATCAACAGGTCAACCTGTCAGGAAAGATCAGCCCCCGAAGGAACCGCCCTCGCCTTCGAAGTCGATGACGTCGCCGATGGGCTCAAAGGTGAGCGCGCCGTCGACAACCTGTACTTCTTGGATCTGGGCCGCTTCGGTCCAGTAAGCATCGTTGGTGCCGTCAAGCTTCAGCGAGCCGCCCAGAAGGGTGTCGTTGTTGGTGTCGGCGTTCCAGACCGCTGCCATGAGGTTGACTTTGTTGAGTCCACCAGGCAGAGCCGCAGCCGCGCGCAGCACGTCCTCGACGAACTGGCCATACAGCACGCCAGTCGAGAACGAACCATCTGCACACGTGGTGCCATTGCCGTAGTCGTTGAGGACCTCTTCGATGAGCACGATCGCGGGATCGCCATCATACTTGGGGTCGCCACAGACCTTGTTGGAGTTGGTCATGCGGATGCCCCCGCCCTCATCAGCCAGTAGGCCAGCAGCATCTTGCACCGGTGCGTAGAAGCTGGCGAGGTTGTTACAGGTGTAGGAGTTGAAGAAGCGCGGACGCCACTCGGAACCAGCAACAGCAGCCGCTGCCTGTGGGCAGAATGCTGCTGTGGTGCCAGAAATAAACACATCTGCATCGGTTGCGATGAGTGTGGTCATCTCGTTCTGGACCGAGTCACCTGCAGGATCGTGCAGTTCTTCACCCACAAGGTCGATGCTTGCGCAAGCTTCGCTGTTCTTGAGGGTGTCGAGGTAGGTGGTGCCGAAGTCGTTGTTCATGATGAGCGCAGCCACGGTTGCACCGTCGCCAAACTCTTCTTGGATTGCGGTGCACCAGATCTCGGTCTCGGTGACGTAGTTCAAGATGTTGCCGACCGTCCATGGGTAGTTGGCGGGGTCACCCCAGAACGGGAAGCCGGAGCTGTTGAACAGCTGGGGCACACAGTTCTCATCGGTGATAGGGCGGATCGCCAAGTTGATTGGGGTACCAATCGTGTGCACGAAGGCAAAGATGTCTTCGGTGTCGAGCATCTCTTCGACGTTGGCCACGGCGCGGCCGGACTCGTAGGCATCGTCACGGGTGACGAGGCGGATGTTCTTGCCATCGATGGGGTCGGTGTCGTTGACGTAGTCGAAGTACATCTGCATGCCTTCGCCAATGGCGCCGAACGATGCGAGTGCACCTGACTGTGGAAGCGACTGGCCGAGGATGATCTCGTCACCGTCGACACCCGTGGTGGGGCTCCAATCGTCTGGGCATTCGCCAAGGTTCAACGTGGTGCCGGTAGCGACTTCAACGTCGCCTTCAGTGGGGAGGGCTTCGCCACCGGCGTCGCCTTCGTCCATATCACCCTCGTCGTCGCCTTCGTCCATGTCGCCTTCGTCGTCACCCTCATCGGTGCCTTCGTCAGCTTCGTCCATGTCGCCTTCGTCGTCACCCTCATCGGTGCCGGCGTCGGTCTCTTCTGTGTCTGGCTCGGTACTGCTGTCGTCGTCATCGTCACCGCATGCTGCGGCGACCATCGCGAACGCCAGCAGCACTGCTAGCAAGCGCAACCATCGTTTACTCATATATTTCCCCTCCCGGGAGTTAATCAATTTGAAACACTACTTGGCGTGGAGCGACCTGACTGGTCACTGTCACATAGTTGCAAAGGTTAGAACCTAGGCAGTCGTTGTCAGTTCTTCTTGTGGAGAAGCCTCTCCGGCGGCAATGACGTTGCCGTCTGCATCGAGGAAAGTATCGGGCTGACCTGCCACCGACCCATCAGGGCCCCTGGGCACGATGCGCACAAAACGAGCCTTCCAGCGCCGGAAGCCAGCAACGATGCCACCCGGCAAGATGAACGTGAGGATAATCAGGAGCACGCCCAAGATCAGCGAGCCAGTTGGGCCAGACAACCACCGTTCGGGCACGAAGGCCACTGACTCGGTCGAGGATGCCCAGTCGGGAATGAACACGATGACCAAAGCACCCACCATGGCCCCTGACAAGGTGCCTACGCCACCAACCACAAGGCCGACGACGAAGTTAATAGCGACGAGCTGGGTGAAGTCGTCGGGCGAGGCAATACCCACCTCCATGACATAGAGCGTGCCACCAACACCACCAAGCGCCGATGCCAAGCCGAATGACAGGGTTTTGGTCATGGCCAAGTCAATACCCGATACGGCAGCGCCGGTCTCGTTGTCCCGGATAGCGCGAATGGCACGTCCGGGCCGGCTCTTCAGCAGGTTCGCTACCAGCCAGAAGCATATTGCAAGGACGATGGCAAACAAGATGAAGGTCCACATGCGGGCTTCTTCGCGGTCCGACAACGGCCCGTCGCCGAAGTACTGGCCAAACAGCGGGATCTTTTGCAGGGCCTCGGCTATCTGGTCGAGCGGAAGCCAATCTGGGGCGACGACCTTGGAGTTGGACGTCGGCTTACCGCCTGAGCCGCCCGTGTACTCCTTGAGCGAGTCAAGCTTCACGATGGACGGAAACACTGCAGCCATGCCGAGGGTAACCAGGGCGAGATACAACCCCCGTACGCGCAGCGCTGGCAGGCCCAAGATCATTCCGATCAGGAAGCAGGCTGGCACAACCAGGACCAGGGTGGCCAGGTAGGGCCACGAATGGTCAGCCACCAACCACGCGGTGAGATAGGCCCCGGTCCCAAAGAAGAAGCTCTGGCCGAGGGCCAACTGGCCGGTATACCCAATCACCACTTGCAGGCCCAAGATCGCAACCGCGAAGGCCATTGCCTTGTTCATCCTGATCATCGACAGGTTGTACTTGTTGCCACCGATCTCAATGGCTGCGGTGTCGATATAGGCAAACGCGAAGAGCACCACTGCAATGACCATGAGTGTGACGGTGAGGACCCTCCAGTTCCGGTACTGGGGTGTCCCTTTGACGAGTTCTCTAACTGCCATTTTCTGATTCCCCCCTAGACCCGTTCAACCGCTGCGGTGCCAAAGAGGCCAGCAGGCTTGAAGAGCAACACGATCATCAACACGACCACGGCTGCGGCCAAACTCATTTCCGTTGGTATGAACGGGGCGTACTGCACCAGCAAGCTCTGCACCATGCCGATGCCCAGCCCACCAACGATCGTGCCCCACAGACTGTCGAGGCCACCAAGAGCGGCCGCCGACACAGCAAAGATGAGCACTCGCAACATCACCGAAGGTTCCAGCGAGAGCACCGGGTTAGCCACATAAACAGATGCGCCAAGCGCACCGACGGCCGCGGCGAGAGCCCAGCCGAACTGCAGCGTTGGACCCACCCGGATACCAACCAGTTCGCTGGACTCGAGGTTCGAAGACACAGCCCGGAACGCCAAACCAATCTTGGTCTTTGTCAGCAGCAGTTGCAGCGCAAACAGCAGAGCACCCGGGAACTTCAACGCTCCAGCCACGGAAGCAGTGGCCAGCGGCGACAACGCTAGCGCTGGAGATAAGCAGCCGAAGTGGATTGAGGAGAGCGAGTCGCTGCTGCTCTCCATCACGGAGCCGGAGGGCGTGCGTACGATCATTCGCGAGCTCATCGCCTACTCGTCGAACAGCCCGGACCAGTCGCTTGGCTTCAGGTATGCGGCTCTCGACTTGCTTGCCGTCTTCTGTGTTGGATCGACCACGCCCCGTGAGGGGAGGGGGGGATGTGGGGCAAAGGAAGAAACGAGGCAGCAGAGGGGGTCTGCGGCGACACTGGCCGCGGCGGCGGCGTGTAGCGACAGCGACAGCGGGG
>JAUIIS010000352.1 GCA_030431575.1 Acidimicrobiia bacterium | reverse complement strand
CGGCCAACATGCCCAGGGCGCCACCAACCAGCATGCCCAATGCAATGGCGCTAAAGCCCACCGTCAGCGACACCCGGGCACCGTAGATGGTGCGGCTGAACATGTCTCGGGCGCTCTGGTCGGTGCCAAACCAGTGTTCGGCAGACGGCGAGTACGGGGGAGTGATGGGCTGTTCGGTGACGGCTCCGGTGATGTTGTTCTCCACCTCGTCGAACTGGGTGAAGCTGGCGTCGGGGTCTTTCAGCGGCAGCACTGGGGCCAGAATGGCGACGCCAATGATGGCGACGAGCCAACCCACCGCAATCCAAAAGCCCACCCCAAGACGCTTCTTTTGGACGTGTTCGGCTGGGGCTTCTTCGATGCTGACCACGTTGAGATCTACTGGTGCGTCGGCGTTGGTCATGAGCGCACCCTGGGGTCGAGCACCGTATAGAGAATGTCGACCAGGAAGTTGAGGATCACAAAGCCAGTCGCGATGATCATGACCAGAGCCAGAACCACGGGGAAGTCCTCGCGGGCCACGGCCTCAACGATGGCTCGGCCAATACCTGGGATCCGGAAGAAGCTCTCGACCACCAGGGCGCCGCCGATGAGGGCACCGGCGTTGATACCAAACACGGTGACCACCGAGAACATCGATGGACGCAGAGCATGGCGGAACAGCACCCGGCGCTTCGGCACGCCTTTGGCCCGGGCCATGAGAATGAAGTCTTCTTGCAGGGTGGTGATCAGGTCGGTGCGCAGCAGTCGTTGGTAGACGGCGGCGGTGGGTAACGCCAAGGTCATGGCGGGCAGGAACAGCTGCACCATCTTGGCGTCGTGACTGAACCCCCAGAATGGGTCAGAAGCGTTGTAGGTGTCGGGAAGCCAGTCGAGCTTCACCGAAAACACGTAGAAGAGGATTACCGCCAAGGCAAAGTTGGGTAAGGAGACAAACCCAAACGCGGTGATGGTTGAGGCTCGATCTACCGGCGAATTGGCCCGCGAGGCCGTGAAGACCCCCCACGGGATGGCGATAGCGAGCGCCAAGAATTGGGCCATAACCATGAGCTGCAGCGACCGAGGGAGGCGCTCTTTGACGAGGTCACTAACGGGCGGCTGACCGTCGCTGCTGAACTGCACCCCAAAGTCGCCGGTAACAAAGTCGCCTGCCCATTTGAGGTAACGCACCGGGAGCGGATCGTTGAGGTGATACTGCTCTTTTGCCTGCTCTTGCAGCGCGATTTGTTCGGGTTCGGTGCCTTGTGCAGCTGGCCCCAAGATGTTGAAGAGGGGGTCCCCGAGGAAGTTCATGGCAGCAAAGGTGAGCATCGACACCGCGATAAGCAGTGTGATCATCATCCCTAGCCGTTGGAGCCATTGACGCATCCTTGGTTTCCCCCTCTTCGCTAGCGGTTAGTGGTTATTCGCTCAAGAAGGCGGTGTTGAACCACACGCGACCGTTGCCGGTGCAGCGCAGTGGTTCGCCTTCAGGGGTGACGCGGCTGCACAGGCCCTTGACGCTGGGAGTGATGGCGTTGTTCCACAGGGTGTGGTTGAAGAATATGTAGAGGTAGTCCTCATTCAGGTTCGCCGACCATTCCTGGTAGAGAGCGGCACGTTCGGCTGGGTCTTGGGAGACCTTGGCTTGTGCCCAAAGCGCATCGCGCTCCTCGTCGCAGAACTTCACCCAGTTGAGGGAGATGCCACCAATGGTCTTGCAGGAGATCCAGACTTCGTCCTTGGATACCTCGGGGGCACCGAAAGTACGCCAGGTCACCACGTTGTACTGACCAAAGGCAGTCTCTTGGATGTGCTGGTCTTGCAGCAGCTCTTGACGTTCGACGTTGAAGAATGGCTCCCAACCCTCGATCAACAGATCGGCGATCCGGGTCTGCACCACCGAGGGGCCCGACCACTGGAGTTCCATGTTGATCTTGCCGTCACTGCAGTTGTCGGCGAACTCGGCGCAGTACTCGTCAACGAGCGGCTGTGCGAGCTCGGGCATGTCAGTGAGATGCTCAATATCGGGGTTGTAGTACGGGCTGTCTGGGGTGAAGAACTGGGTGGCTTCCCGCGTAACGCCGATGTTGATAAGTGTCCGGTAGTCATCTGCGCGAGTTGCGTGCGTCAGTGCCTGACGGGCTCGGATGTCATCGAATGGGGCAACCGAGGTGTTCATCTGGGCAAACGATTCCTCGCCGGAGTCGTCGAGGATGTTGATGACCTGGTCTTCGCCAGCGCCGGCCAAGGTGTCGATTGCGCCGACGTTGGTGGTAGCCAACGTGTCGAGTTCCCCTTCGAGCAACAGCGAGGCCATGACGTCACCGTCGGTGACCGGCACGAACTCGACTGCGTCGAGGAGCACTTCGCCGTTCCAGTAATTGTCATTGCGCACGAAGCGGGTGATGGAGTCTTCGGAGCGGCTGTCGAACACAAATGGACCGGTTCCTACGGGCTCCTGGTTGAGCGTTGGGTCCTCAAGCGCTGCAGCCAACCAGGCGGGCGAGGCCACAAAGCCAAGCTGGCCGGTGAGCGCCGCAGGGAAGTACGCATCTGGTTCCAACAAGTTGTAGGTGACGGTGAGGTCATCGACAATCTCGAAGGCTCCCTCGTCGACCTTGGGGTAGAACGGGGCAACAGCCAAGCCCACGAGCGGGTCGGCAATGACGGTCTCGAAGTTGACTCGCAGCGCCTCGGCGTTCAGTGGCGTGCCGTCGTGGAAGGTGACGCCTTCGCGCAGCTTCAAGGTCCACGAGGTGAAGTCATCATTCGGGGTAAATGATTCGGCGAGGTAGGGGACCGCAACGTTGTCTTCGTTGTATTCGGCCAGCGTGTCGAACACGGCGCCAGACATGATCAGACCCGGGTTCGACAGGGCTGAGGTCACTGGGTTGAGGCCATCGACATCGGCTTCGAGGCCCATGCGGATGGTGCCACCAGCGACGGCTTCTGCATCGCCGTCGTCGGGAGCGTCGGTGGAGATGCCGCCTTCGCCGTCGTCTTCTTCGGTATCGGCGCCTTCTTCGGTATCGCCACCTTCTTCGGTATCGCCGCCTTCTTCACCGCCGGTGCCTTCTTCGGTCGTTTCGGTGTTTTCGTCTGCGGCGTCGTCGTCATCGTCGCCACCGCACGCGGCTGCCACCAAGGCAAACGCAAGTAGTAGCGCAATGAGGCGAGCGAGCGCCTTGTTGCTCTTGATCATGTAGTACCCCTCCTGTGGGTCCAGAGCCCGGGTGCTCTGGCCTTTGGGTCACCGTAGTGTGGTGCCGGAGCAGATGTGACGCAAGTCATGCCGCTGCAGAGAGCTGGTTGTTTGGCAAGGTACGCTCGGCATCCATGACCGAGCCCTTGTTGCAGCTTGTCGACGTGTCCTACCGACACGGCTCCGACTTTGAGTTACGAGACATCAATCTCTCGATCGCCCCTGGTGAACGCTTGGCCATTGTTGGTGCCAACGGCAGCGGCAAGAGCACGTTGTCTCGGCTGATCAGCGCAGAGCTAACCCCCACGTCGGGCAAAATAGCGGGTTCGGCGCGGGTGCCAGATGGTGTTGGGACAGCGGCCAATCTCATGCTCGGCGACGCTGCCAGAGCTGTGGCGGATGTGGTCGCCAGCCATATTCCAACGGCCTCTGTTGGCGACGTGTTACATGCCGTGTCATTGCCCGACGACATGGCGAATCGCCGTATCCGAGACTTGTCTGGCGGCGAGCGCTACCGCCTGGCTGTAGGGATCCAGCTAGCGAAGCGCCCGGCGCTGTTGGTGCTCGATGCCCCAACAGCCACGCTCGATGCCCGTTCTACC
>JAUIIS010000351.1 GCA_030431575.1 Acidimicrobiia bacterium | reverse complement strand
TTGCGGCGTTGGTTGATGCGGGTGTGGTGGAGCAGCTTGGCGAACCAGACCACGAGGGACGCATGGTTCGGGTGACCATTGACTTACAAGACGAGTTTGCGTTGCATCAGCCGCTCTCGCTGTTTGCTCTTGAGGTGTTAGAGGAGCTAGATCACGAGGCCGACGACTATGCGTTGGATGTCTTGTCAGTTGTTGAAGGGGTGCTCGAGAATCCTCGCCCCGTGATCAAGGCCCAAACCGACCGGGCCAAGTCTGAGGCCATGGCAGAAATGAAGATGCGTGGCGTCGACTACGACGAGCGCATCGCCAAGTTGGACGAGATCACGTTCCCCAAGCCGCTGAACGAGTTCTTGTGGGGGTGTTTTCAGACATTCCGCCAACATCATCCGTGGGTGGGCGACAACACGGTGCGGCCCAAGGCGATTGCTCGCGAGATGTACGAGATGGGCTTTGGGTTCCGTGACTACGTGCAGTACCACGGCCTCAAGCGCAGCGAAGGTGTGCTGCTTCGCTACCTTTCGGATGCCTACAAGGGCCTCATCCAGAACGTGCCCGAGCAGCAAAAGACCGACGAGGTTTGGGACTTGCAGGAATGGCTGGGCGAGCTGGTGCGCCAGGTCGATTCCAGTTTGATCGACGAGTGGGAACGTATTCAGGCTGGCGCCGATGGCATTGACGCATCCAGCGCTGCACCCGATGAGCTCGTTGCGCTCGAGCCCGAGCGCAGCGATGTCACCACCAACAAACGGGCATTTGCGGTCATGGTGCGTAACGAGGCCTTCCGTCTGGTGCAGCTATTGGCCCGACGCGACTACACGGCGTTTGCTGAGGTCCCTGGTGCTGGGGGCGGCCGCTTGCGCTCCAGCGACATCGAGGAGCAAATGGCGCCGTATTGGGACGAATACTCCAGCATCGGCATCGACGCAGATGCCCGGCACTTGGCGATGTTTACCTGGGATCGTCCCAGCGGCAGCGTGACCCAGATTCTGGCCGATCCCGAGGCTAACTTCGAGTGGCGCATCGACGCCGAAGTAGACCTGGAAGCTTCCCGCACCGAAGGCACCGCCGTCCTAGCCGTTGTTGGCATTAGGCGGTTGGAGTAGGGCTGCTACTCCTGCCACACTGGTCGCATGCCAATGAGGCAAGACTGCAAATTTTTCGAGAGCCGGAGTTATCCCAACGGCGACACGGTGCGCAAGTGCGACCTCGACTTGGCCCCGGAGGCCCCGTGGCGATGCCCCGACGACTGCGCGAAGTACGAGCCGCGGCTGGTGGACGTGAACTGGAAGCATGGCACGTTGGTTACGCCGGCCACGCCAAGCGAACCCAAAGGGCTCGGCGAGGACGACTCCATAGCGGCCTTGCTCGACGAGGCTGAGGACATCGTGAACGCGGTAGGACCTCAAGTAATGGCTGAGGTCGAAGCCGAACAAGCAGCCGCCGACGACAGGTTTTGGTCTCGATTGAAGCGCCGGTTTGGCCGCTAGCTCAGGATTGAAGCGCCTCTAGCCCAGTGCCTTCTTCATCGCTGCACACGCTTGGGCAATGGCGTCGAGTCCGGCGGGGATTGCTGCGTACATGGTGAAGAAGGCGTGGATCTGGTCGGGGTAGTGCACCCGTTCCACGGCCACTCCGGCGGCTTCGAGCTTGTCGGCGTAGGCCTGGCCTTCGTCTCGTAGTGGGTCGAACCCAGCGGTCAACAAGAACGTTGGTGGTTGGGCGGCGAGGACCTCCTCTGATGCATAGAGCGGCGACAGCTTGGGGTCTGTGGGGTCGGCATCGGCGGCGTAGTGCTCGAGAAACCATTCCATGGACTGCTTGGTCAACAGGTAGCCGTCCGCGTTTTCTGTGTACGAGCTGTGGCTCATTGTGGCGTCGGTGACGGGGTAGATGAGGACCTGATAGGCGTAGACACCTGGCACCTGTTGTGCAGCTACCGCGGCGAGGTTGCCGCCGGCTGAGTCGCCACCCACAGCCACACGAGCAGGGTCGCCGCCTAGGGAGCTGGCGTTGTCTTTGATCCAGCGCGACACCGCTAGCGCGTCGTCCGCAGCGGCGGGGAATGGGTGCTCGGGAGCCAGGCGGTAATCGACATTCACCACGACCGCACCGGACCTGTTGCACAGCACACGGGCCGTAGCGTCGGTCTCTTCCATGGACCCGATCACCCAGCCACCACCGTGGAACCACACCAGCATCGCGAACGGGCCGGTGCCTTCGGGGGTGTAGACACGACATGGCACGCCTTCGATATCGAGGTCTTGCACCGCCGAAACGTCTTCGACTTCGGCGTCGGGATCGCGGAGCGCCTCGAAGGCTTGGCGGGTTGCTGCGGGTTCGAGCGTGCCTAGGGCCGGGATCTCGAGCATGTCGAGTAGCTCGAGCAGGCCTTTTGCGGCTGGATCTAGTGGCATTGGTGTCTCCCCCTGAGTCACTGGCGACACGTTAGTGCAAGGCGTCGGCCCCGCGAACGCCAAAGACCTAAGATGCGCTCGACCGGCCGCTTTCTTTTGCTATTGGAGCACGACGTGCCTGCACCAGACCGCAAGACGCTCTTAAGCGCTGAGCAGATCAGCGATGCGATGCCCACGATTCCTGGCTGGAGCCACGACATCACCCATTTGCGTGCGTCCTTCTCGTTTCCCAGCTTTGTCGAGGCCTTTGGGTTCATGGCGAGCGTTGCGCTCATTGCTGAGAACTTGTTCCATCATCCCGAGTGGTCAAACGTCTACGGCAGCGTGGACATCGCTATCACCAATCACGACGCTGGGGGTCTCACTGAACTCGATGTTGAGTTCGCTCGCCGCGTCAACCAGCTGCAACGCTGACCTCAACCGCAACAACAGGAGCACGTGTTCAACGACACTCCTTGGTTCGGCGAGGTCAGCGAGCCAGCCTGCCTGGTCTAGGCCGAGGCGTCGGCGTCTTGTTCGATGGCCTCAAGCAGGGTGTGCCACGACAAGGTGGCGCACTTGATGCGCACCGGGAACTTCACCACGCCGCGCAGTGCTTCGAGGTCGCCGACGTCGTCGTCGAAGCTGACTTCTTCTTCAGCTTCGCCTTCGAGGCCGGTTTCGTGGATGCTCATCATGTGTTTGAACGAGGTGGTGATGTCGCGCACTTCGTCGAGGGTTTTGCCTTTGACCGCAGCAGACATCATGGAGGCCGACGACTGGCTGATGGAGCAGCCTTGACCACCGATTTTGATGTCTTGCACGACGTCGTTGTCGTCGATGTCAACGTAGACAACGATCTCGTCGCCACAGAGCGGGTTGAAGCCTTCGGCACGCTTGGCTGGTGGCGTTTCGAGTTCTCCACGGTTTCGGGGCGAGCGGTAGTGGTCGAGAATGATCTCGCGATAGAGATCTTCGAGTCCTGACATGAGCTGACTTTCTGGCTGACTGGTTGAGCTCGTTAGAAGCTGAACATATCGCCGGCTTCGGCGAGCGCATCGACAAGCTGGTCGATGTCGGATTCATCGTTGTAGATGTAGAGCGAGACACGGGTGGTGGCTGGCACGCCCAAGATCTTCATGAGTGGCTTGGCACAGTGATTGCCAGCCCGGACACAGATGTTGTGCGTGTCCAGGACCTGGGCCAGGTCGTGGGGGTGGACGTCTTTGTACACCATGGACAGCACACCGCCGCGTTCGGCCGGCTCGGTGGGGCCGTGAACTAAGAGGTCGTCGCCGTAGCGTTCGCGCAGTGCCCGCAGCGCATAGGCGGTGAGGCTGACTTCGTGCTCTCGCACCGCACCCATGCCCAGCGCCGACAAGTAGTCGATGGCTGCGCCCAAA